>JAHECP010000193.1 GCA_024641665.1 Acidobacteriota bacterium
CTGGCGCGCGATCCTGGGCTGGGGGCTCGCCGCCGCGGCGGTCGCCGGGGCGGCGCTGGCGGGCTACTACTACGTGGACTTCTCCCGCCGGATCGACGCGCGGCTGCGGGGCGAGCGCGTGGACGCCCCGCCCCGGATCTTCGCCCGGCCGATCGTCCTGCACCCCGGCCAGGCCCTCACCGAGCGCGACCTGGTCGATCAGCTGAACGACCTCGGCTACGCCGCGCGCGCACGCGCCGACGAGCCCGGCGAGTTCGTGGCCGGCCCGGGCGCGGTGGAGCTGATGCCGCGCGGCGGCGACCAGAAGGGCCGGCGGGTGCGAGTCGTCTTCGATCCGCCCCGACGCGGCGCCCAGGGCCGCATCGCGCGCATCACGGGCACGCGCGCCGGCACGCTCCCCACGCTCACCCTCGACGCCCCGCTCTTGAGCGCGGTAGTCACCGGGGATCGCGAGAAGCGGCGCCACGTCCCGCTGCAGGCCATCGCGCCGCACCTCGTCCAGGCCGTCATCGCGATCGAGGACCGCCGGTTCTACGAGCACCCCGGCGTGGACGTGATTCGCGCGGCCGGCGCGCTCCTCACCAACCTGCGGGGCGACCGGCCCTACCTGGTCGGCGCCAGCACGCTGACCCAGCAGCTCGTCAAGAACCTGGTCCTGACGCCGGAAAAGACGTTCCGGCGCAAGATCCAGGAGCAGTTCATGGCGCTGATCCTCGAGCGCCGGCTGACCAAGGACCGGATTCTCGAGCTGTACCTGAACGAGGTCTATCTGGGCCAGCACGGCTCGTTCGCGGTGCACGGCGTGGCCGAGGCCGCGCGGCTGTACTTCGGCAAGGACGTGTCCAACCTGAGCCTGGCCGAATCGGCCACGCTGGCCGGGCTGATCCAGTCGCCGTCGACCTACTCGCCCTTCCGCTCGCCGGACCGCGCCCGCGCGCGCCGGAACGTGGTGCTGGCGGTCATGGCCGACGCCGGCGCCATCACGCACGAAGCGGCCGAACGCGCCGAGGCCGAGCCGCTCGTGACCGCGAGCCGCGGGCTGGACGCCGAGGCGCCCTACTTCGTCGATCTCGTCACCGAGAACCTGCCCGCGCTCGCCGGGCCCGACCCGGGCCCCATCGACGTCTACACCACGCTCGACCTCCGGCTCCAGCGCATGGCGCAGGCGGCGGTGCGACAGGGGCTCGAGGCCGTCGACGCGCGCCTCGCGCGGCGCGCCCGCGGCGAGCGCGCCGAGGCCGCGCTCGTGGCCGTGGACCCGCGCACCGGCGACATCCTCGCCCTGGTCGGGGGGCGCGCCTACGCCGAGTCCCAGTACAACCGCGCGGTCAACGCGCGCCGCCAGCCGGGGTCGGCGTTCAAGCCGTTCGTGTACCTGGCCGCGTTCGAGCGTGGCGTCGAAGACCGGCGGATCGACCTCTCGCCGGCCACGCTGGTCTGGGACGAGCCGACCACGTTCACCTTCAACGGCAAGCCGTACACGCCCGGCAACTACAACAACGAGTACGACGGGCTCATCTCGCTGCGGACCGCGCTCGCGCGCTCGCGCAACGTGCCGGCCGTGAAGGTGGCCGAATGGGCCGGCTACGACCGCGTCGCCGAGCTCTGGCGCCGCGTGGGGATGGGCGCCGCGCCCAAGCCCTACCCGTCGATCGCGCTGGGCGTGTTCGAGGCGACGCCGCTCGAGATGGCCGCCGCCTACACGATCTTCCCGAACGGCGGCGTGGTGCGGCCCCTGCGCGAGGTGCGGGCGATCGACGAGGGCGCCGGCCTCCGGGCGATCGCCGCGGCGCCCGCGCGGTACGTGGCCGGGGCGGACACGACGTTTCTCGTCACCGACATGATGCGCAGCGTGCTCGACGAGGGCACCGGCGCCCCGGCGCGGACCCTGGGCTTCACGGCGGACGCCGCCGGCAAGACCGGCACGACCGACGACCTGCGTGACGCCTGGTTCGCCGGCTTCACGCCCGACCTGCTCACCGTGGTGTGGGTCGGCCTCGACGACAACCGCCCGATCGGCCTCACGGGCGCCCAGGCGGCGCTGCCCATCTGGGCGCACTTCATGGAGCGCGCGCTCGCGGGCACCCTCCCCGACACCTTCGCGACGCCCCCCGGCATTGTCTTCGCGGAGATCGATCCGGACACCGACCAGCTGGCCACGGACCGGTGCCCGCGAGTCCGCCGGGAAGCGTTCCTGGACGGCACCCAGCCCCAAGTGCCCTGCCAGGCTCACCGGCGGTAGACTGCTATAATCGAGGATCAGCTGATGTCACGATTCGGGGCCGGTCGGCTGCCGGGGCGGGGTCGCGCCCGCCGACATCGGTCGGGGGATCGGCAGACGCGGGCGGGGGCCCGCGCGACCGCACGAACGGGCCCGGTCCCGCCACGCTTCGCTCCAACAGAAAAGGAACGCCGTTGACCAAGCACCTCACGTACGCCCTGGCCATCTTCCTTCTGCTCGGCTGCGGGCAGGCGCCCGCCGGGTCGGGGTCGGCCGCCGCCCAGAGCGCCAAGCCCGCGGCGGCCGAGACGCCCGCCGCCCAGGCGGCGCCGCAACCGCCCAAGCCGGTGCCGGCGGAGCTGCCCGATCCGGTCGCGCGCGTCAACGGCGACACCATCGGCCGCGCCGAGTTCGAGCGCGCCATCCGCACGATCGAGGGCCGGGCCGGGTCGCCCGTCCCACCCGACCGGCACGACGAGATCTTCCGCTCGGTGCTCGATCAGATGGTGGCGGTGAAGCTGCTCGCGCAGGAGTCGGCCGCGCGGAAGGTCGCGGTGGCCGACGCCGACGTGGACGCCCGATTCGACCAGATCAAGCAGCAGTTCCCGACCGAGCAGGCCTTCACTCAGGCGCTCGCGTCGCAGCAGACCACGGTCGACAAGCTCAGGAGCGACATCCGCAGCGATCTCGCGGTGAACAAGCTGCTCGAGGCCGTGGTCGGGACGAAGGTCGCGGTCACCGACGCTGACGCGAAGACCTTCTACGACCAGAACCTCGACAAGTTCCAGGAGGAGGAGGCGGTCCGCGCGAGCCACATCCTGATCCGCGTCGCGCCCGACGCCGACGAGGCGGCCAAGACGAAGGCGCGCGCCGAGGCCGAGGCCGTGCTCAAGCAGATCAAGGCCGGCGGCGACTTCGCCGCCCTCGCCCGGGAGCACTCGCAGGACGGCAGCGCCGCGCAGGGCGGCGACCTGAACTTCTTCACGCGGGGCCAGATGGTGCCGGCCTTCGAGACCGCGGCCTTCGCCTTGAAGCCCGGCCAGGTCAGCGGCATCGTGGAGACGCAGTTCGGTCTGCACATCATCAAGGTGACCGACCGGCGGCCGGCCCGCACGGTGCCGTTCACCGAGGTGACCGCTCGGATCAAGGACTACCTCACCTCGCAGAAGCGCGAGGAGGCCACCAACACCTTCGTCGCATCGCTGAAGGCCAAGGGCAAGGTCGAGATCCTGTTTTGAGAGAATGCGACACGGAATGGGACGCCCCTGAGCCGTGAGCCGTAGGCCGCGCGAGGGAGCGGCGCGGGGCGTTGGGGCCCCGCGAGCGACCGAGCCAGGCGGGGTGCACCCCTCGACTTCGCTCGGGGTGCCCTGAGCATGGTCGAAGGGCAGGGGTCCCCGCCGATCCAGGAGAAGATATGACAGAAGTCGTCCTGGCGGCGGCACACGACGCGCTCGCGCGGGGCGAGGAGGTCGCCCTGGTGACGATCGTGCGCACGCGCGGCTCCACGCCGCAGCGGGTCGGGGCGAAGATGCTCGTCTTCGCCGACGGCCGCACGGTCGGCACGATCGGCGGCGGCTGCTACGAAAACGACGCGCTCGGCAAGGCGCGCGAGGCGCTGGCGGCGCGCAAGCCGACCCTCGCGCAGTACGAGCTGTCGGACGATCTCGCACAGGAGACGGGACTCATCTGCGGAGGCCAGATGGAGGTGTTCATCGAGCCGCTCCAGCCCTCGCCGCGGCTCGTCATCGTCGGGGCGGGGCACGTCGCGCTCCAGCTGGCCCGCGTGGCCCGGGAGATCGGATTCCGGATCCAGGTGATCGACGACCGGGAGAAGTACGCCAACGCGGAACGCTTCCCCGGCGCCGAAGTGGTCGTCGAGCCGATCCCCGCCTGGCTGGACGGGGCGGCGATCCCGCCCTCGGCCTTCGTCGTGATCGTGACCCGCGGCCATCGTCACGACCTCGACGCGCTCAGGGCGCTGGCGACGCGCGACCTGCGGTACCTGGGCCTCATCGGAAGCCGCGCGAAGGTGGCGCGGCTCTTCGAGGCGCTCGCGGCCGAGGGGCTGCCGCCCGAGCGTCTGGCGCGCGTCCACGCGCCGATTGGCCTGGACATCGGCGCCGTCACGCCCGCCGAGATTGCCGTCGCCATCGCCGCCGAGCTCGTGGCCGTGCGCTACGGCAAGATCGACGCGGGGGCGCGGCCGATGCGCTACACGCCACCGGTGCTCTCGCGCGCGCGCTAGCCGCCCGGGCGGGCGGTCCGCCGTCATGCGGCGCCGGCTGGGCTATAATGGGATTAGCACTCTCTCAGGTCGACTGCTAATGACTCGCAAACGCGCCGCGTCGCCCGTGCATGCCGAGGGGTCCTCGCCGGGCCTCGGCGACCGGCTCGGCCGCATCCTGGCCGCGCTCGTCGAGGCCTACGTGGAGCAGGGCGAGCCGGTGTCGTCGCTCTGGCTGGCCGAGCAGGGGGGCTTCGGGATGTCGTCGGCCACGCTGCGCCACATCCTGGCGCAGCTCGAGGAGATGGGCTACGTGCACCAGCCCCACACCTCGGCCGGGCGCGTCCCCACCGATCTCGGCTACCGCTACATCGTGGACCTGCTCCTGGCGGATCGCCGGCCGGTGCGGGCGGCACGGGAGGTCGAGGCCCGGCTCCGGCGGGCCGGCACGGTGGAGGACGTGCTCGAGGGCGCGTCGCGCGAGCTGTCGCGGCTCTCGCACCACCTGGGGTTCGCGTGGGCGATGACCGAGTCGGCGTCGTTCCAGCACATCGACTTCGTGCCGCTCGACGGCCACCGGGTGCTCGTCGTGGTCATCGCGACCGGCGGGCGCATCAGCCACAAGGCGATCGAGGTGGACGAGGCGATCCGGCCGGTCGATCTGCAGCAGGCCGCCAACTACCTGAACACGGAGTTCGCCGGCCTGCCGCTCGCCGAGGTGCGCGAGGCCATCCTGGCCCGCATGCGGCAGGAGCGCACGCTCTACGACCGGCTCATGGCCCGGGTGCTGGCGCTGGCGTCGTCGGGCTTCGCCGATCTGGACGTGCAGGATACGCTGGTGGTGCAGGGGGCGTCGTCGCTGCTCGAGGCCGGCCTCGACAGCCCGTCGCTCGACACCCTGCGATCGCTCTTCCGGATGATCGAGGAGAAGAACCGGCTGGTGAAGCTGCTGACCGAGTACATCGAGGGTCCGGGCCTCACCATCGTGATCGGCACCGAGCACGCGGTGCCCGATCTCCAGCCGTTCAGCCTCGTCGCTTCCACCTACAGCCACGCGGGGCGCCGCGGCACGATCGGGGTGATCGGGCCGACCCGCATGCGCTACTCCAAGGCCATCGCGGTCGTCGACAGCTTGTCGCGCACCGTGAGCCGCGTCCTCGACGCGGAGTGAGCCGCGCGGCGGGCTGACGCGCGCCGTCGCTCCCTGATGTCAGACGAACCATGACCCACGATCCCACGACGTCGAGCGAGCCCCGCCCCGAGGCCCTGGTGCCGTCCGACGCGGGCGCGCCGGCCGACGGCGCCGCGCCGCCGGCCGACGTGACGAGGGACAGCGAGACGGCCGGCGGCGCGACGGCGGCCGAGCTCGAGCGCCAGCGCGACGAGCTCCATGATCGGCTGCTGCGCACGGCCGCCGAGTTCGACAACTACCGCAAGCGCGTCGACCGCGAGCGCCGCGAGCTGACCGAAGCGGCCTCGGTGGACCTGATCCGCGACCTGCTGCCGCTCGTCGACGACCTCGAGCGCGCGCTGCAGGTCGAGGCGACCAGCGAGGAGGCCGAGGCCTACCGCCGCGGCTTCGAGATCATCTACCGGCAGCTGCTCGACGCGCTGCGCAAACGGGGCGTCACGCCGATCGAGGCCGTCGGGCGGCCCTTCGACCCGCTGTACCACGAGGCCGTCGTTCACGAGGCGAGCGCCTCACACCGCGACGGCGAGGTGATCGGCGAGCTCCGGCGGGGCTACATGATCGGCGAGCGGCTGCTGCGACCGTCGATGGTGAGGGTGGCAAAGGCGTGAGCAAGCGCGACTACTACGAAGTCCTCGGTGTCGAGCGGACCGCGAACGAGCAGGAGCTGAAGAGCGCCTACCGCAAGCTGGCGCTCAAGTACCACCCCGACCGCAACCCGGGCGACCACACGGCTGAGGAGCGGTTCAAGGAGGCGGCCGAGGCGTACGCGGTGCTGGCCGACGCCGACCAGCGCGGCCGCTACGACCGCTTCGGCCACGCCGGCGTCGGCGGCGCGGCGGGCGGCGGTCCCGGCTTCGACCCGACGATCTTCGCCGACTTCAGCGACATCTTCTCGGGCCTCGGCGACTTCTTCGGCTTCGGCGACCTGTTCGGCGGCCGCCGCCGCGGCGGCCCGCAGCGCGGCGCCGACCTGCGCTACGACCTCGAGATCGCCTTCGAGGAGTCGGCGAGCGGCACCGAGACCACGATCCAGATTCCGCGCGAGGAGGCGTGCGAGACCTGCCACGGCTCGGGCGCCGCGCCCGGCACCTCCGCCTCGGTCTGCCCGCAGTGCCGCGGCCGCGGCCAGTTGCGCTACCAGCAGGGCTTCCTCACCATCGCCCGGCCGTGCGGCCAGTGCCGCGGCACGGGCCGGGTGATCACCTCGCCCTGCGCCAGCTGCCGCGGGGCCGGGCGCGTCACGCGCGACCGGAAGATCACCGTGAAGATCCCGGCCGGCATCGCCAGCGGCCAGCGCCTGCGGCTCTACAACGAGGGCGAGCACGGCGCGCAGGGCGGTCCGCCCGGCGACCTCTACGTGGTCGTGCACGTGCGCGAGCACGAGTTCTTCCACCGCGAGGGCGACGACCTCTACCTGGAGCTGCCGATCAGCTTCCCCACGCTCGCGCTCGGCGGGCCCGTCGACGTGCCGACGCTCAACGGGAAGCAGAAGCTCGAGGTGCCGGCCGGCACGCAGAGCGGCCAGCGCTTCCGGCTGCGGGGCAAGGGCATGCCGAACGTCGCCGGCCGCGGCGCGGGCGACATCTACGTGATCGTGCGCGCCGACGTGCCGCGCAAGCTCACCAAGGAGCAGAAGCAGCTGCTCGCGCAGCTCGCCGGCTCGATGGGCGCCGAGAAGGGCAAGCCGACGGCCACCAGCGGCCAGGACCGCCCCTTCTTCGAGCGCGTGAAGGACATCTTCGGCTAGGGCGCCCGGTGCAGACCGCTTCCCCGGCGATCGAGATCCGCTTCCCGCCGCAGGAGACGGACGCGCTCGCCGAGCCGCTGCTCCTCCTGCTCGACGATCTCCAGCCGACGGCCATCGACGAGGGCGTGTGCGCGCCCGGCGACAAGTCCGGACCGCCGCGGATCTGGCGCGTGTACTTCGCCTCGGCCGCGGCGCGCGACCGCGCTGCTGTCGCGCTGGCCGGCGCCGCCGCCCGCTTCGGCCTTGCCCTGGCGGCCGTCGACGTCCCCGACGAACCCTGGGCCGAGCGCTCCCAGGCGTCGCTTCGCGCCGTCGAGGCCGGCCGGCTCGTCGTCGCGCCGCCGTGGGACGTGCCGGACGTGGACCCCGGACGCGTTGTGATCGTGCGACCCTCCACCGGCTTCGGCACCGGCCATCACGCCACGACGCGCCTCTGCCTGCGCGCGCTGCAGCGGCTGGCAGTCGAGGGCCGGACGGTGCTCGACCTCGGCACCGGGTCCGGCGTGCTGGCCATCGCCGCCGTCAAGCTCGGCGCGGCCCGGGTGCTCGCCGTCGACTGCGACCCCGACGCGCTCGCCTCGGCGCGCGAGAACCTGCGGCTGAACGGCCTGGAGGACCGGGTCGCGCTGCACGAGGCCGATCTCGCCCGCCTGGCCACCCTCCGCCTCCCCAGAGCCGATGTCGTGCTGGCCAACCTCACCGCGGGCGTGCTCGAGCGGTTCGCCGACGCCATCCGGCAGCAGACGGTTCCGGGCGGCACGATCGTCGTGAGCGGCGTGACGGCGGATCAGGCGGCGGCGGTCGTCGCCGCCTTCGAGATCGACGGCATCTCCCGGCTCGCCGCGCGGGAGGACGAGGAGGAATGGGTGGGCTTGATCTTTCGAAATAGCCACGGAATGTCCACGGAATGACCGCGGAATAACCACGGAAAGGAACGGAGCGTGACGCTGTCCCTCTTCCGTGGTTCATTCCGTGGCGATTTCCGTGGTCCTTCCGTGGTATTTCCGTTTACGGCTCCCATAGAAACTGCAACACGGCGATCGCCGCGACGGGCACGGCGTCGGCGCGCAGGGTGCGGCGGCCCAGGGTGACGGGCACGAAGCCGTGCGCGACGGCCGTCTCGATCTCGTCGGCCGCCCAGCCACCCTCGGGCCCGATGGCGATCTCGGCGGCTCGGGGCCGCGGCAGGGCGCGGAGCCCTGACGCCTCGCCCGCGCGCGCCGCCGCCGGCTCGACCAGCAGCAGGCGCAGGTCCGCGGCGGACCCGGGCGCCGCGGCGAGTTCCCCGAACTCGCGCGCGGGCAGGATGTCGGGCACGACGGCCCGGCGGCACTGTTTGGCCGATGCGACCGCAATCCGGCGCCACCGGGCCGCGCCGGCGCCGCGGGCGAGCGCGTCGAGGCGCACCTGTCCGTGGGCGGTCGCCACGGGCTGGATGGCGGCGACGCCCAGCATCACCGCGTCGCGGACGACGGCGTCCATGTGATCGCCCTTGAGCACGCCCTGGACGAGCGTCAGGCGGACGTCCGGCTCGGGTGCCGCCTCCAGGGGCCTCACCAGCCGCACGCGCGCCCCGGTACGCGTCACCGCCTCCACGACGGCGAGCAGCTCGTGGCCGCGGCCGTCGAAGACGGCAACCTCGGCGCCCGGGCCGAGCCGCAGCACGCGCGAGAGATGGCGCGCCTCGTCGGGGGGCAGCTCGATGATCTCGTCGCCGGAGGAGGCCGCCGGGGCATGGAAGCGCGGGAGCATCGGGGCGATTGTAGTGCGGCTCGGACGCTTTCCGTGGCGATTTCCGTGGTCCTTCCGTGGCCGTTCCGTGGTCATTCCCAGTCCCCAGTCCCCCGCCTTCGCGCTTCGCGCGACGGCGGGCAAGCCAGTCCCCGGTCCCGTTCGCGTCAGTTCCCCTCTGCTATACTCGCAGCGCGGCGATGCTCGCCGCAGGGCTCCCCAACGCACGATGCTCTTTCGCGGTCAGGTCCTCGGCAAGTACAAGATCCTCGCGCCGCTCGGCAGCGGCGGGTTCGGCGCGGTGTACCTCGCGCAGGACACGTGGATCGACAAGAAGGTCGCCATCAAGGTGCCGCACCGGCAGGCGCTCGACTTCGGCGAGCTGCTGAAGGAGCCGCGGCTGCTGGCGACGCTCAACCACCCCAACATCGTTTCGATCACGACGGCGGAGAAGCAGGACAACGTCTTCTTCATCGTGATGGAGTACGTGCCCGGCGAAACCTTGGAGCACATCATCGCGACGCGCGGGGCGCTGGAGCTGCCGCTGGCGCTCGACTACACCTGCCAGATCTCGAACGCGGTCGATCACGCGCACCGGCAGGGCGTCATCCACCGCGACCTCCGGCCGGCCAACGTGCTCGTGTCGGAGACGAACGTGCTGAAGGTGGCCGACTTCGGCACGTCGCGGTTTCTCGAGATCGCGGCGCACGGCACGACGGTGATCGGCAGTCCGCCCTACATGGCGCCCGAGCAGTTCCAGGGCAAGGCCGTGTTCGCCTCGGACATCTACTCGCTCGGCGTGACGATGTACCAGATGCTGACCGGGGTGCTGCCGTACGACACGCCGTCGCCGGCGGCGCTCGAGAAGCTGATGCGAGGCGAGCTGGTGACGCCGCCGCGCGCGCGCAACGGCGCGATTCCCAAGGCCGTGAGCGACATCGTGATGCGGGCGATGGCGCCCGACGTGGCAGCGCGTTATCAGCGTGCGGCCGACCTGCTGGCCGACCTGCTGGCCGTGCGCCCGGCGGCGCCGCGCCGCACGCCGCCCGCGGCGACGACGGCCGCGGGCGGCGTGCGG
>JAHECP010000350.1 GCA_024641665.1 Acidobacteriota bacterium
CCCACCGCGAGGACGGCGGGAAGTAGGTGCCGCCGAAGAAGGGCTTGAGCGCCGGCGTCAACCACACGCTCATGGGCCATCCGCCCGCGCCGGTGGTCGCCTGCACGAAGGTCATGTAGACGCGATCCACGTCCGGCCGCTCCTCGCGGTCCACCTTCACCGGCACGAAGCGCTCGTTGAGCAGGCGCGCGACGCCGGCGTCCTCGAACGACTCGTGCGCCATGACGTGGCACCAGTGGCAGGTCGAGTAGCCGATCGAGAGGAAGATGGGCCGGTCGGCGGCGCGGGCCGCCGCAAAGGCCTCCTCGCCCCAGGGGTACCAGTCCACGGGATTGTGCGCGTGCTGGAGGAGGTACGGACTGCGCTCGCGCGCGAGGCGGTTGGGCATGTGTGCTCCATCGTACAGACTGCGGCGGACCCGGGCAACCGCGGGCCGACCGACGGGAGGCTTTGGTATACAATCGCTCCACGGAGGGCACATGAACGGCCAGCTGGACGGCAAGCGCGTCGCCATCCTCGTGGAGACCGACTTCGAGGACGCCGAGCTCGACGGGCCGCGGGAGGCCCTGCGCGCCGCGGGTGCCGAAGTCGTCGTCGTGGGCCCGTCGGCCGGCGCGCAGTACCGCGGCAAGAAGGGACTGACGGTCACGGCCGACCTCGGCGCGGGCGACGCGCGCGCGCGCGACTTCGACGCGCTGGTGATCCCGGGCGGGCACGCGCCCGACAAGATGCGCATGCGGCATCCGATGGTGGACCTGGCGCGCGAGATGCTGGGCGCGGGCAAGCTGGTCGGCGCCATCTGCCACGGCCCCCAGGTGCTCATCTCGGCCCTCGCCCTCGGCGGCCGGACGCTCACCTGCTGGCCGTCGATCGCAATCGACGTCAAGAACGCCGGCGGGCTCTACGTGGACCGGCCGGTCGTCGTGGACGACAACCTGATCACGTCCCGCAAGCCGGACGACATCCCGAAGTTCAACGAGGCCCTGATCGCGGCGCTGGCCGGCGTCAGAGTGGCCTGACCGCGGCGCCCATGCCCCTGGCCATCGAGACGACCGGGCTCACCCGCACGTTCGGCGACCTGCGCGCGGTCGACGGCGTGGACCTGGCGGTGCCGGCGGGCAGCTTCTACGGGTTCCTCGGCCCGAACGGCGCGGGCAAGTCCACCACCATCAAGTGCCTGACCGGCCTGCTGCACCCCACGTCCGGGCGCATGCGGATTCTCGGGATCGATCCGCTCGCCGACCCGGTCGCGGTGAAGCGGCAGGTGGGCGTGGTGCCCGAAGACCTCGCGCTCTTCGACCGCCTCACGGCGGCCGAGACGCTGCGCTTCGTGGGCCAGGTGCACGGCCTCGACACGGCCACCGTCGAGCGCCGCAGCGGCCAGCTGCTCGCGCTCATGGATCTGACCGGCGCGAAGGACACGCTCGTCGCCGACTACTCGCACGGCATGCGCAAGAAGGTGGCGCTGGCCGTCGCGCTGCTGCCGGCGCCGCGCCTGCTCTTCCTCGACGAGCCCTTCGAGGGCATCGACGCCGTCGCGTCGCGCCAGATCAAGGACCTGCTCTCGTCGTTCGTGCAGGCCGGCGGCACGATCTTCCTGACCTCGCACATCCTCGAGATCGTCGAGCGGCTGTGCGATCACATCGGCGTGATTGCCAAGGGCCGCCTGGTCGCGCAGGGGACCATGGCCGACCTCCACACCGGCGCCGGCGGCCAGGGCACGCTGGAGGAGATCTTCATCCGCCTGGTCGGCGGCGACCGGACCGAGCGGCAGGCGCTCGACTGGATGGTCGGAGACCACTGACGTGCCGCGGCTGATCCGCGCGTTCGGCTGGCTGCGCTGGCGCACCATGGTGAACGCGCTCGAGCGCACGGGCCAGCGCGACCGGATCGAGCGGTTCTCGCGCGCCATCGAGCAGATCGGCCCGATCGTGATGGGCCTGCTGCTCGTGCCGGGCGCGATCGGCTTCGGCGTGCTCGGCCTCCTCGCCGGCCACGCGGTCGCCCGCGACGGTTCCTTCCTCGCGCCGCTGCCCGTGGCGGCGCGGTTCGTCCTGCTCGTGCTGTTCGCGGCCGCCGCGGTCGGCCCGCTGCTCTTCCCCTCGGCGCGCCAGCCGCGCAACCTGGTGCGCCTGCTGCTCCTGCCCATCCCGCGGGGCGTGCTGTTCTTCGTCGAGTCGGCGAGCTGCGCGACCGATCCCTGGATCGTGGTGATGACGCCGCCGCTCGTCACCTTCCCCGTCGGCCTGCTGTGGGGCGGGCGCGTGTATTCGGCGGTCGTGGCGCTCGCGGCCGGCGCCGTCTTCTTCGCGCTGGTCGTCGGCCTCGCGTTCCTGACGACCTCGCTCTTCCATCTCGTGATGCGCGACCGGCGCCGCGGCGAGCTGCTCGCGGTCGTCCTGGTGTTCCTCCCGCTCCTGTTCTCGCTGCTCCAGGTGATGTCGGAGGATCGCCGGCCCCGGCAGGAGCGGGCCGCGCCGGCGACGGCGGAGGCGCGGAGCTGGATCGAGGCGCCGCCGGCCAGCGGCCGCCTCAAGTTCGTCCCGACCGAGCTCTACCTCGCGACGATGGTCACGCCGGGGGGGAACCGGCTGCGCGCGCTGGGCGCGATCACCGGCCTGCTGGCGTTCGCGGCCGGCGTGCAGGGCGCGTCGTGGGCGGTCTACCAGCGGCTGCTGGCGGGGCCCTCGGGCAGCCACGCGCGCAGCGCGCGCGCGGG
>JAHECP010000351.1 GCA_024641665.1 Acidobacteriota bacterium
CCCGGTTCGCGCAAGCGCTCCGGCCGGCCGGGCACGGCGTCCGGCGCCGGCTGCGCGGCTGCGCGGCGCTGGCGCAGCCAGTCCTCGTAGCCGCCGACGTACTCCTCGACGCGCCCTTCGCCTTCGAGCGCCAGCGTGCTCGTCACCACGTGGTCGAGGAACACGCGGTCGTGCGACACGAGGAGCAGCGTGCCGGGGAACTCCACCAGCTCGTCCTCGAGCAGTTCCAGCGTCTCGAGGTCCAGGTCGTTGGTCGGCTCGTCGAGCACGAGCACGTTGGCCGGCCGCGTGAAGAGCCGCGCGAGCAGCAGGCGGTTGCGCTCGCCGCCCGAGAGCGCCTTGACCGGCGCCCGCGCGCGCTCGGGCGGGAACAGGAAGTCGCTCAGGTACCCGTTGACGTGGCGCGTGCGCCCGTTCACCGTCACCGTGTCGTTGCCCTCGCCCACCGTGTCGAACACCGTGGCCTCGGGGTCGAGCTGCTCGCGCTGCTGGTCGTAGTAGGCCACCTGCACGTTCGCGCCCGCCCGCACCTCGCCCTCGTCCGGCGCCAGCTCCCCGATCAGCAGGCGGAGGAGGGTCGTCTTTCCGGAGCCGTTCGGACCGATGAGGCCGATGCGGTCGCCGCGCATCACGCGCGTCGAGAAGTCGCGGACGACGGGCGGGCCGCCGAAGCCCTTCGTCACGTGCTCGGCCTCGAACACCAGCCGGCCCGACGGGTCGGCCAGCTCCACCTGCAGGCGCGCCGTGCCCATCAGCGCGCGCCGCGCGGCGCGCGCCGCGCGCATCGCGAGGAGCGCCCGCACACGTCCCTCGTTGCGCGTGCGCCGCGCCTTGATCCCCTGGCGCAGCCACGCCTCTTCCTCGGCCAGCCGCCGGTCGAACTTCTCCTGCTGCACCGCCTCGTTCGCCAGCCAGTCTTCCTTCTTCCGCACGAACGTCGCGTAGTCGCCCGGCCACGACGTCAGCCGGCCGCGGTCGAGCTCCACGATCCGCGTGGCGAGGCGCTGGAGGAAGGCGCGGTCGTGCGTGACCAACATCACCGCGCCCGGGTAATCCGCGAGGAACGCCTCGAGCCAGACGATGGCGTCGATGTCGAGGTGGTTGGTCGGCTCGTCGAGCAGGAGCAGGTCCGGCTGCGCGACGAGCGCGCGGGCGAGCAGCGCGCGGCGGCACCAGCCGCCCGACAGTTCATTGACGCGCGCGTCGGCGGCGAGGCCGAGGCGCGCCAGGACCATCTCCACGCGCTGCTCGACGCGCCAGCCGTCCTTCTCCTCCAGCTCGTGCTGCAGCCGGCCGAGCCGTTTCAGCCGCGCGTCGGTGGCCTCTTCGGCGACCTCGACCGCCGCGCGGTGATACGCCGTCACCAGGTCGCGCAGGTCGTCGAGCCCCTCGGCCACGACATCAAACACGGAGCGGGAAGGGCGCGAGGGAGCGGCGCGGGGCGAAGGGGACCCCACCGACTCAAGACTGAGCACGTCCTGAACCAGGCGGGCGACGCGGACGCCGGGCTGCCGCCACACCGATCCGGTGTCGGGTGGCAGTTCGCCGACGAGGATCTGCAGCAGCGTGGACTTGCCCGTCCCGTTGCGCCCGATGACCGCCACGCGCTCGCCCGGCTCGACCTGCAGCGTCACCTCGTCGAGGAGCGGCAGGTGGCCGTAGGCGAGGGAAACGCGATCCAAAGAGATGACGGGCATGTCCGAATGGCGAACGTCGAATGGCGAATGTCGAATTATGGCACGGGAGATGGCTCAGGGTTCACGGCTCACGCCGGCACAGGGCGGGCGCTGAGCCGCGGGTCTTGCGCCGTGAGCCGGTCCGGCCCTGTCGTGCTACCATTCGCCTGCGCACGACGTACAACATGCCGCACTGGGTTCTTCGCCAGCTCGACATCGCGACCATCTATGACGTGAGGTCTTGCCGTCAGTGCGTGGGCCTGAAGGTTGGAATAGAGTTGCGAGGCTGGAATCATGGCCCCACAGACCGAGACGACAGAAGCGGTCTTCCGCCGAGTTGATGCCACGCTCGCGACGGTACGCATGGGTTTGTCAGACATCGGGACCAGCGACCCGCAGAGACGGCTTGCAGGTCTGCGAAACCTAGTCGTCTTCGGGCGCGCGGTTACGAACGTTTTGCAGAACCTGCGACGCACAGAGGTGCGCTTCGACGACTGGTATTTCCCGTTCGTGGCGGAGATGCGCGCAGATCCTTTGCTATCGTTCTTCTATGAGCTGCGAACGAAGATTCTGAAGGAAGGCGTCCTGCCAACTGGGGTCCATGTGCACATCGAGCAGTTGTCTTTGCCGCACGACATGAGCAAGTTCGGACCCCCTCCACCAGGAGCGTCAGCATTCTTCATCGGGGACAGCCTTGGAGGAACCGGGTGGGAGGTTCAGGTGCCTGATGGGTCAGTTGAGAAGTACTACGTGCAGCTCCCCGAGCAAGTCGGCTCGCTCACCGTGGTGCTGCAGGACGCGCCGACAGTACACCTCGGCACTCAGTGTGAGTCACGGGATGTCGAGCTTCTCGCAACAAAGTACTACAATTATCTCAGCTGCTTGGTCCAGGCTGCCAAGAGGCGGTTTCTCCAGGCTAGTCTAGTGTCCTGTCCCAGTGGTTCGCGAAATAAATTCGCCGGCCTGGGCGTCCAGCGTGCGTTGTGCAAAGCGAGCGATGCTCGCCAGGATGTCGTCGGCGGTTTTGGTCCAGACGAACGGC
>JAHECP010000194.1 GCA_024641665.1 Acidobacteriota bacterium
GAGGGGCCGCTCGTCGAGGCCGCCCGGCGCGTGCTCGGCCGCGCGGCCGGCTCGCCGGCGCCCGCCGTCGTCCGCCGCGCGTTCCAGCTGCTGGCGCTCGGCGAGCCCGTGGCGCGCTACCGGGAGACGATCGCGCGCTTCCTCGCGTCCCCGGTCCGCGTGCTCGACCCCGAGACGGCCGCCGTGATCGTGGAGCGGGAGCTCTCCCCCGAGCGGCTCGAGGCGTTCGTGGACGAGACCGAGGCGCGGTGCCATGCGACCGTCGAGCCGCCCGAGTCGTTCGAGACGACCGACGACCTGCTCACGCTCCTCGCCGACTACGGCGCGGCGCACCCGACGCGCTACCGGGCGCTGCGCGTCGTGCTCACGCGCATCGCCATGCGCGCGCCCTCGGCGCGCACCCGCGCGCACGCGAAGAAGGCGCTCGCCCGCCTCACCGAGGGCTTCCGCCGGTGGCTGGGCCCGCCCTCGCGAATTGCGGTCGATCCCGAGACCGGGCTCGAGTACCGCTGGGAGGACGTCGTCGCGTTCGCCGACGACGTGGACGCGGACGCGCGCGCCCGGCTGCTCGCGGCCATCAAGGACACGCCGCTCCTCGCCGAGGCGGGATTCCTCTTCTCCGACCGCGCCACGGTCGGCCTCGGCGACATCCTGCCGGCCGGCGTGTGGATCCGGCTGCTCGGCGCCGACCACGGCAAGTCCGTGTACCGCGTGGCGGTGAAGACGCGCGTGCGCGAGCCGTTCGACCTCGCCATCAACCTCAACCGCGCCCTGTCCGACGCGGAGATCGACGAGGAGATCGGCTGGCTCGTCGTGTGCGGCGAGGCGCGCGACGTCGGCCCGCTCGTCGAGGATTTCGGCGGCTACTGGCCGCGGCACGGCCTGTGGACCGAGGAGTTCATCCCGGGCGACACGCTCGACCGCGCGCTCGCCCGCCTGTCGCGCCGCCCGCAGGACGAGGAGCGGTTCACCGGCGTCTGGCCGCACGCCGCGTGGAGCGCCCTCAGCACCTACGTCGATTTCTGGCACCGCACCGGCCGCCGGCTCGTCGTGGCCGACCCGACGCCGGCCAACGTCATCGTGCCCATGCACGACTACCAGACCGGCCCGCGCCTGGTCTCGATCTCCGCCCGCGAGCCGTTCACCTCGCTCGTCGCCCTGCTGCGCTCCTTCCGCGAGCGCTTCGTGGCCACGGTCGAGCGCGAGCACCCGCGCCTCGCCGGCCTCGTGGGCTGGGACATCGTGCTCTCGGCCGTGCTCGAGATCCTCGGCGAGGAGGAGGGCAGCGCCCGCCTGCGCGAGGCGCTGGCCGGGACCGCCGCGGACGTGGACCCCGAGCTGCGCGCGGCCGCCGACGGCTTCCTCGGCTCGGTCGAGCGGCGGGGCTTCCTGCCGCGCCGCCTGTTCTTCGCGGCCCAGCGCTTCCGCCGGTGGGCGCGGCTCAACGCCGACGCCACGCTGCACGCGCAGGCCAGCACGCTGCACGAGCTCTACGTCACCTACGGCCTCCCGCGCCTGCAGGCGGTCTCCCCGGAGACGCGCGCGCGGTTCTTCCGCGAGACCGTCTTCCGCACGGCCGGTCCGCCGCTCGCCGACGGCCTCGAGGACCTCATCCGGCGCCTGCGCGCCCGCCTGCTCCAGCCCGCCGATCTGAGCGCCGCGGTGGCCGACCTGCGCGCGCACGTCGAGCTGACGCCGGCCGAGAACTACTTCCTCACGCGCCTCTCGTACCCGTACCTCCGCCCAGAGGACGAGGCGGAGTTCATCGCCAACGCCGCCGGCGGCGTCCGGCAGAGCGAAATGGTCGTGACCCTGGCCGACGCGGACGGCAACCCGGTCCTCGTGCGCCACGCGCTCAGCCCGCGCGAGGTCGGCCGGCTCCACCGGCTGTTCCTCGCCGCCAAGCTGCCGGTGCAGTTCCGCCCGGAGCACCGCTTCCTCGTCGCCGTGAGCGAGCGCGGCAGCCTCCTGGGCGGGCTCTTCTACGAGGTGCAGCCCGAGGAGCGGACCGCGCACATGGACAAGATCGTGGTCGCCGAACGGTTCCAGCGGAAGGGCGTCGCGGCGGCGCTCATCGAGGAGCTGTGCAAGCGGCTGAGAACGGCCGGCATCCACTCGCTCACGACCGGCTTCTTCCGGCCGCAGTTCTTCTACCAGCTCGGCTTCACCGTCGAAGGGCGCTACGCCGGCCTCGTTCGGGCGCTCGACGGAGGGGAAGAGTAGACAGTGGTCAGGGGTCAGGGGTCAGAGATCAGGAAGGGCATTCTGTCACGCTGTCACGCCGTCCTGACGGCTGACCGCTGGCCTGACCGCTGACCCCTGACCGCTGACCCCTTGTGAGGTCTCCGATGCCGCAGAACGTTATCGAGAAGATCGCCCAGCGCTTCGCCGTCGGCCTCGAGCCCGGGCACGTGGTGCGGGCCGGCGACTACGTGTCGATCCGCCCCGCGCACGTGCTCACGCACGACAACACGAGCGCCGTGATGCCGAAGTTCGCCAGCCTGGGCGCCGGCCGCGTCGCCGACCCCCGGCAGCCGGTCTTCGCGCTCGATCACGACATCCAGAACCGGAGCGAGGCGAACCTCGCCAAGTACGCTCGCATCGAGGCGTTCGCCCGGCAGCACGGCATCGACTTCTACCCTGCCGGCCGCGGCATCGGCCACCAGATCATGTGCGAGGAGGGCTACGCCTGGCCCGGGACGCTGGTCGTCGCGTCGGACAGCCACGCGAACATGTACGGCGGCCTGGGCTGCCTGGGCACGCCCATCGTGCGGAGCGACGCGGCCGCGATCTGGGCCACCGGCCGCACGTGGTGGCAGGTGCCGCCGGTCGCGCGCGTGATCCTGGCCGGCCGGCTCGCGCCCGGCGTCACCGGCAAGGACGTCATCGTCACGCTCTGCGCGCTGTTCAACGAGGACCAGGTGCTGAACCACGCACTCGAGTTCGCGGGCGAGGGCGTCGCGCACCTGTCGATCGAGGAGCGGCTGACGGTCGCGAACATGACGACCGAGTGGGGCGCGCTGGCCGGCGTCTTTCCCGTCGACGACGCGACGGTGCGCTGGCTGCGGGAGCGGGTGGAGCGCGCGGCCGCCCGGCCCGGCGCGCACCCCCGGCTGATCCGCGCGCGGGTCGACGCGCTGGCCGCTGATCCGGTCCGGCCGGATCCGGACGCCGCGTACGCGAAGACGCTCACGCTGGATCTCGCCACCGTGCAGCCGTACGTGTCGGGCCCCAACAGCGTGCGCGTCGCGCGGCCGGCCGCCGAGCTGGCGGCCGAGGGCATCGCCATCCAGAAGGCCTTCCTGCTGTCGTGCGTGAACAGCCGGACCGACGACCTGGCGGCCGCCGCCCGCGCCGTCGCCGGCCGCCGCGTGGCGCCGGGCGTAAAGCTCTACGTGGCCGCCGCGTCGAGCGAGGTGCAGGCCGAGAGCGAATGGCGCGGCGATTGGGGCGCGCTCGTGGCGGCCGGTGCGATCCCGCTGCCGCCCGGATGCGGGCCCTGCATCGGGCTCGGCGAGGGCACGCTCGCCGACGGCGAGGTGGGCATCTCGGCGACCAACCGCAACTTCACGGGCCGGATGGGCGCGCCCACCGCGCAGGTCTATCTGGCGTCGCCGGCCGTGGTGGCGGCCTCGGCCCTGGCGGGGAGGATTGCCCTGCCCGAGGGCGTGGGCCCGGACCGGGCGGCCGCCCCCGCGCCGGCGCCTCGCGGCGCGGTCGAGGTCGTGCCGGCCCCTGCGGTCGAGCGGGCGCCCGTCCCCATCCTCGAGGGGCTCCCGCCACAGCTGACGGGCGAGATCCTCTTCTGCCCGCAGGACAACCTGAACACCGACGGCATCTACGCCGGCAAGTACACCTACCGCGACGACCTGACGCCGGCCGATCAGGCGGCGGTCGTGATGGAGAACTACGACCCCGACTTCCGCCGCCTGGTGCGGCCGGGCGATCTGCTGGTGGGCGGCTTCAACTTCGGCACCGGCAGCTCGCGCGAGCAGGCGGCCACCGCGCTCAAGCACGCGGGCGTCCAGGCGGTCCTGGCCGGCTCGTTCCACGAGACCTACAAGCGCAACGCGCTCAACAACGGGCTGCTTGTCATCGAGGCGCCGGCGCTCGTGCGCGCCCTGAAGGCGCGGTTCGGCACCGACCGGCGCACCATGCGCACCGGCCTCGACGCCGAGATCGACATCGCGCGGTCGGAAGTCAGGGCCGGCGGCGAGGTGCACGCGATCGACCCGATCGGGACGGTGGCCCAGGAGCTGGTGCGGGCCGGCGGTCTCGACGGCTGGGTGAAGCAGGCGCTGTAAGAACACACGGGGATCGGAGCAAGGCTCCGATCCCCGTGGTCATCCATCGCGAGCAGGCGGACCCTAGGCGGTCGTCACCGCCTTGGTGATCTCCGCCTGGATCCACTTGGTCGTGACCGACTTGGGCCGCGTGATCGGCAGGCCCATGCCGCGGGCCACGACGGCCTGCGAGCAGATGCCCAGCGCCCGCGAGACGCTGAAGAGCACCGTGTAGTACGGGAACTCGGTCAGCCCGAAGTGGTAGAGGAGCCCGCCGGAGCCGGCGTCGACGTTCGGCCACGGGTCCTTGATCTTCTGGACCTGCTTGAGCACGTCCGGCACCGTGTCGAACACCTTGGCGACGGTCTCGAAGACCGGGTCGCCCGCGCAGTACTTCTTGCCGAACGCCAGGAAGGCGTCGAACCGTGGGTCGGTGACCCGCAGCACGGCGTGGCCGTAGCCCGGCACGACGCGGCCGGACGCCAGCGTCTCCTCGGCGTACTGCTTGAGCTGCGCGCTGGTCGGCGAGCCGTTGAACTTCTTGTTGGTCTCGAGGATCCAGGCCAGGCACTCCTGGTTCGCGAGGCCGTGCAGCGGGCCCGCCAGGCCGTTGAGGCCGGCCGACAGCGCGTAGTAGAGGTCCGACAGCGCCGAGTTCACGGTGGCCCCGGTCATCGCGCTGACGTTGCCGCTCTCGTGGTCGGAGTGCAGCGTCAGGTAGAGCCGCATCAGCTTCGCGAAGTTGCCCGTCTTGTCCGGAATCCCCAGCATGTGGACGTAGTCGGCGCCCCAGTCGAGCTTGGGGTCGGACGGCACGAGCGGGCCCTTGTTGAAGCGCATCCGGTACACGCCCGCCGCCACCGCCGGGAGCTTGGCGATGATATTCAGCGCGTCCTCGAGCGTCGCGTCCCAGTACTCGTCCTTCTTCATGCCGGCGTCGTAGCGCTGGCGGAACACCGACTCCTTCTCCATCACCAGGATGGCGGTGTTGAGCATGACCATCGGGTGCGAATCGGCGGGCATCGCCTTCAGGACCGCCCACACGTACTCGGGCACCTTGGCCCGCTTGCGCAGATCCGCCTGCAGGTCCTCGAACTCGGCTTTCGTCGGCAGATCGCCGGTGAGGAGGAGCCACAGGATCTCCTCGGGCAGCTTCTCGGTCAGCTGGGCGATCGGGGTGCCGCGGATGATGAGCCCCTTGTCCGGCGGCACCTCGGATGTGTCGCAGACGAGCGACTTGACGCCGCGCATCCCGCCGTAGGCCTGCGCGATCGTGCACTGCGAGATCACCTTGTCGCCGTGCTCCTTCTGGATCTTCTTGACCGTGTCACGCGCGACAGGGATCCGCTCGGCCAGCCGTTCTCGTAGCTTTGACATCGAACCCTCCTTCAACCCCGTTTTCATGAGTTCAGACGCGCCAATGAACTTCCTCCGCGCGCGCCGCCCGGCGTGCGCGGGTCATCTGGCGACACCGCCGCTCCCGACCAGCTCCGGCTGCGGAGCGCGGCCCTTCGGCGCTGCCTTGCCGAACGTCTCGGCGGCCACGGCGGTGATGGCCGTCAGATTCACGATGTCGGCCACGGTCGTGCCGTGGGCCAGGACGTTGACCGGCCGCCGCATGCCCATGAGGATGGGGCCCACGGCCTCGGCGCCGCCCAGGCGCTGCACGAGCTTGTAGCCGATGTTGCCCGCCGCCAGCGCCGGGAACACCAGGACGTTGGCGTCGCCCTTGATGCGCGAGTGCGGGTAGTTGGCCTGCACGATCTCCTCGACCACCGCCGTGTCGAGGTGCATCTCGCCGTCGATGACGATGTCGGGCCGGCGCGCGCCGACCAGGCGCACCGCCTGCGCGCCGCGTTCGGCGATCGGGTGGCGCACCGAGCCGAAGCTCGAGAACGCGAGCATCGCCACCTTCGGCTCGACGTCGAAGAACCGCGCCGTGTCGGCCGACAGGATCGCGATCTCGGCCAGCTCGTCGGCGGTCGGCTCGATGTTGATCATCGTGTCGGCGCAGAAGAACAGGCCGTGCTTCAGCACGAGCAGGTGCAGCGCGGACACCCGCGTCACGCCGTCGCGCAGTCCCACGATCTGCAGCGCCGGCCGGATCGTATCCGGGTACGGCTTGTACATGCCGCCCACGAACCCGTCCACCTCACCCTTGCGCACCATCATGAGGGCGAACATGGTGGGATCGGCCATCAGCTCGCGCGCGAGCGAGGGCGTCATGCCCTTGCGCTGGCGCAGCGCGTACAGCTCGTCGGCGAAGGCCTGGAACGACGGCGCCACGGCCGGCGTGACGACCTCGACGCCGCCGAGGTCGAGCCCGACCTCCCTGAGCTTGGGCTCGATGACCTCGCGCCGGCCGAGCAGCACCGGGCTGGCGATGCGCTGGTCGACGATCTGCCGCGCCGCGCGGATGACCGTCTCGTCCTCGCCCTCGGGCATCACGATGCGGCGCTGCAGCTGGCTCTGCGCCTTGTGGAACACGAAGCGCATCACCTCGCGCGACGGCCCCATGATGCGCTCGAGCGACTCGCGGTAGCGGTCGAGGTCGGGCAGCGGCCGCCGCGCCACGCCCGTCCGCATCGCCGCCTCCGCGACGGCCGGCGCCTCCCACAGCAGCACGCGGTGGTCGAACGGCTTCGGGATCAGGTACTCGCGCCCGAACTTCAGGCTCTTCAGCCCGTAGGCCTTCAGCACCGGATCGGGCACGTCCTGCTTCGCCAGCGCCGCCAGGGCCTTCGCCGCCGCGATCTTCATCTCTTCGTTGATGGCGCTCGCCCGGACGTCGAGCGCGCCGCGGAAGATGAACGGGAAGCCGAGGACGTTGTTCACCTGGTTCGGATAGTCGGAGCGCCCGGTGGCTATGATCACGTCCGGCCGCGTCTCGACCGCCAGCTCGTAGGTGATCTCCGGATCCGGGTTCGCCATGGCGAACACGACCGGGTCCTTCGCCATGCTCTTGAGCATCGCCGGCGTCACGAGGTCCTTCGCCGACACGCCCACGAACACGTCGGCGCCCTTCATCGCCTCCTCGAGCGTCCGCAGCTTCGTCTTCTGCGCGAAGCGCTGCTTGTACGGGTTCATCTTCTCGGTGCGGCCCTCGTAGATCACCCCCACCGTGTCGACGAACGTCACGTGCTCCCGCCGCACCCCCATCCGCACGTACATCTCGGCGCACGCGATGCCGGCCGCGCCCGCGCCGCAGAAGACCACCTTCACGTCCTCGATGCGCTTGTGCACCAGCTCGAGCGCGTTGATCAGCGCCGCCGACGAGATGATCGCCGTGCCGTGCTGATCGTCGTGGAAGACGGGGATGTTCATCGACTGCTTCAGCGTCTCCTCGATGTAGAAGCACTCGGGCGCCTTGATGTCCTCGAGGTTGATGCCGCCGAAGGTGGGCTCGAGCGCCTTCACGACCCGGATGATCTCGTCCGGGTCGTGCGTGTTCAGCTCGATGTCGAAGACGTCCACGTCGGCGAACCGCTTGAAGAGGACGCCCTTGCCCTCCATGACGGGCTTGCTGGCCAGCGCGCCGATGTCGCCCAGCCCGAGGACGGCCGTGCCGTTCGACACCACGCCGACCAGATTGCCCTTTCCGGTGTAGTGGTAGGCGGCGTCGGGGTCCTTCTCGATCGCCAGACAGGGCTTCGCCACGCCCGGCGTGTAGGCCATCGACAGGTCGCGCTGCGTCAGGCACGGCTTCGAGGTGACCACCTCGAGTTTGCCCGGCCGCGGTTTCTCGTGATATTCGAAGACGTCTTCGTCGCGTAGCATGGTGGTGCGTCCTCCGCTTCGCGCGGCCGCCGCAGTCGCGCCTGACTCCCGGGTGGGGTCGGTCAACGGTGGGCCGGTCCAAGCGTACGAAGTGTCGCAAGGTGGGTGCCACCCGCACCCGCCTGGACGGCCTGGAGAGGGGAACCGCTAAACACCCACAAACACGGCCATTATACGTCGTACGCGCCGGCCGGCTCATCCGTGCCCGCCGCGGGCGCACGGCGCGTGCCGACAATCCGACGCCGCGGCGGCCTGGAGGCAGCGGAGATTCAACAGGAGGCGGGGGATTTCCGGCGGAGAGGGCTGGGGACGTTCACCGCGGAGCGACGGAGACATTCGGGCATGGAGGGCACGGCGGTACGTCTTCTTGCTGTCACGCTGCCAGGCCCTGAGCCGCAGGTCGTCGGCCGTCAGCCCTGAGCCGCCTGCCCTGAGCGAGCGCAGCGAGTCGAAGGGTCAGCGTCGCGTCAGTGCCGGGTCCGCGCCGTCCCGTGCGGCGCGGTGCCGGCGGTCTGCACCTGGCCGAGCAGCGTGCGGATGCGGGCCCGCGCGCGGGCGCGGACGGCAGGCGGCAGGCTCGTCTGCCCCGCCTCGTGGCACAGCGCGACCGTGCGGCGCAGACTCTCCACGAAGTCGTCGCAGCAGGGACAGTGCCGGAGGTGCCGCGCCACGGCGCGGCGGTCCGCCGCCGACAGGTCGCCGTCGATGAAGCGCGAGAGCTGCTCCACCAGCTCCCGGCAGCTCCGATCGTGGCCCTTCGTCATAACCCCTCCAGCTCGCGGCGCAGGAACAGACGCGCGCGGTGCAGCCGGGTCTTCACGTTCGCTTCCGAGATGCCGACGACCCTGGCCACCTCGCGCGTGGACAGCCCCTCAATCTCCCGCAGGAACACCACGACGCGGTGCTGGCGCGGCAGCTTGGCCAGCGCCGCCCGGATGCGACGGCGCAGGCGCGCGTTCGCCACGTGCTCATCGGGCGCCCGCCCCTTGTCGGCCGGCTCGGGCACCCGCGTGCCGTCGTCGGGCGAGGGCATCAGCTCGTCGAGCGAGAGCAGGTGCGCCGGCTCGTCCACCCGGCGCCGCCGTCGGACGAGGCAGGCGTTGCGGACCGTGCGGTACAGCCAGGTCTTGAACGCCTCGGGCTCACGGATGCGGGTGGCGTAACGGTAGGTCTTGAGCAGCGCGTCCTGCATCGCGTCTTCCGCGTCGCTCGCGCCGCCGCACACCATGAGGCTGAACCGCCACGCCGCCTCCTGGGCCCGCATCAGCAGCCGCTCCATGGCCTGCCGATCGCCCGTGCGGACGGCCCGCACCAGGTCCGGATAGTCGCGGTCCCGGCCGGCCGCCCCCGTGTGTCTAGAAGAAGGATTCATCGTGGTGCCGATCCGTCACATTCTACCCGGTCTGTCACCTTTTGCGCCCGGGCGAGTCCTTGTGGCGAAGGGACACGCATGAGACGCACGCTGATGCTCGTACTCGTCACGGGACTGGGCACGACCGGCGCGTTCGCCCAGGAACCGCTCACGCTGGCCGACGCGGTGGCGCGAACCCTCGCCCACAACCCGTCGGTGCGGGCGGCCGAGGCCGGCGCCCGCGAGGCCGGCGCCCGCCGCGACCAGGTCCGCTCGGGCTACCTGCCCCGCATCAACGTGGTGGAGTCGTGGCAGCGCGGCAACCAGCCGGTGTTCGTGTTCGGCTCGCTCCTCGCCGAGCGCCGGTTCACGATGGCCAACTTCGCCATCGACGCGCTGAACCACCCGGACCCCGTCAACAACTTCAAGACGGCCGTCGCCGTGCAGCAGTCGGTGTGGGACGGCGCGCGCACCGCGGCCGGCGTCCGCGCGGCGGACCTCGGCGTGCGGATTGCCGGCCTCGAGCAGCAGAAGCTCGCCGCCGGGCTCGCGCTCGGCGTGACCCAGGCCTACGGCCAGGAGCTGCAGGCGCAGGCGGCGAAGGACGCCGCGGCC
>JAHECP010000195.1 GCA_024641665.1 Acidobacteriota bacterium
CGCCGCTCCTCGCGCCCGCCGTCGCGGCGATCGGCGCCGGCCGCGCCGCGCGCGGCGGCGCCGTGCGCCCTCACGCGATCGTCCCCGTCTACGTCCGGCGCCCGGACGCGGAGCTGGCCAGGGAGCGGGACTCATGACGAATGTCGAATGTCGAATGTCGAATGAGGATTGAACGGACTCGCGTCACGCCGCGCTCGACCATGGGTTCAAAGCTCTTCAATCGGCAATCGGCTCGTCCCGCCGAAGCGCGACTCGGGTAGCCGCGCGAAGGCGGACAATCGGCAATCGGCCATGATCGCCATCTCCCGTCTCGACCCGGCACGCGACCTCGAGGCGGTGCTCGAGATCGAGGCGGCGTCGTTCACCAACCCCACGACGCGCGACATGCTCGTCTGGGAAATCGAGCACTCCGACGTGAGCCGCATCTGGGTGGCGCGCAGCCCCGAGGAGCCGGTCGTCGCGGTCTGCTCCTGCTGGCTCGTCTTCGACGAGCTGCACGTCCACACCGTGGCGGTCCGACCACCCTGGCGGCGGCAGGGGGTCGCGCGCGCGCTGATGGTGGCCGTGTTCAGGGACGCGGTGGGAGAGGGCGCCACGCGGGCGACGCTGGAGGTGCGGCGGTCGAACGAGCCGGCTCGACGGTTGTACGAAGCGCTGGGCTTCGAGCTGCGCGGCGTGCGGCCGGCCTACTACACCCGGCCTGTCGAGGACGCGCTGATCCTCTGGCGCGACGACCTCAAGGAAATCTGAGGAATCCGGCGCCCGGCGCCCGCGTACGCGGCCGTCTCGCGCGCCGTGAAACGGCCTTGAAGGCGCCCGGGCGTTGTGGTACGTTCGGCGTATGCACACAGTGGGTCTGCGGCCCTACTGTCCCTCGCATGACGCCCCACCCAGGTTCCCCCACAAGGAGGCGGAGAATGCCCACCGACGCGGATGACATCAAGCTTCGGCTTCTGGACAGCCACGCTGAGTTCCGCCAGCTTGCCGCGCAGCATCAGGACCTGGACCAGCGTTTGAGCAGCCTTTCCACGAAGCCGTACCTCACCGAGGACGAACAGGTCGAAACCGTCACACTCAAGAAGAAGAAGCTTCAGCTCAAAGATCGCATGGAAGACATCCTGCGGCGTCACCGCGAGATGTTGGGCGCGCCCACGCCTGCGCCCTCCTCGGCGGGCTCCGCCGCGCGCGGTTGAGATCGGGCGGCGCCGGGCCGCGCGCCGGCCCGCGCCGCTTCGTTCCGTGATCCTCCCCGTGGCTCCGCCCCGGTGCCCGTCCCCTCACGCATGAAGATCGATCGCGCCGGCCTTCCGTTCATCGCCGCCGCCGCCGTGCCCGCGCTGGGCCTCCTGGGCCTTCGCCGCACCGGGTGGGGCCTGGCCCTGACCGGACTGACCGGGTTCTTCGCCTTCTTCTTCCGCGACCCGGACCGTCGCGTGCCGGACGCGCCGGGGCTCGTCGTGGCGCCGGCCGACGGCCGCGTCATGGTGGCGGGCCCCCCGGAGGCCGAGACGGCGCCGCCGGGCGACTGGCAGCAGGTCACCGTGTTCCTCTCGCCGCTCGACGTGCACATCAACCGGGCGCCGATCGACGGCCGGATCACGCGCGTCGAGTACCGGTCGGGCCGCTTCCTGCCCGCGTACCGGCCCGAATCGCGCTGGAACGAGCGCAACGAGGTCTGGCTCGACCATGGCGGCGTGGCCATCGTCGTCCGCCAGGTCGTGGGCGTGCTGGCCCGCCGGATCGTGTGTCGCGCGGTCCAGGGGGAGGAGGTCCGGACCGGCCAGCGCTTCGGTTTGATGAAGTTTGGATCAAGAATGGACGTGTTCCTGCCGCCGTCGGCCTCCCTCCGCGTGCGGGTGGGCGACCGGGTGCGCGGCGGCGAGACCATCCTGGCCGAACTGGCGCCCGCCGGCGTGCGACGCAGGCGCCCCGCGGCCCCGGCCGACCCGTGCTGACCGACTTTCGGCTCCGCCGCCCGTCGCCGCCGCGCCGCTTCCGCCGCGGCGTGTATCTGCTGCCCAGCATGTTCACGGTGGCGAACATGTTCTGCGGCTACGCCTGCATCGTCTACGCGATGCGGCACGAGTTCGAGACGGCGGCGCCCTTCATCGGGATCGCGGTCGTGCTCGACATGCTCGACGGCAAGATTGCCCGCCTGACGGGCACGACGAGCGCGTTCGGCCTGGAGTTCGACTCGCTCGCCGACGTCATCTCGTTCGGCCTGGCGCCCGCGGTGCTGAGCTTCTCGTGGGGGCTGTCCGATCTCGGCCGTCTGGGCTGGGCGGCGGGCTTCCTCTTCGTGACCGCCGCGGCGCTTCGCCTCGCGCGGTTCAACATCCAGAGCGTCGCGTCGTTGGACAAGCGCTACTTCGTGGGCATGCCCAGCCCGGCGGCGGCCGGCGTCCCCGCCGCCACGGTGTACGCGTGGCCGTACGCCCTGCAGGGCTATCCGCAGTCGCTCCTCGCGCTGGGCGTCGTGCTGGTGCCGGCGCTCCTGATGGTCTCGACGATCCGCTTCCGCAGCTTCAAGACGCTCGACCTGGGCTGGCGCCGGTCGTACCTCTATCTGTTCCTGATCGCCGTCGCCCTGGCGACGTTTGCGACCGAGCCGCACATCATGCTGCTCGTGCTCGCCTACGGCTACATGGCCTCGGCGTTGATCGGCCTGGCGTACTCGCGCCTGCGCCACCGGCACGAGGTCCCCGCTGTCGTCGGCGGCGCCGAGCCCGGCGCGGAGTCGGACCCCAGCGGCGTCCGGCCGGTCTAGCCGTGGCTGGCGGTCCGCGCGCGCCGTCGCCCGCCGGCTAGCCGGCGGCGGCCGGCAGCCACATTCTGACGGTCGTGCCGCGGCCCCGCTCGCTGTCCACCGCGATCCGTCCCCCGCTCGACTCGATGTTCCGCTTCGCGATGGTGAGGCCCAGCCCCGTGCCCGTCGTGCGGGTCGAGAAATAGGGCTCGAAGATCCGGTCGAGCGCCTCGGGGTCCATCCCGACGCCGGTGTCGGCGATCTCGAGGGTCACGCCGGCCTCGTCGCGGGCGGCGCGCACCGAGAGGGTCCCCTCGCCGGGCATGGCGTGCAGCGCGTTCTCGACGACATTGACGAGGGCGCGGCCGACGAGCGTGCGGTCCACGTGGATCGGCGGCAGGCCGGCGGCGACGTCCACGTCGAGCACGATGCGGTCGCTCAGCCCGGCGCGATACGGGCCCAGCACATCGGCCACGAGGTCGGCGACGGCGACCGGGGCGGGCCGCGGCGCCGGGGCGGTCGCGAACGCCGAGAACTCCGCCGAGATCTGCCGGAGCAGGCGCACCTGGTTCAGGATCGACTCGACACAGCTCTCGAGCACGGGGGAGAGCGGCCGGCCGCGATCGGCGTGTACGCGCCGCAGGTGCTCGGCGGAGAGCTGAATGGGCGTCAGCGGGTTCTTGATCTCGTGCGCCACCTGGCGCGCCATCTCGGCCCACGCCTCGAGGCGATGGGTGCGTTCGAGCTGCCCGGCCTGCGTCTTGAGCTCGGCGGCCATGGCGTTGAAGGCGTCGACGAGGCGCTGCAGCTCGTCGGCCGAGCGGACGAGGATGCGCGCGTCGAAGTCGCCGTGCGCGACCCGCCGGGTGGCGCGGGTGAGGCGGCGCACCGGGTCGGCGATGCGCTCGGCCATCGAGAGGCCGATGGCCGCCCCCAGCAGGATGAAGATGAGGGCTGCGAGCAGCACGCCGCGGTTGAGCTCGTCGATCTCCCGCTCGATCTCCTGCTGGCGCAGGGCCTGGGGCACGGTGAGGATGGCGTCGTGCCCGGCGACGCGCAGGGGGGAGGCGGCCAGCATGTAGCGCACGTTGGCGATCGTGTCCTCCCCGACGAAGCTGGGCAGCCGCTGGAGCCGGATGGCGCGGTACACCTCGCTCGGGGTGCGCTGGGGCAGGAGTCCCGACGCGAAGAGATCGCGCTCGCTCGTGGCGACGAGCCGCGGGCCCTCGAAGATGTTGACGTCCTGGTTCAGCACCTGGCTGATGAGCACCATCAGGTCGTCGTTGAGCGGCGCGAACGTCTCGGCGCCCCGCTGCGGCAGCGCGGCGAACTCCTCGATGACGCGCTGCGCGACGGCGGCGGCGCGCGCGGCCTCGGCCTCGACGTCGGCGCGCAGCTTGGTCGCGAAGTAGGTCCGCGCCACGATGGCGAGCGTCAGCACCGGCACGATCGAGGCGAGCACGAACGCCAGGAACAGCTTGCGGTAGAAGCTCGCCCGGATCTCGCGGAGCAGCACGGCCCCGAGGCGCGCGCGATCGCGGGCGAGCCGCGCGAAGACCGCCGAGCCGGCCAGCAGCACCACGAAGAGGGCGCCGGCGAGCGTCGCCAGCTCCGCCATCCGCTCGAGGTGGTCGCCCAGCGTGAGCGCCGGGTAGCCGAGCGCGTAGATGCCGTAGCGATCGTTCGAGATGTAGACGTGGTAGGCGCGGCCGGCCTTGGGCAGCGTCGTCCAGAACGGGGTGCGCGAGCGGTAGATCCGGTCGAAGAGCACTTCGTCGAGCGGCCAGGCACCCGTACCCGAGGTGTAGATCGGCAGCTGCCCCCAGCCGTAGATCACGAGCTCCACGTCCGCGCCGCGCGCCGCCTCGTCGTAGGGCGCCGACGCGCCGCGGAAGAGCTCCATGTAAGGGCCTTGCGTCGAGAGGAAGGGCAGCGTGCGGTAGTCGAGCATGACCTGCACGGCGATCGTGCCGACGACGCGCATGAGCCGGCTGCCGGGCGTGGCCGGCTCGCAGATCCCCCGCTCGGCGTGCAGCATCCGGCGCTCCTCGGAGCCGAAGGGCACGGCTACTCCGAACGTCTCCCATCCGCAGCCGGCGGCGCGCGAGGGCTGCGCGAACGAGGTGTACTCCGGCAGGTTGAGCGCGAAGCGGCTCAGCAGGTCGCCGTTGCGATCGTAGATCTCGATCGCCGAGGTCAGCCGCTGGCGGGCGAGCGCCGTCTGGCTCCAGATGCGGAACGCGCTCTCGGTCGGCGTGCTCTGGCCCGGCGCCACGCCGCCGGCGAGGACCAGGTCGCCGAGGTCCGACATCGCGTCGATCTGGCGCTTCGAGCGCTCGAGCGCGGCCTCGAGCACCTGCGGGTGCCGCGCCGGCTGCACGGCGTAGTCGGTCTCGATGAGCTGCCGCTTGGCGGCCTCCGTGTGATAGAGCACGGCGGGGTAGAGCAGCAGCGCCGGTCCGACGAGCGTGCCCAGCATCGCCACGAGCCGCGTCGCCTGCGACGCGTGCCGGAACCACGCGACGGCGCGGCCGGCGAACCAGGCGGCGGCCGCCACGCTCAGCGCCGCCAGGGCGACGGCCAGGCCGGGCACCGGCCAGCCGCTTCGGACCGCGAAGGCCACCACGGCCGCGACCGGCAGGAGCCACGCGGCCAGCACGCCGCCGATCGCGCGCCAGTCGTTGCGCGGCGGGCGCGTCAGCGCCACCGCGGCGATCACGAGCAGCGTGCACGCCCAGAGGTTGGCGGCCTCGAAGAACACGAGCCCGCCGATGAGCGCGAGCCGCGTGGGGTCCCAGGGGTGCAGCGAGAAGCGCAGCGTGTTGACGCTGGTGTTGTTGACCGCGTCGTGCAGGAACAGCTGGTGGCCGGCGAGGAGCCCGGCGAGCAGCACGCCCGCGGCCAGATGAATCGCCAGGGCCCGGCGGCCGCGGACCGGATGGCGGCGCACCCAGACGCGCAGCGCGGCGACCGCCGGCCCGAGAATGGCCAGCACGGCGGCGAGCGTCAGCGCCGTCTCCAGGAAGTCCAGCGGCGAGCGGAGGAGCGGGGCGAACAGCGCCGACGCGTACGCCCGGGCCGTGAACAGGCTGCCCCCCGACCAGCGCGCCGGAACCGCGAGCCACGCGACCAGGCGCGCCCCGAGCACCAGGGCCACCGCCAGCAGCGTCGCGCGCAGATAGCGCCGCGGCGTCCGCTCGCGGAGGAGGCGGTCGAGCACCGGCCCGCAGAGCAGCAGCAGCGTGACGGCCAGCACGCCCAGCGCGACGGCCACCACGCCGCGCCGCCACGCCGCGCGCGTCCGCGCCAGCGCGCCCGCCGGGATCTCCACCTCGAGCAGCGGCTCGCCGAGCGGGGAGCGCACCAGGAAGCGGCCCGGCCCCCTCAGCTCGCCCGCACCCTCGTAGCGCGTGCGCACGTTCACGGGGACGAGCGACGTGTCGATCTGATAGTGCTCCGCCGTGAGCGCGGCGACGTCGATGGGTGGGGACAGCGCGCGCTCGGCCGCGATCGTGCCCAGCCGCCCCTCGACGCCGATCACGGGCTCGACGTAGAAGAGCCGCAGCCCGAGCGGGCTCGGGACGACGAAGTACGCCTCGCCGCCGCTGATGCGCTCCTGCGGAATCTCGGCCGGCCGGCCCGCCCAGGCCCGCGCCACGCCGGACGGTCCGTACACGGTTTCGGCCGCCTCGCCGGGCGGCAGGCGATCGACCGTGCGGGCCAGCAGCTCGAAGAGGTGACGGGCGGCTTCCGAGCTGTCGGCGACGGGCTGGATGAGGTCCTGACGGGCGGAGACGACGGACGCGACGTGTTGGAGCGACGCGATCATGTCGTCGAGGCGCCCGCGCACGTCACGCTCGACCTTGGCGGCCGCGGCGGCGTCCGTCCAGCCGAAGCGCAGGCCTTCGAGACCCCAGCCGGCCAGCAGGCAGGCGAGCGCCAGCAGCCCGCCGGCGGCCGCCAGCCGCCAGGAGGCGCGCAGGCCGCCGCCGTCGGAGTCGCCGGCGGCCGGGGCGCCGCCGGAGGAGGGACGTTCGTTCACACGACCTCCACCACGATGTTCGCAGGATACAGGGCGATCGGCCCGCGGAACAAGGCGCCCCCTCGCGCGCGACCGGGTATACTGGCGGAGCGCCCGTCGGGCCGCCCGGTCCCGCGGCGTCTGCCGCCATGTCTGCAGCCCCGCGGATTCGTCCCGTCCTCAAGCGCGGCGCCCTCGTCACCGCGGCCAACTGGCAGGTCGTCGCGATCCAGTTCGCGGCGGAGGTCTCCTTCCAGGTGCTGCTCGCGGTGCCGGTGGCCGGCGGGGCGCTGCTCGTCGGCGCCGCGGCCGGCGGCGACCTGGGCCCGCTGCTCGGCGGCGATCTGTGGCTCGTGATCGTCACGACCGGCGAGGCGCTGACCGCCACGCCCGCGGCGCTCGCGGCCTTCCTCGGCGCGTTCGCCCTCGTGCTGGTGGGCGGCTCGCTGCTGATGTGCCTGATCAAGGGCGGCACGGTGGCGGTGCTGGCCGAGGCCGAGCGGCTCGCCGGTCCCGTGGAGCGACCTCCGCTCCGCCTGTCCACCGTCAGCCGCGCCGGCCGCTTCGGCATCGACCGCTTCCTCGACGGCGCGGCCCGCCTCTCTCGGCGCTATCTCGCCCTCGGTCTCGTGCTGCTCGCTGTCTACGGCGTCTCGGGCGCGCTTTACCTGGCGCTGGTCGTGCGCGCCTACAATGCGCCCGCCGGCGCCGGCGCGCTGATCGGCTGGACGCTCGCGGCGGCTGTCGGCACGGTCGGATTCCTCTGTTGGATCACGGTCGTGAACCTGGTGTACCTGCTGATCCAGATGGCGATGGCCGTCGACGACTGCACGCTGCGGACCGCCACCGCCCGTGTCGCGGCGTTCCTGCGGGCCTGCCCCCGCGAGGTGGCCGGCGTGGTGGGCGTGGTGCTCGCGCTCGTGGTCCTCGCGACCATCGCCTCGGTCGTGGCGGCGGCCGGCGTCGGCCTGATCGCGTTCGTGCCCTTCGTCGGCTTGATCGTGTTACCGCTGCAAGTGGCCGCGTGGCTGGTGCGGGGCTTCCTGTTCCAGTACATCGGCCTCACGGCGCTCGGCGCGTACCTCGCCCAGTACCGGACCTACCGTCGGCAGGCCGGCCTGGACTCCACGCGCCCGGCCGAGGCCGCCACCTTTCCCGAAGGACGCATCGCATGATCGACTACGACTCGTTCCTGTCGCGCGCGGGCCGGAAGATGCAGCAGTCCGAGATTCGCAAGATGGGGACCGTGCTGGCCGAGGCCAGGGACGTCGTCTCCTTCGCGCCGGGCTACCCCGATCCCGCCTTGTTTCCGTGGGCCGACCTCCGGGCGATCACGGCCGACTTGCTGTCGGGCGACCGCGGCGACGCGTTGCAGTACGGGCCCACGCGCGGCGACCGGGCCCTGCGCGAGGTCATCACCGGGATCCTCGCGAAGCGCGGCGTCGAGGCCTCGCCCGACGACCTGCTCGTCACCACCGGCTCGCAGCAGGGCCTCGACCTCGTGGCGCGGATCCTGCTGGACCCGGACGACGTGGTGCTGGTGGAGCTGCCGTCCTACACGGGCGCCATCACGGCGTTCCGCAACGTGCAGGCCGAGCTGGTCGGCGTGCGGCAGGAGGCGGACGGTATCGACCTCGACGACCTCGACGCCGTCACGGCCCGGCTCCGCGCCGCGGGCCGGCGCGTGCGCGCCCTCTACGTGGTCCCCAACTTCCAGAACCCGACGGGCCTGCTCATCGGACGCGACAAGCGCGTGCGCCTCCTCGAGTGGGCCGCGCGCCACGACGCCCTGATCCTCGAGGACGATCCGTACTGCGAACTCTACTTCGAGGACGGCGCGGGCCCGGGCGATATCCGCCCGATCAAGGCCGACGACCGTGACGGCCGGGTGATCTACCTGAGCAGCTTCTCGAAAACGCTCGCGCCCGGCTTCCGCGTGGCGTGGCTGACGGCCCCGGCGCCGCTGGCCGCGCGCGTGGAGGTGGCCAAGCAGGCCGCCGACCTGTGCACTGGCGCCCTCGACCAGCACATCGTGTACGAAGCGTGCCGGCGGGGCGTCCTCGAGCGCCAGGCGCCGCGGCTGCGCCGCCACTACCAGCACAAGCGCGACGTGATGGAGCGCGCGTTGAAGGAGACGCTCGGCGATGTCGTCTCCTGGCCCGCGCCGCGGGGCGGGTTCTTCCTGTGGGTGGCCCTGCCGGCCCAGGTGGACGCCGACGCCATGCTGAAGCGCGCGCTCGCGCACGGCGTGATCTACGTGGCGGGCTCGGCCTTCTTCGTGGACGGCCGGGGGAAGAACGTGCTGCGGCTGTCGTTCTCGGCGCCCTCGCCCGAGCGGATCGTGGACGGCGTGTCGCGCCTCGCCGGCGCCGTGCGCGAGGAGATCGCCGCCGCGCAGGCCGTCGGCTAGCCCCCGGCTAGCGCTCGGCTAGCCCCCGGCCTCCGGCCTCCGGACTCTAGCCCCCGGCCTCCGGGAACTCGGGCAACCCCAGCTCGGTGCCCGGCAGCGTCTCCAGCGCGCCGAGCGGCGCGACCATCGCGAGCGTGGCCGCACCGAACGCGCGCAGCACGACGGCGCCCGCCGGGTCGACCGTCACCGCGGCCAGCGACACCCCGCCGCGGGCCGTCTGGAGCGCCGACGCCTCGAAGAGGTCCGCCGGCAACCCCAGCGTGATGTCCGGCCCCCTGCCGCCGGCGGGGTAGAACACCAGCGAGGCCGCGCCCACGGGCACGAGCACGCGCCCGTCGCCAAGCGACGGCGGCCCAAGCGGCCGCGACGGCAGGTCCTTGCGCCACTGCTGCACGCCGGAGTGCCGGTCGAGCGCGTAGAGCACGTTGTCGCGCGAGACGAAGAAGACGCGCGTCTCGTCCACCGCGCCGCCGCCCACCACGTCGCCGCCGGTCCGCCACACCCAGAGCAGCCGCCCGTCGCGCGCGCGGAAGCAGTAGAAGTCGTTGTCGAGCGAGCCCACGTAGACGCGGTCGGCGAGCGGCAGGATCGCCTGGCCCGCCTGCCGGAGGCGCACCTCCCACGCGGGCGCGCCGTCCTCGATGGCGAACGCGCGCACGCGGCCGTCGGCGAGCGGCACGTAGACGCGATCGCCCTCGATCGACGCCGCGGCCGACGGGGCCGCGCCGAGCGCGCGCGTCCAGACGATCCCGCCGTCGGCGGCGCGCAACGCGACCAGCCGCCCGTCCTCGGTGCCGGCGATCACCCAGCCCGCGCGCCAGCACGGCGCCACG
>JAHECP010000352.1 GCA_024641665.1 Acidobacteriota bacterium
TGATCCGCGCTCCCTTGGGCAGCTCCGCCAGTATGCGCGCCATCTGCGATGCTCCTGCTGTAGCAGGCTGCCCCGGCCCGCGCACAGGATATCACAGGAGAGCGTTAAATGAACAGTATTGTATTTAGCCCGCATTATTCGTGAAGGGCCGATTTTGGTCACGCTCGTTGTGAATCGTAGCTCAAAGGGTCGGCGAGGGTGTCCGGAGAACGAAGCGACGAACAGAGGCAGCTGGTGGGCTGTGGAATGGAGGCGTGAGCGCGGATGCGGCCGACAGCTCCGCCATCACGAGTGCGGGTAACGGAAGTCGTGACGCGTGGGTTCGAGGTTACCCGGTGCGCGCACCCAGCGCGAGGGCGATCTGCCGCCACGCCTGGAGATCGGGCGTTGCGGTCGGCAGATGGAGCACGATCCGGCGGACCGAGACGACGACCTGCGCGCCGAGCTTGAGCAGGCGCTCGCGCAGCCAGCTGACTTGGACATGGGCACACGCGGTGCGCACGGCGCGGAGCCGGAGTTCTTGCATCAGGACGTAGGCCGCAGCGGTGAGGAGCACCCGGAATTGATTCGCCCAGAACCGGCAGCAGCTCGTGCGCCCGATCTGCAGCCCGTCGTGCAGTTCTTTGATCCGGTTTTCAATGTCCCCGCGGGCGCAATAGACCTGCTCGTAGACGAAGCGGGGCGACGGCCGCAGGTTGGTGATGACGAACCGCGGGTTGTCGTGCGGCGGGCGTCCGGGCAACCGGACGACTTCGGCTTTGATCACGACGCGGCGCTCCTGCGCCCAGGTCTTGGCGGCATAGCGCGCCTCGGTGTAGACGTGTTCGGTTTGCCCGCTCACCTCACTCAGCGCGCGCGCCTCGACCATGGCCGGGTCGGCGACCCGCGTCAACACGGCGTTTTCGGCCATGGCGACGACGTAGTCGACGCCGCGCTCGGCGTCGAGGACGTCGAACATCGCCGGGGTGGCAAAGCCCCCGTCGAGGCGCACGAGGAACCGCGCCTTGGGAAACGCGAGGCGCAACAGGTCGAGGAGGCGCCGCAGCAGCCCCGGCGCGCCGCGCGCCGCGCCGACATTGCCCGGTCGCAGGATCGCGGCGCAGAGGTACTGCTCGGCTTCGTGGTCAAAGGTCAGAAACGCCAGCAGGGGCAGGTAGCACCAGGTATCGTCGTGCGCGTTGAAGAAGGTCAACTGCTGCCCGCCGTGCGTCGGGTCGTCGGTCGGATCGAGATCGATCGTGATTCGCCGAGCTCGGCCATGCAGGCGTTGCCGGTGCCGGTCGATCACGCTCGCCGCCAGCTCGTGCCCCAGCGCATAGAGGGCCTGGACCCCGACGCGATTCTCGAACCGCGAGATCGTCGGCTGCGAGGCGAGCGGATCCCCGGCGATCGGGTCTCGGCCGAGCAGCAGCTTGTGAATCGGATCATCGGCGAGGCGATCCGCGTCGTTCGCATCGGTATGCCCGCAGGCGAGCCCGAAGATCCGCTGCGCGAGCAGATCCGCGAGCGTGTGCCGGACTTTCGCCGGTTGGCGCTCGTCCACGAGACTCCGCGCGAACCCGTCGATCAGGCCGTACCGCCGCTCGGCCGCCTTGAGCAGGACGGCGCCGCCGTCAGAACTCGCGTGCGGCTGATCGAAGGCGGCGACGAGGGGGCGATTGAAGAGATCCGGAAAGAGAACAGTCTGTGGTATCCTCGGGGTGGTCAACGCAAACGCCTCCGTCGTGGAGAAAGCTCGTGTGGCAACGGCTTTCTACCATGCGGAGGCGTTTGTGTCTCTACCGAAATCGGCCCCTTCGTGAATTTTCCGGGCTAACGATAGGCTGGGAGGTGTGCGCCGCGAGCCAGGGGAATCCGCCGCTGCAATTCCCATTGGGGCCACACGCATGCGTACAAGCGATTCTCTTCAATCTCATTGAAGTGAAGATGAGCTATGAGCGACCCGACCCCAGCACCTGACCCATACCCTGGCCTCGTGACCCAGATTCTCGTGGCCATTCTCGCTGCCTTCTTGGGTGCGGTGGCGGCTCACTTGAGTCTCAGCGCTCGGGAGATGCTCTACGGGCCGTCGTCGCGCGTGGTCCGGTACTCCATGGAGGAAGGGGGATTTGGCCAGGAGTTGGTTGATGTCTTGATTGCCGTCCCGATGGGCGCGCTCTTCTTCGCGCGCGTTGGCCAGCTAGCGACGGGGCTCATCGGGTGCCTTCTGGGCCGGAGACTGGTGCTCTCTCGGTTGTACTGGTGGGATATCCTCTTGCTCGGTGTGCCCCTTACGGTCTGGCTTCACGTGGCGTACCTTGCGAACTTCGAGTGAACTGTACGGCCCTCGTGGGAATCGGCCGGCGGGACAGGGTGCAGCGGCGTGCATGTTGTGCACCAGCCCGTCTCCGCTCAGTCCCGGTCGAACGTGCAGTTGGCCATCACTTCGGTGAGGCGTGAAGGTAACTCCTGAAGTCTGCTACTGCAATTCCGATTGAGGCCGAACACGCCACTGCAATTCCCAGTGGGGCCGTACACAGCACCACATTCTTGAAGATGAGGAGTCGTGAAGCTATTTGATCCCGTTCCTGGACGTGAATCTTCGGCGCCGTAACAGTTCAGGGGGTGTGTACTTTTTACACTTGTACTTTTTTCACTGATTTCGTACGCTCTGGTCGATGCAGCCAGGGCGCAAGAAGCAGTCGCGACGCGACGAGCCAAGGCGCGACAC
>JAHECP010000353.1 GCA_024641665.1 Acidobacteriota bacterium
CGGGCGCGTCGGCCGGCCGCTCGCGTCCGATGACGATCGCCGACGTCGCCGCGCAGGCCAGCAGGCAGCCGGCGCTCACGAGCAGCAGATTGTAGGTGCCGATCACCGGGGCGCGCAGGGCCAGCGCGCTCCCGGCCATGCCCCCGAGCGGCGCGCCGCCGCCGATGAACCCGAACACGCGCTTGGCCTGGCGCGGGTCGTACACCACGTTGGCCAGCGTCCAGAACTGGCTGATGAGGAGGATGCCGAGCACGAGGCCGACGAGGTAGAAGACCACCGACACCCACTCGCCGCCCCGCTCGAACAGGAACCAGAAGCTGCCGACGATCGCCGCCATCAGCACCTGCGTGATCGGCAGGCCCCATCGCCGCGGCAGCCGGGCGAGCAGCCACGCGTAGCCCGACATGATCACGCCGATGAGCAGCCCGGCGACGAGCAGGACGTACGGCAGGTTGTCGGCGCCGAGATCCTTGATGAACGCCGACCGGGTGATCGGCTTGACGGCGTTGTAGGCCGTCATCGCGAGAAAGGAATACGCGAACATCAGGAGGACCGTCGGGCCCTCCTCCCGACGCAGCTCGACGATGGGCGAGAGCAGACGCTGGAGCATCGGCGATCGGCGGACCGGCCAATCGGGCTTCGTCCTGGCAACGCGCGGGAGGCTTCAGCCTACGCGATAGCCGGGCGCTGGGCAAGAGGCGGGCGGCGCGCCGCCGCCGGCCGGATCGGGTAGACTGCTGCGCGACTCCCGCCCACGCGCGGGACCGGAGAGGAGATCGGCCGGTCGCGCAGGGCCCATGTCGACCGTCAGAAGGCTCTTCGACGTCCGTCCCGGCGAGCGCGCGCTGGTGGGGCTGAGCATCGCCTACCTGGCGACGGTGGTCGCGTCGTTCCTGCTGGCCAAGCCCATCCGTAACGCCCTGTTCCTGCGGCAGTACGGCGCCTACCGGCTGGTCTACGTGTACGCCGGCGTGCCGGTGGCGCTCTCGATCCTGGCCCCGCTCTACGAGCTGGCGTCCTCGCGTCTCGGCGCGCGCCGCGTCGTGGCGGCGAGTCTCGTCTTCTTCGCCCTCAACGTCGTCCTGTTCTGGGGCGCCTTCCGGTTCTTCCACCTGCCGGGGCTGTCGGGCATCTTCTACATCTGGGTGAACTGCTACGGCATCATCGCGCCCGTGCAGGCGTGGAGCGTGGTCGGGGGGCTGTTCGAGACGCGGCAGGCCAAGCGCCTCTTCGGGCTGGTGGGGAGCGGCGCGTCGCTCGGCGCGATTGGCGGCGGGCTGATGGCGAGCACGCTGGTCGGGCCGGTGGGCGGCGCGCAGAACCTGCTGCTGGTGCTCGCCGCGCTCGTCGCGCTCGCGGCGGGGCTCGTGACGATCATCCATCGCCAGACGCCGCGCCTCGTGCCGGCGGTCCGCGGCCCGCGCGCGTCGTTCCTGGAGACGCTGTCGCTCATCCGCCGCGATCGCTACCTGGGGCTGATCACCGCGCTCGTCTTCCTCGTGGCGATCGTCACGCAGTGGTCGGGTTTCCAGTTCAGTCTGGTGGCCGACCTGCGGTTCGCCGGCAACGCGGACCAGCTGACGGCGTTCTTCGGCCGCTTCAACGTCGCGTTCGGCGTCGTGGCGCTGGCGGCGCAGATCCTGGCGACGGGCCCGCTGCTGCGCCGCTTCGGCATCGCCGTCACCATCCTGCTGCTGCCGGCGGCGCTCGGCGCGGGCTCGCTCCTCATCGTCCTGGTGCCCGGCTTCTGGTCCGTGTTCGCGACGAACGCGGCGGACCAGAGCGTGCGGTTCTCGATCGACAAGGCGAGCTATGAGCTGCTGTACCTGCCGCTCCCACCGGCGATCCGCGTGCGCGTGCGGAACGCCATCGACGTGTTCGTCAACCGGCTGGCCGACGCCGCCGGCGCCGTCCTGCTCGGCCTGGTCACGCGCGGATTCGGGACGGGCGCCGGCCTCGGGTTCGGCGTGCGCGGCACGGCGGCGATCAACCTGCTGTTCGTCGGCGCCTGGCTCGCGGTCGCCGCGCGGGTGCGGCGGGAGTACCTGGAGGCCATCCGTCACAGCATCCGCCGCCACGCGCTCCGCGTGGGCGGCCCGGCGGGCGGGCCCGTCCTCGAGCGGGCGGCGGCCGAGGTCGTGGCCGAGCGGCTGGCGTCGCCCGACGCCGGCGAAATCCTCTACGCCCTCGGGCTGATGGAGGCCGACCCGGCCCGCGCCGGGCACCCGGCCCTGCGCGCGCTGCTCGGACACCCGTCGGCGGCCGTGCGCTGTCGGGCCCTCGCGGTCCTCAACGCGGGCGGCGATGCCGCGGTCCGACCCGAGGTGGAGGCGCTGCTCGAGGACCCGGATCTCGAGGTCCGCACCGAGGCGCTGCTGTTCCTCACACGGCACCAGCGGATCGATCCGCTCGAGAAGGTGCGCGAGCTCGGCGACGTCGCGGGCTTCTCGATCCGCGCGGGCATGGTGGCGTTCCTGGCGCACCCGGGGCCGGGCCAGAACCTCGACGCCGCGCGGGCCATCCTGGACGCCATGGCGCGCGAGGAGGCCGGCGAGGATCCGGCGCGCACGCGGCTGGAGGCCGTGCGCCTGATCGAGCGGCTGGGCCCGGAGTTCGACGCGCCGCTGGCGGCGCTGGTGGGCGACCGAGACGAACGGGTCGCCCGCGAGGCGATCCGCGCGGCGGGCGCCGGACGCCGG
>JAHECP010000196.1 GCA_024641665.1 Acidobacteriota bacterium
GGCGCGGGGCCCCTCGGGTCGGCGATCTGCGAGGCGATGGCGGCCGAGGGCGCCGGCGTCGTCGTGGCCCACTTCCGCCGCGAGGCGGAGGCCGCGCGGCTCGCCGATCGGATCTGCGGCGCAGGCGGGCGCGCCGTCGCGGTGCGCGCGGACGTCCGCGCGCGCGCGGAGGTCGAGCGTCTCGCCGCGGCCGCGCGCGACGCGCTCGGGCCGGTGGACATCCTGGTCAACAACGCGTCCACGCTCCCGGGCGAGGTGCCCATGGCGAGCTTCCTCGACCACACCTGGGACGACTACCAGCGTTACATCGACACGGTCCTCAAGGGCGCGATGCACTGCTGCCAGGCCGTGCTGCCGGGCATGGTCGAGCGCCGATGGGGCCGCATCGTCAACGTCGGGTCCACCGCGCTCAACGAGGTGAACGCGCACCTCAACCCGTACGTGACGGCCAAGGGCGGATTGCTCGGGATGACGCGCAGCCTCGCCGAGGAGTTCGGCCCGCACGGGATCACGGTGAACCAGGTCGTGCCCAGCCGGGTGCGGACGCCGGAGGGACGCGCGCGAGCCGAGGAGGAGGACCGCCCGTTCGTGGCGCGCAGCCCCCTCGCACCGGGCGTCGTGACGCCCGCCGAGGTCGCCGATGCCATCGTCTTTCTGGCGTCGGATCGCGCCGCGATGATCACCGGTGTCTACCTTCCCGTGTGCGCCGGACAGGTGGTGACGGCGTGATGCGGGCGCTCGGCGCGGCGGCCGCCGGCCCGCACGGCGACCGGAACGCGACATGGACGAGTTCCTGATCGTCTGCCCGACGGCACCGGGCCACCTTTGCGGAGTGGGAGACTACTCAGCATGGCTCGCATGCTCGCTCGGCACCTCCGCGTCCGTGCCCGCCTGGCTCATCGGCCTTCCGGTCCAGGGCGCGGGCGCCGATACGGGCCTTCCTGCCGTGCGGCGTATCGAGGTCACCGGCTGGCGCGAGCTCTGGCGTCGCCGCGGAGAATCGCCACTGGCCGACGGTACGCCGATCGTTCAGTACGTGCCCCAGCTGTACATCGACCGCCTCGATTCGCTGTGGCTGTTGCTGTGGCTGGTGTCGGTACGCGCTGGCGGGCGAAGGGCCGTCATCACCGTCCATGAGTATGTCGTGCCGGCCGCCGCGTCGGTGCGACGCATGACTGTCCGCGTGCTCCTCCCGCTCGTCATGGGCCTGGTGGGAGCGGTGGGCACGCACGTCGTCACGACCATCGGCTCCACGGATCGACGGCTGCGGCGCCTGCTCTTCTGGAAGCGTCGGCGCATCGCGCTCGTGCCGGTCGGCACGAACATTCCCGTGCGCGTGGCAGACGCACCTCGCCTCGCGGCCGTCGCGGCCGAGCCTCTCGTGTGCACGCTCTTTGGACAGCCGTCCAGCATGAGCGCTGCAGCCGTGGCGGCGGTGGGGGAGTGGGCGAGAGGTGAGGCCGGACGCGTGCGGCTGCGCTGGGTAGGGCGCTCGCGGGCGGAGATCGTCGGGTTCTGCACACGGGAGTGCGGCCTGCCGCCCGACCTCGTCGAGGTGTTGGAGCAGCGGCCGGCCGACGAGGTGTCCGGCCTGCTCGCATCGACGGATCTCTTCATCGCGCCGCTCGACGACGGCGTGTCGACGCGCCGGACGACGGTTGTCGCCGCGCTGGCGCACGGGCTGCCCGTCGTCGGGACGCGCGGGCCGTCCACCGACCCGGTCGTCGGCGAATCACCCGCCTGCGCGCTCGCGCCGGTCGGGGCACCGGCGGAGCTCGTCGTCGCCCTGCGCGCGGCGGCGTCGGACGCCGACCGGCGGCGGCGCATGGGTCGCGCCGCGCGGGAGCTCTACGACGCGCACTTCACCTGGACTGCGATTGCGGCAGCGTATCGGCGGCACCTGGCCGGGTGACCGGCGATGACTGGTCTCATGATTCTCGGCACCTGCCATCCGGCGTCTCTCGTCGAGGGGCCGAGCGGTACGGTCGCGGGCGGGCCCGGAGCGGACGCGCGATGACGGCAGTCGGAGGAGGAGGCCGGTGGGGGCGGCGCTGGCCGTGGGTCGCGCTGTTCGTGCTGACGCTGCCGCTCGTCAACCCGTACATCCGCGGCGACGGCAACGGCTACTACGCCTACGACCATTCGGTCGTGATCGACCACGACCTCGACTTCGAGAACGAGTTCCGCCACGGCGACCCGCTCTTCCGCACGCTCTACTTCGAGGAAGACGGCAGGCTAAAGGCGTCGATGCGGTCGGCGACCGGACTGGTGGTCGACCAGTGGTCGGTCGGGCCGTCGCTTCTCTGGCTGCCGTTCTTCCTCCTCGCCCACCTCGTCGTGCGCGCGCTCGACCTGTTCGGCGCCGGTATCCCCGCAGACGGCTTCTCGCCGGTCTACCGCTACGCGTGCGCGGCGGGTACCGCGCTCTACGGCACAGCCGCGCTCGCGCTCTCGGCCGATCTGGCCGCACGCCTGTCCGGCTGGCGTGTGGCCACGCTCGCGGCCGTCGCCGTCTGGTGGGCGTCGTCGCTCCCGGTGTACATGTACTTCCTGCCCTTTCACGTGCACGCGCTGGCCGCCTTCACGGTCACGCTGTTTCTCTGGTGCTGGGCGCGCTGGCGGCCTTTCGGGGCGCAGAACCGCCGGTGGGTCGTCTGGGGCCTGGCGGCCGGCCTGATGATCGACGTGTACTATCTCGACGCCGTGCTGCTCGTCGCGGCGGCGGCGGAGTGGGCGGGTGTCGTCGCACGCGACCGCCGGCCAGCGGAGGCGGCGAAGGCCTCGGTGGCGTTCGCGGCCGGGACGCTGGTGGCGCTCGTGCCCCATTTCGCGGCGAAGTGGATCGTGCACGGCTCGCCGTTCGCGACCGGCTACCAGGACCGGTTCTTCTGGCTGTCGCCGCGCCTGTGGCAGGTGGCGTTCTCCGCCGAGCATGGGCTGTTCCTGTGGACGCCCGTGCTCGTCGCCGCCGTCGCCGGGCTCGTGCTGTGGTGGCGGGCCGAGCCCGCCATCGGTGGGCCGGTCGTCGCGGCCTTCGTGCTCTTCTACTACGCGGTGGCCTCCTACCAGAACTGGCACGGCCAGTCGTCGTTCGGCAACCGCTTCTTCGTGTCGTTCACGCCCGCGTTCGTCGTCGGCCTCGCGCTCGTCCTCGCCAAGGTCTGGCCGAAGGACGGGAGCCGGGTCGCGCGCGTCGCCGCGCCGGCCGTGGTGGCGATCGCCATCGTCTGGAACGCCGGCTTCATGTTCCAGTGGGGCACCAACATCGTGCCCAACCGCGGCCCTGTCGACTTCGGTGAGGTGGCGCGCAACCAGGTGACCGTGGTGCCACGGGGGATAGCCGTCTTCGCGTGGCGCTACCTGACCGATCGGACCGCGCTCACGCGCGACGTCGAACGGCAGGACCGCCGCCAGCGCGAGAGCTACGAGCTGAAGCGATGAGCCGTCTGATGCGCGTGCTGGTGCACTTCGCCTTCTTCTACACGTGTGTGGAAGGGCTGGTGATCAACGTCCTGTATCCGGCCACGCTGCCGTTCATCTACAAGGACATCGTCCTCGTGGTGATCTACGGCGCGGTGCTCCTGCCCAACCTGGACCGTGTCATCAGTCCGTCGCCGCTCGCCACCCGGCTGAACGGCATGCTCGTGCTGTTCGCCGGCATTCTGGCGATCTACATGGTCGTGCCGTCGCCGGTGAACACGATGTCGGAGCTCGTCGCCGTCAAGCAGCGGCTCTTCTACGTCCCCCTGATCGTCGTCGCCTGGTTCTTCATCCGCTCGGTCGACGATCTCAAGGGGCTGCTCGGGGCGATGGCCATCTACGCGATTGGCGTGTCGTTGTTCGGCATCTACCTGTTCTTCGTCGGGCCGGAGGGGCTGCGCCACCTGGGCGGCAGCTTCTCGGCGATCATCTACACGCCGCCCGGTCCGTCCCAGATCTCGGACTGGCGTGTGCCAGGGACGTTCACGTCGCCCGGTCAGTACGGCGGGTACCTGATGACGAACCTCATCTTCGTCGGCGGCCTGCTGATGACGCCGAAGGCGGAGCGGTGGCTCCGAGTCGTCGGCATCGTCTCGGTCGTCACGATCGTTCTCGCGATGCTGGTATCCGGCTCGCGCGCGCCGCTCGTGCTGGGGACGGCGGGTCTCGGCCTGGTCGCGATCGCGTCGGGTCGGCTCAGCCGCGGCGCGATGTGGGCGCTGCTGCTCTACGGTGTCTTCGCATACGGCTTCGTCGTCTTCGGCCCGGGCGTTCAGGATCGGATGGGGTCGATTGTCGCGTCCCAGAACCTCGTGCGCTTCCAGAAGACGTATTTCGGCCAGCTGTTCCTGCCCTCGCTCTTCGCCAACCCTCTGGGGTCGGGTCTCGGTCTGGCGACCATCGGCGCGCGCCACTTCGCGGATCTCTACCAGGTGGTGCTCGTCGAGAGCTATCTGGGCATCCTCGCCGTGGAGACCGGCTGGCCCGGTCTGATTGCGTTCATCCTCGTCGAGCTCAGCATCCTGCAGATCATCTTCAGCCAGTACCGGCTCATGACGACCTCGCCGTACGGGATGCTATGGTTCGCACTCGCCGTCTACGTCGGGCTGACGATCTTGACGCTGCCGGTGAGCACCGCCATCGACCACGCGCCGTCGAACTTCTACTTCTGGTTCGCCGTCGGGGCGCTGATCCGCCTCGCGGAGCTCGAGTACTGGCGCCTGTGGGAGCTGCAGAACGAGGACACCACCGGAGGGGCCGCGGGCGCCGAGCCGGAGCCGGCTCCCACGGAGTCCTGATGGCCGCTCCCGGAGTGTTGTTCGTCACGGCGGGCGGAGAACGTGGCGGCGCCGAGACCGTTCTGCTCACGCTGCTCCGGCATCTCGACCGTGCCCGGTTCCGTCCCGTCGTGTGCTGCCTCGCCACGGGACCGTTCGAGGCCGAGCTGGCACGGCTGCCCGGGCTCGAGGTCACGGCGGCGCCCATCCGGGGCATCCGGCACGTACCATCGGGCTGGCGGGCCATCGCGCGTTTGCGCGCGCTCGTGCGCGAGCGGGCCATCGCGGTCGTCCACTCGAACGGCACCGGGGCGCACCTCTACGGCAGCGTCGCGGCGCGGATCGAGCGCGTGCCCGCGGTCTTTCACGCGCACGACCTGCTCGGCGGTGGCTGGTCCGGCCAAGGCCTCGTCAACGCCGTCGCGCGCCGGCTGCCCGCCGCCGCCGTCGTGACGCCCTCCCGCTTTCTGGCACGGACGCTGGAGGGCCGGGTGCGCGCGCCCGTTCGCACCATCCCCAACGGCCTCGACGCGCCAGCCGGCACGGCCGCCGCGGTGCCGGCGCCGCGGACCGGGAGGACGGTCGTCTGGTGCGGGCGCCTCCAGCGCTGGAAGGGTGCGCACGTCTTTCTCGAGGCCGCGGCGCAGGTCCGCCGCGCGCGGCCCGAGACGCGGTTCGTCGTCGTCGGCGGCACGCTCTTCGGGCTCGACGCCGGGTACGCGCAGGAGCTTGGCGCGCAAGCGACCGCGCTCGGGCTCTCGGACGTCATGCGGTTCACCGGCCATCTGGACGATCCGACGCCGGAGCTGGCCGCCGCCGATCTCGTCGTCCACAGCGCGATCCGGCCGGAGCCGTTCGGTCTGGTGATCGTCGAGGCGATGCTCGCCGGCAAGGCCGTCGTGGCCTCGGCCGAGGGCGGCCCGGCGGAGATCGTCGAACCCGGGACCACGGGGCTGCTCGTGCCGCCCGGCGACCCGGACGCGCTCGCGAGAGCGATGATGGTGCTCCTCGACGACAACGGCCGGCGCACGGCAATGGGACAGGCCGGGCTGGCGCGCGCCCGGGAACGGTTCGCCGCTGCCGCCATGGCGCGGTCCTTCGAGCGGCTCTACGCCGATCTGCAGGAGGCCGGCGTCGTGCGGCCCAGGGAGGACGAGGACGCATGACGTCGATCAAGCGCCGGCTCTACGCGCTCGCTCGTGGCCGTGACTCGACGCTGGGCGAGGTCACCGTCCCGCTGCGCGACGTGCTGAGCTACCTGTGGCGCCGCGGCGCCCTGCCGTACCTGCGCGGCCTCCGCTGGCGTCCCTGGCTGCGCGCGTGCGGCGGACGGCTCTTCGTCGGGCGCCGCGTGTCGCTCCAGTTCCCGCGTCACCTCTCGGTCGGGCGCAACGTCTACATCGGCGACGACACCTACCTGAGCGCGCTCTCCACCGAGGGCGTGCGGCTTGGCGACCATGTGCGGATTCGCGAGCAGGGCTGGATCCAGGCGACCGCGACGCTCGACAACCCGGGTGTGGGCCTGACCATCGGAGAGGGCACCTACATCGGACCGCGCGCGGTCTTCGGCGCGGGCGGGGGTCTGACGATCGGCCGCCACGTTACCATGGGCGCTGCGGTCCACCTGCTCGCCGAGAACCACGCGTTTCAGGATCCCAATCAGTCGATTGAGGCGCAGGGCGTCACGCGCCAGGGCATCGTGATCGAAGACGAGGTGTGGATCGGAAACGCGGTCATCGTGCTCGACGGCGTGCGCGTGGGGCGTGGCGCCGTCATCGGCGCGGGCGCGGTCGTCACGCGCGACGTGCCGCCGCTCGCGATTGCCGCCGGCAACCCCGCGCGGGTCATCGGGCGGCGCGGGGCGCCGCGGGACCCTGGATCCGGGACCGCCTCCGCATGAGGATCGTCCTCTTCCGCGCGTTTCCCGATCCCTTCCGCACGAGCATGGCGATCTACGCCGATCAGCTCGCGCGCGGGCTCCGGGCGCTCGTCGGGGGGATCGACGAAGTGGGGGAGGTGGGGCTGGAGGGCGCGCGGCTCGCCGGCCTCGGGCGGTACTGGGATCAGTACGTGCGCTACCAGCGCCTGGCGGGCCGGCAGGCGGCCGACGTCTTCCACGTGCTCGACCACGGGTACGGACACCTGGCGTACCGGCTGCCGCCGGCGCGCACGGTCGTCACCTTTCACGACGCGGTGGTCCTCAAGCTCGCCCACGTCCGCCGGCGAACCCGCCTGTCGCTGCGCTACAGCCTCGGCGCGATCGCGCGCGCCGGCCGCGTCGTGACCGACTCGCGCGCCGCGCGCGAGGACTTCCTCTCGTTGGTCGACTATCCGGCCGACCGCGTGTCGGTCGTGTACCCGGGCGTCGACCCGGCGTTCCGTCCGCCGGTCGACCGCGACGCCACGCGGCGGGCACTGGGCCTCGACGGCCCGGCCGTGCTGCACGTGGGCCACTCGCTCGCCTACATGAACGGCGCGCGCGTCGTCGGCGCCTTCGCGCGGCTGGTGCGCGATCACGGCATCGACGCCATGCTCCTCAAAGTCGGCGCGCTGTCAGACGCGCAGCGCGCCCTCGCCGACCGGCTCGGGGTGTCGTCCCGTATCCGCGAGCTGGGGCGCGTGCCCTTCGCGGATCTGCCGGGCGTCTACGGCGCCGCCGACGTGTTGCTGTACCCGCCGCTCCACGCCGGCTTCGGCCTGCCGCCGCTCGAGGCGATGGCGTGCGGCACGCCGGTCGTGTGCTCGGACCGGGGCTCGCTGCCCGAGGTGACGGGCGACGCGGCGGAGCGGGCCGACGCAGAGGACGAGGCCGCGCTGGCCGAACGGGTGGCGCGCGTGCTCACCGACGGCGCGCTCGCGTCCATCCTGCGGGCGCGCGGGCTCGCGCGCGCGCCCGCGTTCACCTGGGCTGCCACCGCGCGTGGCGTGCTCCAGGTCTACCGGGATCTCGCCGGTGCGTAGGATCGCAATGGTGCAGCGCTTCCTGCCCGGCCGCTCGCGGGGCGGCGCCGGGCATTTCGCGCACGGTCTCGCGAACGCGCTGGTCGCCCGCGGGCACCGGGTCACGATGTTCAGCGAGGATCCGCTGCCCTCCGGCGCCCGCTACGAGGGCGTTCTGGTTCCCGGGCCGGCGGCGGGCTGGCGCCGGCGCCTGGCGCCGCTGTCGTTTCCGGGCCGCGTGGCGCGGCAGGACTTCTCGGGCTTCGACGTCGTGCACGCGCAGGGCGACGATCAGCTGATCCGCCGCGCGTCCGCGCCGCCGGTGGTGCGGACGCTGCACGGCTCCTCGCTCCTCGAGGCCGTCCACAACGGCTGGCGGCGGCGGTCGCCGAAGCTCTTCCTGCTGCACTTGTATTTCTACGCCGGCGAGCTCGTCGCGGCCATCCGCGCCGACCAGGTCGTGGCGGTGTCGCGTGACACGGCGCACTACTACCCGCGGGTCGATCACGTCGTCGCGAACGGCATCGACATCGAGCGGTTTGCACCGTGCGGGACGCCCCGGTCCGAGGCGCCGACCATCCTCTTCGTGGGCGAGCTGGCGAGCCGCAAGCGGGGCGACCTGCTGCTGCGGGTCGTGCGCGAGGAGGTGCGGCCGCGCGTGCCGGCCGCGCGGGTCTGGCTGGTCAGCCCGGACCGCGCCGACGAACCGGGCGTCGACTGGTTCGGCGACGTCGACGACGAGCGACTCGCCGAGCTGTACCGCGCGGCGTGGGTCGTGTGCCTGCCAAGCTCGTACGAGGGCTTCGGGCGGCCGTACGCCGAGGCGCTCGCGGCCGGCACGCCGGTCGTGGCGTCGCCGAACCCCGGCGCGCGCGAGGTGCTGGAGGACGGGCGTTACGGCGAGCTGGCGCGCGACGACGAGCTCGGCGCGGCCCTGTGCCGCCTGCTCGAGGATGCGGCGCGCCGGGCGGATCTGGCGCAGCGCGGGCTCGAGCGCGCGCGCGCCTTCGCCTGGGACACGGTGGCCTCCCGCTACGAAGCGATCTATGACGCGGCGCTCGCGCGACGGGCGGCCGGACGGGCCGCGTAGCATCCTGTACCTGCACACCACCTCGGAGGTGGGCGGATCCGACGTGTCGCTCGTGCGCCTCGTCGAAGGCCTCGACCGGTCCCGGTTCCGCCCGATCGTCGCGCTGCCCTCGGACGGCCCACTCGTGGCCCGGCTCGAGGCCGCCGGGTGCGCCGTCGCGATCGTGCCGCGCATGACGAAGCTGACGAGCCGGCGCGGCTACGGCTACCTCGCGCGCTTCGCGCTGAACTACCCGCTCGCGGTCGGCGCGCTCGCACGGCTCGTCCGGCGCGAGCGCGTGGACCTCGTGCACACCAATACGATCCACAACCTGTACGGCGTCGGGGTCGCGTTGATCACGCGGCGCCCGCACGTCTGGCACGTGCGCGAGATCGTCTGGCAGTCCGGCCTGGTGCGTCGCCTGGAGCGCCGCCTCGCGCGCTTCGCCGACCGGGTCGTCGTCACGAGCGACGCCGTCGGCGCGATGTTCCGCGACGCGGCCGGCGCGCTCGCGCCCAACGTGCGGACGGTGCCGAACGGCGTGGACGTCGCTGCGTTCCACCCGGGCGATCCGGACCCGCGCGTGCGCGGCGACCTCGGCCAGCCCGGCGCCGGGCCGCTCGTCGGCGTGGTCTGCCGGCTCGACGCATGGAAGGGTGTGGACGTCTTTCTCGAGGCCGCCGCCCTCCTGCGTGACCTGGTGCCGTCGGCCCGGTTCGCCGTCGTGGGTGGCGCCATCGCCGGACAGGAGGATCACGCGCGCGACCTCGAGCGCCTCGCCGCGCGCCTCGGTCTCGACGGCGTCGTGCGTTTCACCGGATGGCGCTACGGACCGGCCGACATGCCCGAGGTGTACCGGGCGCTCGACGTCCTCGTGCTGCCGTCGCGGCAGCCCGAGCCGTTCGGGCTCGTCCTCCTCGAGGCCATGGCGAGCGGCGTGCCGGTCGTTGCGACCGATCAGGGCGGCCCGCGCGAGATCTGCGTGGCGGACGAGACCGGCCTGCTCGTGCCGCCCGGCGACGCGGCGGCGCTCGCCGGCGCGGTGCGATCGCTCCTCGACGACCCGGGCCGCGCCCGCGAGATGGGCCGCGCCGGCCGCCGCCGGGTCGAGGCCCTCTACGACCAGCGCCTGACGGCGCAGCGCCTCGCGGCGCTGTACGCCGAGCTCCTCGACGTCTGAGCCA
>JAHECP010000197.1 GCA_024641665.1 Acidobacteriota bacterium
CGCGGCGGCCGCGCTGCCGACCGCGGCGACCCTGGCGGTGGAGTGGCTGGGGCTGGGGGCCCCCTCGTCGCTCGTGCGCTTTGCGGCCGCGCTGCCGCTCGGCGCGGCGGTCGCCTGGGTCGTGACGACGGCAATCGGCTGGGAGATCGGGTAGACTGGCCGTTGGCCCGGCGGAGCATGTCCGATACGGGGACGTCCCGGGCGCGCACGGCCAGGCCGCGCACGGCGCGGCCCGCGAGCCGGGGTCCCCAACGCGCGGACTTTGCGCGTTGGGGTGGGACGGAGCGGCGCGGGGCGAAGGGGTCCCCGCCCTTCGGCAAGCTCAGGGCGCTCTGAGCGGAGTCGAAGAGCGCGAGCGACCGAGCCGGGGTGTGGGGCGGAGCCCCACGTGAGGAAGCACCGACGGTGGCGAAAAACGCGAAGAGTGGGGTCCGGACGACGGCCGGGACGTCGTCGATGGAAGGCGTGAGCGTCGCGCTGCGCTGCGCGGCGGCCTGGTTCGTGCCCGGCGCCGGGCACCTGTGGCTCGGGCGGCGGCAGAAGGGGATCGTGTTCCTCGTCGTGCTGACGCTGATGTTCGCGCTGGGCCTCTTCCTCGAAGGCCGGCTGTTCCCGATCCGACTGTCCGAGCCGCTCGTGGCGCTGGCGGCCGTCGCCGACATGGGTCTCGGCCTGCCGTTCCTGGTCGCGCGGCTGGCGGGGACCGGCGGCGGCCAGGTCGTCGCGGCCACCTACGAGTACGGCAACACGTTCCTGATCGTGGCGGGGCTGCTCAACTTCCTGGTGATCCTCGACGTGTACGACATCGCGCTCGGCCGCAAGTGACGGCCCGATGACGAGCCATTTCTTCTACCTCGCCCTGTTCGCCCTGGGCGTGTCCACGGTCTTCGGCGTGCTCCTGCGCGACGCGCCGCGCGAGCAGGTCCGGACGGCCGGCCTGGTCTTCGGCGGGTTCGTCGCCGCCGCCATCGTCCTCGGCTGGCTCATGTATCCGTTTCCCCTCTGAGCGGGCGGTCCACGGAATCCCCATGCGCAGGTGGTTACGGCAGGTGTGGCTCTGGGGGCCGGTCGTCCTGCAGATGGCCGTGATCTTCATGGCCTCGTCGATTCCCAACTTGAAGCGGCTGCCGGGCGGCGTGCCCGACTGGTTCGGGCACGGGGCCGGGTACGCGATTCTCGGCGGCTTCGCGCTGCGGGCGTTCGCGGGCGGCCGCATGCGCGGCGTGACGCTCGTCGCCGTGCTCACGGCCGTGGGCCTCAGCGCGGCCTACGGCGTCACCGACGAGCTCCATCAGGCGTTCGTGCCGGGACGGTCGCCCGAGCTGGCCGACGTCCTGGCCGACACGACCGGCGCGGCGCTGGCGGCCGGCGCCGGCTGGATATGGAGTCTCGTGGCGCGCCGCTGACCCCCGCGCCGGACGGTCCGGCGGCGCGGGTCCGCCGGGGACCGTGGCATATAATCGAACCGCTATGGCTGCCTCCTACGACAACCTGCTGCTCGAACGGGACGGCGCGGTGGCCGTGCTCACCGTCAACCGCCCGAAGGTCCTCAACGCGCTGAACGCGCCGACGCTGGACGAGCTCCGGCGGGCGCTGCTGGAGCTCCGTGCCGACGAGGCCGTGCGGGTCGTGATCGTGACCGGCGCGGGCGACAAGTCGTTCATCGCGGGCGCCGACATCAACGAGCTCGCGGTGCAGACGCCGGTCGGCGGGCGCGAGCACGGGCTGCGCGGGCAGCACGTGCTGGAGCTCCTCGAGAACCTCGGCAAGCCCGTCATCGCGGCCATCAACGGCTTCGCGCTCGGCGGCGGCTGCGAGCTGGCGATGGCCTGCACCATCCGCCTGGCGGCCGACACCGCGAAGCTGGGGGAGCCCGAGATCAACCTGGGCATCATTCCCGGCTACGCCGGGACGCAGCGGCTGTCGCGCCTCGTCGGGCGCGGCCGGGCCCTGGAGATCCTGCTGACGGGCGACATGATCGGCGCCGACGAGGCGTTTCGCCTCGGGCTCGTCAACCGGGTCGTCCCGGCGGCCGAGCTGATGGGCGCCGCCCGGGCGCTCGCGGCGAAGCTCGCGTCGAAGGCGCCGGTGGCCATGCGCTACATCCTCGACGCCGTCAACAAGGGGCTCGACATGCCCTTCGGCGAGGCGGCGCGCTTCGAGGCCACGCTGTTCGGCCTGGTGTCGGCGACCGAGGACATGCGCGAGGGCACCCGCGCGTTCCTCGAGAAGCGCAAGGCCGAGTTCAAGGGGAAGTAGCGCCGCCGGGGCCGCGATCGACATGACCGAGACACCCAACGCCACCCACCTGCGAGTCGCCATCGTCGTCGCTCGCTACAACGCGTTCGTGACCGACCGGCTGCGCGACGGGGCCGTCGCCGCGCTCACGCAGGCCGGCACGCCGGCCGAGCAGATCGAGGTGATCCCGGTGCCGGGGGCCTACGAGGTGCCGCAGGCGGCGCGGCGGGCGGCCGAGACGGGGCGCTTCGACGCCGTGATCTGCCTGGGCTGCGTGATTCGGGGCGAGACCGCGCACTTCGAGTACATCGCGTCGGCCGTCGCCCACGGCATCATGGACGCGTCGGGCGAGACCGGCGTGCCGATGACCTTCGGGGTGCTCACGACCGACTCGGCCGAGCAGGCGCTCGCGCGCGCGGCGGTCGGGCCCGACGGCAAGGGCTGGGAGGCGGCCATGGCAGCCGTCGAGATGGCGGCGATCTTCCGGCAGCTCGATCGCCGCGCGACGCGGGGCGCGCACGCGTGACCGACGGGCCGCGGCGCGGTGACGAGCGGCATCGCAGCCGCGAGGCCGCGCTGCAGATGCTCTACGCGTGGGAGGTCGGCGGGCTCTCCGAGGACGACCTGTCGGCGGCCTTCTGGCCCGAGCACGGCGAGACGCTCGCGCTGTCCGCCGCGGGACGGGGGTTCGCCGAGCGGCTCGTGCGGGGCACGATCGCCGACCTCGCGGGAATCGACCCGCTCATCGCGGCCGCCGCCGAGCACTGGCGGCTGTCGCGCCTCGCGCTCGTCGACCGGCTGATCCTCCGGCTCGCCGTCTACGAGCTCCGGCGCGAGCCGGACACGCCGGCGCCCGTCGTCATCAACGAGGCGTTGGAGCTGGCGCGCACCTTCAGCGGCGACGAGGCGGTGGGCTTCGTCAACGGCGTACTGGACGGCATCAGGAAGACCTTGACGATCGAATGATCGGGTGAGTCGATGGCCGACGCGCAGGACCAGACCAGCGAGAACGAGCTCATCGCGCAGCGGAGGGCGAACCTCGCCGAGCTGCAGCGCCTCGGCGTCGCGACCTACCCGCACGCCTTCGCGCGCACGCACGCCGTCCACGACCTCGTGGCGACCTACGGGGACCGGTCGGCCGAGGTGCTCGCCGGGACCGAGGTCCGGACCGCGACCGCGGGCCGCATCCTCGCGATTCGCAGCTTCGGCAAGGCCAGCTTCCTCGTGCTGTCCGATGGCCGGGCCAGGGTCCAGGTCTACCTCCGCCAGGATTCGCTGACCGAGCGCGAGTTCCAGGTCCTCAAGCTGCTGGACTTCGGCGACTTCGTGGGGGTCGAGGGCAAGCTCTTCCGGACTCGCACCGGCGAGTTCACCATCTGGGCCGACCGGCTCGAGTTCCTCGCCAAGTGTCTCCTGCCGCTGCCCGAGAAGTGGCACGGGCTGCAGGACGTCGAGATCCGGTACCGCCAGCGCTACCTCGACCTCGTCGTGAACCCCGACTCGCGCCAGGTCTTCGAGACCCGCGCGAAGGTGCTCGCGGCGTTCCGGCGGTTCCTGACCGAGCGCGGCTACCTCGAGGTCGAGACGCCGATGATGCAGCCGATCGCCGGCGGCGCGCTGGCGCGCCCGTTCGTCACGCACCACAACGCCCTCGACATCGACCTGTACCTGCGCATCGCGCCCGAGCTGTACCTGAAGCGGCTCGTGGTGGGCGGCGTCGAGCGCGTCTTCGACATCAACAAGAACTTCCGGAACGAGGGGATCTCCACCCAGCACAACCCCGAATTCACGATGCTGGAGTTCTACCAGGCCTACAGCGACTACCAGGAGCTGATGGCCCTGACCGAGGAGATGATCGCCTTCGTGGCGCGCGAGGCCGTGGGCGGCCTCGACATCGAGTACGGCGCGCAGCGCCTCTCGCTCGCGGCGCCGTTCGGGCGGCTCCGGCTCCGCGACGCCGTGCGGGCGGCGGCCTCGACGCGGCTCGGCCGCGAGGTGGCCGAGGCCGAGCTGCGCGAGATCGGCGCCGCGACGGCGCTCGCCGACGCGCTCGGTCTCGACGTGCCGGGGGGCGCCGGCCCGGGCAAGATCGTCATGGAGATCTTCGAGGCGCTCGTCGAGGCGAGCCTGATCCAGCCGACCTTCGTGTACGACTACCCGACCGAGGTCTCGCCGCTCTCCAAGCAGCGCGACGACGACCCGGACACCGTCGAGCGGTTCGAGCTCTACGTCGGCGGGTTCGAGGTGGCCAACGCCTTCAGCGAGCTCAACGATCCGGCGGAGCAGCGCCGCCGCTTCGAGGCGCAGCTCGCCGAGCGGCAGCGCGGCGACGACGAGGCGCACCGGATGGACGAGGACTACGTCCGGGCGCTCGAGTACGGCCTGCCGCCGACCGGCGGGGAAGGCGTCGGGATCGACCGGCTCGTGATGCTGTTCACCAACCGCCCGTCGATCCGCGACGTGATCCTGTTCCCGTTGATGAAGCCCAAGGCGGACTGACGAGGCCGGGACAGAGGACTAGGGACTGCGGACTGGGGGCTGGGGGCTGGGGGCTGGCGAACGACCACGGAACGACCACGGAATGACCACGGAATGACCACGGAAATCGCCACGGAATGAGCCACGGAAGAGAACCGGCTGGAGCCGGCCCCTACGCGGACAGGACGGCTGCACGGACAGGAAGGCGCAAGGCAGCATCGCGGGACGTAAGCCGTGAGCCATGCGCCGTGAGCCATGCGCCGTGAGCCGTAAACCGTAAGCCGTACAGATGGACTTGCCGTTCGAACTCTTCATCGCCCTGCGCTACCTGCTGGCCCGGCGCAAGCAGGCCTTCATCTCGCTCATCTCGGCCATCTCGGCGCTGGGGGTGACGGTCGGCGTGATGGCGCTGCTCGTGGCGCTGGCGCTCATGACGGGGCTGCAGGGCGAGCTGCGCGACCGCATCGTGGGGTCGGCCGCGCACGTCTACGTCTTCAAGGTGGACGAAGGCGGCATCGTCGACTATCCGGCCGAGATCGCCCGGCTCCGCAAGGTGCCGCGCGTCATCGGTGCCGCGCCCGTGATCATCGGCGAGGCGCTGATGCGCAACGGCGGGAACGAGGCGTTCGTCACGATCAAGGGGATCGAGCCGAAGCTGGAGGAGACGGTCACCGACATCGGGAAGGCGATGGAGAAGGGCAGCCTCGACGCGCTCGACCACCCGCCGGACGAGCGGCGGCCGGGCATCGTGATCGGCCGCGACCTCGCCGCCAAGCTGGGCGCGATGGTCGGCGACAGCGTGACGATCATCACCGCGGAAGGCACGCTCTCGCCGATGGGCATCATCCCCGGGCAGCGCCGCTTCGAAGTGGTGGGGATCTTCAGCCTGGGTCTGTACGAGTACGACAACGCGTACGGCTTCGTGTCGCTCGGTGCGGCGAGGCGCCTCTTCGACCGCGACCGGGTGGACTTCATCGAGCTGAAGGTGGACGACATCTACAAGGCGCCCGAGGTGGCCCGCGACGTGACCGCGCGCCTCGGCCCCGTCTACGTGACGCAGGACTGGGCCCAGATGAACCGGTCCCTCTTCGAGGCGTTCTGGCTCGAGAAGTACGCCATGGCGATCACGATCGGCCTCATCGTCATGGTGGCCGCCCTCAACATCGTCGCCTCGCTGATCCTGCTGGTGATGGAGAAGCACCGCGACATCGCGATCCTGAAGACGATGGGGGCGTCGGCGCGGAGCATCCGGAACATCTTCGTTCTGCAGGGGCTGGTGATCGGGTGCGTGGGCACCGGGCTCGGGTCCGCGCTCGGGCTGAGCCTCATTCACGTGCTCGATCGCTACCGGCTGATTCACGTGCCGCTGGACGTGTACCAGATCTCGTACGTGCCGTTCCGGCTCGAGACGCTGGATTTCCTGTGGGTGGTGACCTCGGCCGTGCTCATCTGCCTGCTGGCGACGATCTATCCGTCGCGACAGGCGGCGAAGCTCGACCCGGCGACGTCGTTGCGCTACGAGTAGGGGCGACGCAGCGTGATCTGAGGCTTACTGCGGCATTCGGCATTCGGCATTCGGCATTCGGCATTCGACATTCGACATTCGACATTCGACATTCGACATTCGACATTCGACATTCGACATTCGACATTCGACCATGCCCTTCCTCTCCGTCTCCGGTCTCGAGAAGTCCTACCCGGTCGCGGGCCGCCGGCTGCCGGTCCTGCGCGGGCTCGACCTCGAGGTCGACAAGGGCGAGATGGTCGCCATCGTCGGGGCGTCGGGCGTGGGGAAGAGCACGCTCCTGCACGTGCTCGGGGGCCTCGATCGGTCGGACGCGGGCGTGATTCGGATCGGCGAGGTGGAGCTCCGCGCGCTCAGCGATGGAGCGCTCGTGGCGTTCCGGAACCGGGCCGTCGGGTTCGTCTTCCAGTTTCACCACCTGCTGCCCGAGTTCAGCGCGCTCGAGAACGCGGAGATGCCGCTGCGGATCGGGGGGCTGGCGGCCGGGGAGCGCCGGGCACGGGCCGAGGCGCTGCTCCGGCGGGTTGGGCTGGGCGATCGGCTGACGCACCGGCCCGGCATGCTGTCGGGGGGCGAGCAGCAGCGGGTGGCGGTGGCGCGCGCGCTGGCGATGCGACCCTCGCTGCTCCTGGCCGACGAGCCCACGGGTGACCTCGACGAGCACACGGCCGGCGAGCTGCACGCGCTGGTGCGCGACATGCACCGTGAGTACGAGCTGACCTCGGTCATCGCGACACACAACCTGCGGCTGGCCGGGTCGTGCGACCGGGTTCTGCGCCTCGAGGAAGGCCGGCTGGTGACCGCGTGAGCGCGCGGGCGTCGGTTTGGGCAAGTGACAGATCTGGCTGCTTCGTCCCGTCCCGACCGCCCGCGGCGGTCGCGCCCCGGGGTGTTGGGGCATCTAACTCTCGCAAAAACTTCCACTTAGCCCTGAAAGCGTGTTGGTCGTCCGCGGGGCATGCCGTATAATGCAAAAAAGGGCGACTTTCTCACCAAGGTAAGCGTGGATGTTCGAACGTTACACAGAACGTGCGCGGCGGGTGCTCTTTTTCGCTCGGTACGAGGCCAGCCAGCTCGGCAGTATCTCGATTGAGACCGAGCACCTGCTGCTCGGACTCATCCGCGAGGGCAAGGGGCTGACGAGCCGCATCTTCGCGCGGTCCCACCTGTCGCTCGAAGCCATCCGCAAGGAGATCGAGGGGCGCACGGTCTTCCGGGAGAAGGTCTCGACGTCGGTCGAGATTCCCTTCAGCGCGGAGACCAAACGGGTGCTGCAGTACGCGGCCGAGGAGGCGGATCGGCTGCTGCACAACTACATCGGGACCGAGCACCTGCTGCTGGGCATCCTGCGCGAGGAGCGGTCGGTGGCCGCGACGATCCTCGTGGAGAAGGGGATGAAGCTGAGCACGGTGCGCGAGGACATCGTCCAGCTGCTGAACGAGAAGACCACGCTGACGCGCGTGAAGGAGACGCCGCTGCTCGCGGAGTTCAGCCGCGACCTCACCGAGGCGGCGATGCGGAACCAGCTCGATCCGCTGGTGGGCCGCCATCTCGAGCTCGAGCGCGTGCAGCAGGTGCTCTGCCGGCGTACGAAGAACAACGCCGTGCTCATCGGCGAGCCCGGCGTGGGGAAGACCGCGATCGTGGAGGGGCTCGCCCAGAAGATCGTCTTCGGCGACGTGCCGCACTTCCTGGCGGACAAGCGTCTGCTGGCGCTCGACATCTCGCTGATCGTCGCGGGCACCAAGTACCGCGGCCAGTTCGAGGAGCGGCTGAAGGCGATCATGAAGGAGCTCACCGAGAACCCGAACATCATCGTGTTCATCGACGAGCTGCACACGCTGGTGGGCGCGGGCTCGGCCGAAGGCTCGCTCGACGCGGCCAACATCCTGAAGCCCGCGCTGTCGCGCGGCGAGATCCGCTGCATCGGCGCGACGACGCCGTCCGAGTACCGCAAGTACATCGAGAAGGATCGCTCGCTCGAGCGGCGCTTCCAGGCGATCAAGGTCGATCCGCCGACCGAGCGGGAGACGATCGAGGTCATCACGGGCGTGAAGGACCGCTACGAGGCGTTCCACCACGTCGAGTACACGCGCGAGGCGATCGAGGCGGCGGTCTACCAGTCCAGCCGGTACATCACCGATCGCTTCCTGCCCGACAAGGCCATCGACCTGGTGGACGAGGCGGGCGCGCGGGCGAAGCTGCGCGAGGCGGGCTACAGCGAGGAGTTCGGCGAGATCAACCGGAGCATCCGCGTCGCCGTCGAGCAGATGGAGAGCGCGGTCTCGCAGAAGGACTTCGAGCGGGCCCAGTTCTACCGTGAGCAGGAGGTGATGGCGCGCGAGAACCTGCAGTTCGTGCGGGAGAAGTTCGACGTCAAGTCGAACGCGCGCCGCGTCGTGGTGGGCAAGGCCGAGATCGACGAGGTCGTCGCCAAGTGGACCGGCATCCCGATCGCGTCGATCAACCAGGACGAGAGCGACAAGCTCCTCCGGATGGAGGAGGAGCTGCACAAGCGGGTCATCAGCCAGGAGCGCGCGATCTCGGCCGTGGCCCGCGCCATCCGGCGCTCGCGCGCCGGGCTGAAGTCGCCCAACCGCCCGGTGGGCAGCTTCATCTTCCTCGGGCCCACCGGCGTGGGCAAGACCGAGCTGGCGCGCGCGCTGGCGTCGTTCCTGTTCGGCAGCGACCACGCGCTCATCCGGTTCGACATGTCCGAGTACATGGAGAAGCACTCGGTGTCGAAGCTGATCGGCTCCCCGCCCGGCTACGTCGGGCACGAGGAGGGCGGACAGCTGACCGAGAAGGTGAAGCGCAATCCCTATTCGGTCGTCCTGCTCGACGAGGTCGAGAAGGCGCACCCGGACCTGTTCAACATCATGCTGCAGGTCTTCGAGGACGGGCATCTGACCGACGGCCTCGGCAACCGGGTGAACTTCAAGAACACGATCATCATCATGACGTCGAACATCGGCGCCCGCTTCATCCAGAAGAAGGCGTCGATGGGCTTCCAGACGTCCGACTCGAAGGAGATCGCCCGCACCGTCTCGGACATGGTCCTCGGCGAGGTGCGGCGGACCTTCAACCCGGAGTTCATCAACCGGATCGACGAGCTCATCGTGTTCGAGGCGCTCTCCGACGAGGACCTGCGCCGGATCACGCAGCTGCTCGTCGATCAGCTCAACGCGAACCTGGTGGACCGGCGACTGCGGGTGGCGCTGGCGCCCGAGGTCATCGAGTGGATCATCGAACAGACGTGCAAGGACCGCTCGTACGGCGCCCGACCCCTGCGGCGGGCCATCCAGCGCTACGTCGAGGATCCGCTGTCCGAGGAGCTCATCCGCGGTCACCTTCGCGCCGGCGATGTCGAGATGTACCTCGACGAGGGGGTGCTGGCGTACCGGGTGGCGGATCAGCCAGAAACCGGCCGGCGGCTGGCCTGAGGCGTCTAAAATCCAGTAGACTGGCCACTTGGGCCCTTCTGTCCGTGTCCGCGCCGAGGCTCGGCCGCGGGCGGGGCCCCGCCGGCCGTGATCCCGGACCCTGATGCGCATGTACGAGCAAGACCGTTCGACACACCGAACCTGGCGGGGGGCGATCGGCCTCGTGGCCGTCCTGGCGTGGCTGAGCGCGGCGGCGGCTGCGGCCGCGCAGACGCCGCCGACCCAGACACCGCCGACCCAGACGCCGCCGCCGGCGG
>JAHECP010000198.1 GCA_024641665.1 Acidobacteriota bacterium
CCAGGCGCCGGCCGAGGCGGCCACGCCCGCGCCGGCCGGGCCGGCGGCCCAGCCCGCGCCGGCGGCGGTGACGGCCGACACGGAAGCCCGCGACATCATCGTCGACACCGACCGCGTCCGGGCCGTCTTCAGCAACCGCGGCGCCGACCTGCGGAGCTGGCGGCTGAAGCACTACCTGGACCGGCAGGGCGAACCGCTGGAGCTCGTGCCCGCGGACGTGCCGCCCGACCTGGGCCACCCCTTCGACCTGCGCCTGAGCGACGAAGCGCTGACGGGACGACTGTGGCAGGCGCTCTTCAAGCCGAGCGCGGCGAGCCTGGACCTGCGCGGCGGCAAGGGCGGCACGCTGACCTTCGAGTATCGCGACGCGGCCGGGCTGTACGCGCGCAAGACGTTCACGTTCCGCACGGGCGAGGCGCCGTTCGTGATCGACTTCTCGTCCACGGTCGAGAACGCCGGCGAGACCCTGAACCCGACCATCATGTGGGGACCCGGCGTCGGCAGCGGCCTGAACACGAGCGGACGCAGCTACTACACCCCCCCCGAGCCGCTCTACTACCTCGACGGCAAGGTCACGCGGGTGAAGACGAAGAACCTCGCGTCGACGCCGAGCTACACGGGCCCGTATCCGTTCGTCGGCGTGGAGGACCACTACTTCCTGGCGGTCGAAGTGGATGCCGGGACGGGCGCGCAACCGGAGACCGTGCGTTCCAAGGAGGCGGACTTCCAGCTGCTACAGCTCGACGACGCGGACGGAGGCAAGACGAAGCGGCAGCTGATCGCCTTCTCGATGAAGTTCGCGGAGCCGCCGGCCGCAGGGACGTTCTTCTTCGGGCCGAAAGACTTCGACATCCTGCACTCGGTCGATCCGGCCCTGGTGAAGGCGATCAACTTCGGCTTCTTCGCCTGGCTCGCGGTGCCGCTGCTGCGCGCGTTGAAGTGGCTCGACGGGTTCATCCACAACTACGGCTGGTCGATCGTCATCCTGACCATCCTGATCAACATCGTCATCGGCCCGCTGCGCCACAAGAGCGTGGTGTCGATGCGGAAGATGCAGGAGATCCAGCCGGAGGTGAAGGCGATCCAGGAGCGGTACTCGAAGCTGAAGGCGACCGATCCGGCGAAGCAGAAGATGAACACGGAGCTGATGAACCTGTACCGCCAGCGGGGCGTGAACCCGGCGAGCGGCTGCATTCCGATGCTCCTGACGATTCCGATCCTGTTCGCCTTCTACTCGCTGCTGTCGGTGGCCATCGAGCTGCGCGGCGCGCCGTTCTTCGCCTGGATTCACGACCTGTCGGCGCCGGACCCGCTCTACATCACGCCGGTGCTGATGGGCATCACGCAGGTGGTGCAGCAGAAGATGACGCCTTCGTCGGCCGACCCGATGCAGCAGAAGATGATGATGTTCATGCCGATCATGTTCACCGTCATGTTCCTGTGGGCGCCGAGCGGCCTCGTGCTGTACTGGTTCACGAGCAACCTGTGCGCGATCGGGCAGCAGCAGGTGACCAACAGCATCATCGGCCCGCCGAAGGTGCGGCAGCTTCGGCCGGCGGCCGAACGGAGGGTCAAGCGCGCGGGTTCGGGCAAGACCGAGCAGGCCGCGAAGGGATAGAGCTGATGGACGAGGATCTCAATTCGCGCGTGGCGGCGTTCGTCGGCGAGGTGTGCAGGACGATGGGCATGACGCTCCAGGCGACCGTCGAGGAGACCGGCGACAACGTCTGGATCCACCTCTCGGGGGAGAGCGGTGAGCTGCTCCTGCGGCGGAAGGGCGAAGGGCTCGAAGCCCTCCAGCACATCGTCAACACGGCGTTCCGCCGCGAGCTGCACGGCAACCACCACTTCGTCGTGGACTGCCTCGGGTTCCGCAAGAACCGCGACGAGGAGCTGCGGCAGATGGCGGCGTTCATGATCGACAAGGCCAGGACGACCGGCGTGCCGCAGGAAATGGGTCCTCTCAACCCGTACGCGCGGCGCATCGTGCACCTGAAGGTGGCCGAGTTCGACGACATGACGTCGGAAAGCATCGGCGACGCGTTCCTGAAGACCGTCATCATCTCCCGAAGACCATCCTGACAGCAGGGCTCGGGGGCCGACCTCCGCGCGACAGGTCCGGGCGCGAGGCTCCCGTCCGCTTCCGTCCATGTTCGCCACCGACGACACCATCGTCGCCATCGCGACGCCGCCGGGGCGCGGCGCGATCGGCGTCGTGCGGCTGAGCGGCACGGACGCGGCGCGCGTCGCGACGGCGATCCTCGACCGCCGGCGCCCGCTCGAGCCGCGGCACGCCTCGCTCGCGCACGTCGTGCGGCGCGGCGGCGCGCCGCGCGCGATCGACACCGTGGTCGTCACGTGGTTCCCGACGCCGGCGTCCTACACCGGCGACGACGTCGTGGAGATCAGCGCGCACGGCAGCCCCGTGCTGCTCGCCGAGATCGTGGACGCGGCGGTCGCCGCGGGCGCGCGTCGCGCGCGCCCCGGCGAGTTCACGCTGCGCGCGTTCCTCAACGGGCGTGTCGATCTCGTGCAGGCCGAAGCGGTGGCCGATCTGATCGACGCCGTCACGCCCGCGCAGGCGCGCCAGGCGTTCGATCAGCTCGAAGGGACGCTCACCCGCGCGATCGTCGCGATCGGGGACGCGCTGTTCGATGTGATCGCGCGCCTCGAGGCGTCGGTGGACTTTCCCGACGAGGGGTACCACTTCGTCGGGGCCCGCGAGGCCGCCGAGACCATCGAAGGCATCTCGCGTCGCGTGGACGATCTGCTGGCGCACGCCGCCGCCGGCCGGCTGATTCGAGAGGGCGCCCACGGCGTGATCGTCGGCCGCGCGAACACCGGCAAGTCGACCCTGTTCAACCGCCTGCTCGGAACCGAGCGCGCCATCGTCACCGCGCACGCGGGGACGACGCGCGACCTGCTGACCGAGCGGACGGACGTGTTCGGCGTGCCCGTCACCCTCGTGGACACGGCGGGTCTGCGCGCCGTCGTGGAGGACGTCGAGCGCGAGGGCGTCGCGCGGGCACGGCGGGCCGGCGCTGTGGCGGACGTCGCCATCGTGGTGCTCGACCGGTCCGTGCCGCTCGAGGAGTCCGATCGGGAACTGCTGGAGAGAACGGTCTCGGGGCCGCGGGTGGTGGTCGTCAACAAATGCGACCTCCCGGCGGCCTGGACGCGCGAGGCGATCGGCGTCGACGACGCGCTCGACGTGTCGCTGGTCACCGGTGCGGGTGCGGACGCGATTCGTCCGGCCATCTTCCGCGCGCTGACCGCGCGCGAGTCGCTGCGCGAGACGAGCGCGCTCAGCAACGCCCGCCACATCGAGCGGCTGCACGAAGCCAGCGAGGCGCTGAGCGTGGCGGCGGCGCGCGCGGCGGAGTCGACGCCCGAGGAGTTCGTACTGGTCGATCTCCAGCGCGCGCGGGTTGCGCTCGAGGAGGTCACGGGCCAGCGCACGCCGGAGGACGTGCTCGAGCACATCTTCGAGAGGTTCTGCATCGGCAAGTGATGCAAGTGCTTTAAAATCATACACTTACAAAGATATTCGACGCGTGGATCGATGAGCAGCGGGACGTTCGATGTCGTCGTGATTGGGGCGGGACACGCCGGGTGCGAAGCGGCGTTTGCCGCGGCGCGGCTGGGCCGCCGCGTCGGGCTGTGTACGCTCTCGGGCCGCACCGTTGCGCACATGCCGTGCAACCCGGCGATCGGCGGCACCGCCAAGGGCCATCTGGTCAGGGAGATCGACGCGCTCGGCGGCCTGATGGGCGAGGCCATCGACGCGACGGGGCTGCAGTTCAGGCTGCTCAACAGGAGCCGCGGTCCGGCGGTCTGGTCGCCGCGGGCGCAAGCCGACAAGCGGCGCTACTCCGCGTGGATGAAGGCCAGGCTCGAACGGGAGCCGGGCATCACGTGGGTCTTCGGGCGCGCCGGGCGAATCCTCGTGGAGCACGGGCGGGTGGCGGGCCTGGAACTCGAGGACGGCGATACGCTGCGGTGCGACGCGCTGGTCGTCACCACGGGCACGTTCCTGAACGGCCTCGTCCATGTCGGACGCGAGCGACGGGCCGCCGGGCGCGCGGGTGAGCCGGCGAGCACGAGGCTCGCGGAGTCGCTCAAGGCTCTCGGCTTCCGGTGGGGGCGTTTGAAGACGGGCACGCCGCCGCGGCTGGATCGGCGGACGATCGACTTCTCGAGGTTCCACGCCGAACGCGGCGACGATCCGGCCGTCCCGTTCTCGTTCGCGACGGCCGCCATCGAGCGGGACCAGATCGAGTGCTGGCTGCTCCACACGAACGAGCGCGTGCACGACCTGGTTCGCCGGAACATCTCGCACTCCCCTCTCTACAACGGCCAGATCCGGGGCGTCGGTCCGCGGTACTGCCCGTCGCTTGAGGACAAGGTGATGCGCTTTCCCGATCGGGAGCGCCACCAGGTCTTCCTCGAGCCGGAGGGGCTCGACGTGGACGAGATCTACGTCAACGGCTTCTCGATGAGCCTGCCGCGCGACGTGCAGGCGGCGCTCGTCGCGGCGCTGCCGGGGCTCGAAGACGCGGTCATGCTGCGGCCCGGCTACGCCGTGGAGTACGACTTCATCCAGCCGACGGCGCTCCGGCGAAGCCTCGAGACGCGCCGTGTGAGCGGACTGTTCCTGGCCGGGCAGATCAACGGCACGTCGGGCTACGAGGAAGCGGCGGCGCAGGGTCTGCTGGCCGGCGTCAACGCGGCGCGCGCGGCAGGAGGCCTGCCGGCGCTCACGCTGGGCCGCGACGAGGCCTACATCGGGATTCTCGTGGACGATCTCACGACGAAGGGCTGCCTGGAGCCGTACCGGATGTTCACGTCGCGGGCCGAGCACCGCCTGCTGCTGCGGATCGACAACGCCGACCTCCGACTGACACCGCAGGGCCGCGAGGTCGGGCTGGTGTCCGACGAGCGATGGGCGCGGTTCGAGGCGCGGCGCGAACGGCTCGCCCGAAACCTGGCGCGTGTCCGCTCGACGACCGTCAGGACCGGCGCGGGCGAGCGCGTGCCGGCCGCGGCGTTCCTCAAGCAGCCGCCGGCGCGGCTGCAGCCGCTGCTGGACGGCGGCGCGGTGGTTCTGGACATCGATCCGTCGGACCGCGCGGTGGACCTGGCGAGCGTCGAGACGGAGATCAAGTACGAGGGCTACATCCTGCGCCAGCAGCGCGAGGTCGAACGGACCCGTCGCGACGAGCGGCGGCGCATTCCCGAGGGGTTCGCCTTCGACGACGTCCCCGGCTTGTCGCGAGAGGCCATGCAGCGGCTCGCCGAGGTCCATCCGGAGACGCTGGGCCAGGCGTCGAGGATTCCGGGTGTGACGCCGGCGGCGGTGGCCGTTCTGGCCGTCCATGTGGCACGAGCCCGCGGAGAATCGAGCCGTCCCGCCTGACGTCCGGGCGCTCGCCCGACGCCTGCCGTGATACAGTTCCGTCAGGGCCGCGGTGGCCCGGGGATCAGAAACCGTGGCGACGACGGCCTTCGTTGCTCGGGATTTCAGGAGCCGGCTGCTTCGCAGGGGCCGGCGGGTCGGGCTGTCCATCGACGCGCCGCTGGCCGACGCCCTGACTGCCTACTACGACCTCCTCTCCCGCTGGAATCGCAAGATCAACCTGACGTCGATCACGCAGCCCGACGAGGCCGTGGATCGGCTGCTGCTCGAGCCGCTGCTGGCGTCACGGCACCTTCCCATGACGTCTCGATCGCTCGTGGACGTGGGCTCGGGCGGCGGCTCGCCGGCGATCCCCATGAAGCTGGCGGTCCCGGGGCTGTCGCTGAGGATGGTCGAGTCGAAGGTCCGGAAATCAGCCTTTTTGCGGGAGGTCGTGCGCCAGCTGGGCCTGACGGCCACCTTCGTCGAGAACACGCGGTACGAGGAGCTGCTGTCGCGACCCGAGTTGCACGAGGCGGCCGACCTGGTGTCGCTGCGCGCGGTACGCGTGGAAGCACGCGTGCTGATGAGCCTGCAGGCGTTCCTCAAGCCCGGCGGCTGGTTTCTGCTGTTCCGTTCGGTGGCCGGGCTGGAGACGCCGCCCGCCGTGCCGCCGCCGCTGGCCTGGGTAGCAACCCATCCGCTGGTCGAAAACCTCCGCAGCTGCCTCGTCATCATCGAGAAACGCGCAATCGGCGCGACGTTGCCCTGATTTCCTCGTGTTTCCCTTGGTTCTACGGCGGATTCGGAGCCGGCTCTCGCGATGTTCCACGTGGAACAATCTTCGCCGTTGACGCCTCATTCCCTTCCGCATTATCCTGCTTCGACTGCATCCACGTATTTGGTTAAACGACCAAACCTGGCGGCCGCTGTACGACGTGCGACTGTAACTATCTGAAAATGGGCAAGATCATCGCAGTCGCCAACCAGAAGGGCGGCGTCGGCAAGACCACCACCGCCATCAACCTCGCCGCCTCCCTCGCCCTCGCCGACCAGCGTGTCCTCGCCGTGGACCTCGACCCCCAGGCCAACCTCACCTCGGGACTCGGCATGAAGGGCCGCACGGCCGCCGGCGGCACCGTCTACGACGCCCTCACCGACGGCGACGACGCGACGCTCGACCGCTTCGTCGTCGAGACGGCCGTCAAGGGCCTGTCGCTCGTCCCCTCCGACCGCAACCTCACCGGCGCCGAGATCGAGCTCGTCTCGCTCGCCGACCGCGAGCGCCGCGCCGCGCGCCTGCTCCACCCCGCGCGCGATCGCTACGACTTCGTCTTCGTCGACACGCCGCCCTCGCTCGGGCTGCTCACGCTGAACGCCCTCGTGGCCGCCGACAGCGTGCTCATCCCGCTCCACTGCGAGTACTTCGCGCTCGAAGGGCTGGCCGATCTCGTCGCGACGCTGCGACGCGTCCGCGCGTCGCTCAACCCCGCGCTCGACATCGAAGGCGTGCTGATGACGATGTACGACGAGCGCACGAACCTGGGCCAGCAGGTCGCGCGCGAGATCCGGGGGTTCTTCGGCGCGAAGGTGTTCGACACCGTCGTGCCGCGCAACATCCGGCTCGGCGAGGCGCCGAGCCACGGCGTGCCGGCGATCCTCTACGACGTGAAGTCGCGCGGCGCCGAGGCGTACCTCGCGCTCGCGCGCGAGCTGGTCGACCGCCACCGCGCGGCCGCGACCGCAGGCTAGTGGCGTGCGGCCACGTCACCGGAGGCACACACGATCCCGGCAGCCGGCCGCAGCCGGCTTCACAAAGGCGAGACCGCGATGGCAGAGAAACGACCGGCGCTCGGCCGAGGCTTGAGCGCGCTGATTCCCGACGCGCCCGCGGGCGTCGCGTCCGACAGGCCGCTCGAGGTCGACACGGACCTCCTGCAGCCCAACCCGCAGCAGCCCCGCGCGCACGTGGACGAGACGCGGCTCGACGAGCTCGCGCAGTCGATCCGCACGAACGGCGTCATCCAGCCGATCGTCGTGCGGCGCGCCGGCGAGCGCTACGAGATCGTCGCGGGCGAGCGGCGCTGGCGCGCCGCCGCGCGCGCCGGCGTGCGGCGCGTGCCCGTCGTCGTGCGCGACGTGCCCGACGACCAGCGGCTCCAGGTCGCGCTCATCGAGAACATCCAGCGCGAGGACCTCAACCCGATCGAGGAGGCCGGCGCCTACCGCCGCCTGACCGACGAGCTCCACCTGACGCAGGAGCAGATCGCGCTCTCGGTCGGCAAGGACCGCGCGTCGATCGCCAACTACCTGCGTCTGCTCCGCCTGCCCGAGGAGGTGCGCGCCGAGATCGCGTCGGGCCGCCTCTCGATGGGCCATGCCCGCGCGCTGGTCGCCATCGGCGACGCGCAGGCCCAGCGCCGCGCCGCGCGCGAGGTGATCGCGCGCGGCCTCTCCGTGCGCGAAACCGAGTCGCTCGTGAAGAAGCTCGCCGAGCCGCCCGCGCCGAAAGCGAAGCCGGCGACCGACGTACACACTCGCGCCGCCGAGGAGCGCCTTCGCTTCGCCCTCGGCACCCGCGTCCGCATCGTCCGCAGGCGCAAGGGCGGGCGCATCGAGGTGGACTTCACGAACGAGGAGGAGCTGCAGCGGCTGTACGAGAAGCTGACTGGGGAGGAGTAGGATTCACGGGGCCGCGCTGACGGAACTCGGGACTCGGGACTGGGGGCTGCGTCGACCCAAGACAGTGACCACGAAGTAGCCGCGGAAATCTCTACGGAAAGAGCCGGGCGCCGGGCGCGGCCCCGATGCCACCCGCGGCCATCGCGCGACAGCCGTGAGCCGCCTTCGCGCTCCGCGCTTCAGCGCCCAAGGCCCTGAGCCGTGAGCCGTAATACAATCCCCGCATGAAACGTCTGACCGAGTACTCCGCCTGCGCGGGTTGAGCGAGCAAGCTCGCGGCGGGCGAGCTCGCCCAGGTGCTGGGTGGTATGTCGGCGGACCGTGACGACCGGGTCCTCATCGACTTTCGGACCTCGGACGATGCGGGTGTGTACCGGTGGGCGGCGGGCCCGGCGATCGTGCAGACGGTGGACTTCTTCACGCCGATCGTCGACGACCCGTACGTCTACGGTCAGATTGCCGCGGCCAACTCGCTGAGCGACATCTACGCCATGGGCGGGCGGCCGCTCACCGCGCTCGCCATCGCGGCCTTTCCGGCAAACCTCGAGTACGAGGTCGTGCGCGCGATCTTCGCCGGCGGCCACGACAAGCTGCGCGAGGCGGGCGTCGCGCTGCTCGGCGGGCACACCGTGCAGGACCGCGAGATCAAGTTCGGCTACGCGGTCACCGGCGAGGTGGACGCCGCCAGCGTGTGGTCCAACGCCCACGCCCGGCCCGGCGACGAGCTGTGGCTCAGCAAGCCGCTCGGCACGGGCATCGTCACCACCGCGCTCAAGCACCAGCGCGCGCCTCAGGCGGCCGCCGACGCCGTGGTCCGGTCGATGGCCGCGCTCAACGGTCCGGCGGCGCAGGCGTTGCGGGCGGCGGTGGGGGAGGCGGTTCACGCCGCCACCGATATCACCGGCTTCGGCCTGGTGGGCCACGCGTCCGAGATGGCCCAGGCGAGCGGCGTCACCTTCCACCTCGAGGCCGGACGGGTGCCCGTGTTCGAGGGGGTTCTGGAGCTGGCGCTGGACAACACGCCGGGCGGCGGGTGGAGCAACGAGGAGTATTTCAAGGCCGGGACCGAGCTCAAGGCTGAGCTGGCCGGCCCGCTCGTCCGTGTGCTGTACGACCCCCAGACCTCCGGGGGGCTGCTCGTGGCGGTGGCCGCCGAGGCGGCCGGAGCCGTCGAGCGGGCGGTGCCGGAGGCGGTGCGCATCGGCCGCGTGATGGCGCGGGAAGGGAAGTTCGTGGTCGTTGGAGAATGACCCACGGAAATCGCCACGGAACGACCACGGAAATCACCACGGAAACCGCCACGGACGGAAAGCGACACAGGTGACAGGTGGAGCCCGGCCGGCTTGCCCGGATCCCGCGGAGAATGGTATAAATTGTCGTTTTGTCCGGCCGCGATCGGCGCCGTCGCGCACCCGATCCTCAGGGCGACGGCCTGACAGGCGCCGATTCAATCCCCCCGGCACGTCGGAGGCCGTGTGCTCCCGAATCTCTCCTTACTCTGGGTCATCGCGCTGGTCCTGGTCCTCACGGTCGTGCTCGATCGGCTGCTGTTCCGCCCGATCACGCGCGTGATGGCGGAGCGCGAGCGGCGGGTCGCCACGGCGCGGCAGCTCGCCGAGGAGTCGGCCGCCCGGGCGGCGGCCGCCAACGCGGAGGTCGACGAGAAGATCGCGGCGGCGCGCACCGAGGTGTACCGTCAGATGGACGAGATGCGACGTGCGGTGCTCGACGAGCGCGCGGCGCTCGTCGCCCGGACGCGCGAGGAGGCC
>JAHECP010000354.1 GCA_024641665.1 Acidobacteriota bacterium
CCGGCGGCGCCGCCGAGGCCGGCGAGCACCAGGCTCTCGCCGAGCAGCAGCCGGACGAGGTGGCCGCGTCCCGCGCCGAGCGCCGCGCGCACGGCCAGCTCGCGCCGACGCGTCGTCGCGCGGGCCAGCAGCAGGTTGGCGACGTTGGCGCAGGCGATGAGCAGCACGAAACCGACGGCGCCGACGAGCACCAGCAGTGCCGGCCGGATCGCGCCGACGAGCTGCTGGTGGAGCGGCACGACGTTCGACGCCCAGCCGGCGTCGCGGTCGGGGAACTCCCGCGCGAGGCGGGTCGTGATGGTGTCCATGCCAGCCTGCGCCGCGGCCACGTCCACGCCCGGCTTCAGCCGCCCGAGCACGAACAGGTAGCGCCCGCTGGCCTGCCGGGCGGCCGCGTCGAAACCGATGGGGACCCACAGGTCGATTGTCTGGTCGAACACGTGGAACCCGGCCGGCATCACGCCCACCACCGCGCGGGCGCGCCCGCCGAGCGTGATCGCCCGGCCGACGAGCGACGGGTCGGCGCCGAAGCGGCGCTCCCACAACCGGTGGCTGATGAGCACGACCGGCTCGGCGCCCGGCGCGTCTTCCTCGGGCAGGAAGGTGCGGCCCTCGGCGGCGTTCACGCCGAGCAACGGGAAGAGCGACGAGGTCACGAGCTCGGCGCGCAGTTCCTCGGGATCGCCGGCGCCTGTCAGGTTCGCCGTGAGCGGCAGCGTGACGGCCGCCAGGTCGGTGAACGTCTGCTGCTGGTCGCGCCAGGCCAGGAAGTTCGCCGGCGACGCCACGTTCGTTCGGCGGTCGCGCGGGACGTTGCGCTCCCACACGACCACCAGCCGGTCGGGGTCGCGGAAGGGCAACGGCCGGATCAGCACGGCGTCGAGCACCGAGAAGATGGCCGTGTTGGCGCCGATGCCGAGCGCCAGCACCGCCATCGCCACCAGCGCGAAGCCAGGGTTCTTGCCGAGCGCGCGGACTGATGTCGACAAACCGTGCAGCATGATTATCTCCCGGGCCGTAGGGGCGACCCCGCCGGGTCGCCCCTACTCCGCCCGCAGCGCCTTCACCGGATCGACGCGCGACGCGCGCCACGCGGGCACGGCCGTCGACGCCAGCGCCACCGCGAGCAGCACGGCGGCGACCACCACGAACGTGGCCGGGTCGGTGGGCGTCACGCCGAAGAGCAGGCTCGCCAGCAGGCGCGTGAGCGCGAGCGCGCCGGCGGCGCCGGCGGCCAGACCCGCCGCCGCGAGCGTGAGGCCCTCGCCGACGACCAGGTGCACCATGCGGGACGGCCGCGCGCCGAGCGCGAGGCGGATGCCGATCTCGCGCCGCCGCTCGGCGACGCCGTAGCTGAGCACGCCGTAGGTGCCGGCCGCCGCGAGCAGCAGCGCCAGGCCGGCGAAGAGGCCGAGCAGCAGCATCGTGAAGCGGCGCTGGGAGACCGACCGCGACACGGTCTCGGCGAGCGGCTCGAGGCCGAACACGGCGAGCGAGGGATCCTGCTCGTGAATCGCGGCGCGCACGGCCGGCGCGAGCGCCGACGGGTCGCCCGCCGTCCGCACGAGCAGCACGCCCGCGCCGTCGGCCGACGGCGCCTGGGCCAGCGGCGCGTACACCGCGATCGGCGCGGCCGTGCCCAGGCCGTGGAACTTCTCGTTCGCCACGACGCCGACGATGGTGCGGCTGGCGCCCCAGAAGCGGATCTGCGCGCCGAGCGGGTCCTGGTTCGGGAAGAAGCGCGCCACTGCGGCCTCGTTCACGAGCAGCACGGGCGCCGCGGTCGTCGAGTCGCCGTCGCGGAGGAGCCGGCCGCGCACGAGCGCGAGACCGACGGTGCGGAAGTAGCCGGGCGTGACGCGGCGCACGGAGATCTCGGGCCACGTGCGCGCCTCGGCCTCCCGGCCGACGACGACGAAGGAGTTGGTGAAGCCGGGATCGAGCGGATGGTTGCCGGCGATCGCGGCGGCCTCGACGCCGGGAAGCGCCTCGGCGCGCGCGAGCAGCGCCCGCGTGAAGGCGTGCTGCGCCTTGAAGTCTGGCCAGACGCGGAAGTCGGCCGGGTACCGCGTGGCGGGCAGCTGGTATTCCGCCTTCAGCACGCCCGCCGTGCGAAAGCCCGGGTCCACGGTCTCGAGCGTCCAGAAGCTCTTGATCAACAGTCCCGCGCCGGCGGCGAGCACGGCCGCGAGCGCCAGCTCGGCGACGACGAGCCCCCGCCGCAGCCACGTGCGCCCGCGCCCTGCCGACCCGCGCATCGCGCCGTCGTCTCTGAGCGACGACTGCACGTCCACGCGTCCCGCCTGCAGCGTCGGCACCAGGCCGAACACGAAGCCGACGGCGACCGAAACGGCGAGCGTGGCCGCGAGCACGCGCAGGTCGAGGCCGACCGTCGCGAGGCGGGGCACGTCGGCCGGCGCGAGCGCCACGAGTGCGCGCAAACCGGCGTAGGCGAGGCCGACGCCCGCCGCGGCCGCCGCGAGCGAGAGCAGCGTGCACTCGACGAGGAACTGTCGCAGCAGCCGGCCGCGGCTCGCGCCGAGCGCGCGCAGCACCGCGATCTCGTGCGCGCGCGAGGTCCCGCGCGCGAGCAGCAGGTTGGCGACGTTGACGCACGCGATGAGCAGCACCAGCACCACGGCGCCCAA
>JAHECP010000199.1 GCA_024641665.1 Acidobacteriota bacterium
CACCGTCGCGGCCGCGCAGCTCGTCGAGGCCGGCCTCGTCCAGCGTGACCGGCGCGCCGCTCCCGTCGCCGTCGAGCGGCAGCCGCCGGCCCGACGGCGTCACCAGCGTCAGGCCCTGCTCGGCGCCCAGCCCGCTGGTCCGGCGCGCCCGCTCGATCGCGGCGGCGTCCACGACGGCGCCCACCGCATAGGACGGCACGGGGGGCACGTAGGATGCCAGGTACTTCACCGTCTGGTGCACGAACGGCACGTAGACCGGCTTGAGCGCGAGGTCGTTCCAGAAGGTGTCGAGCGTGGAGGTCCACACCAGCACGCGTCCGTCGCCCACCCGCCGCTCCGCGAGCGCCACGGTGCCGTCGTCGAAGCGCGCAAGCACGCGCGACGCGCCCGCGAGCGGGCGGTAGCGGTAGAAGCGCACCGCGGTCAGGTCGCCGCTCTGTGGCGCGCGGAACAGCTCGAAGACGGGGTGGCTGTACTCCACGAAGCCCAGCGAGCCGCCCCGGCCGCCGACGCGGTCCACGGGCGCCTCGAAGGTGCCCGGCAGCAGGTCCGGCGACCCCTGGGGCCAGCGACTGCGCTCGCCGAGCGCGACGAGCAGGCCGCCGCCGCCCTCGACGAAGCGCGCGAGCGCGCGGCCGGCGGCGCCGGCGGGCGGCGCCGTGTCGTTCAGGACGACGACGGCGCTCCGGTCGATGCCGGCGGCGGTCACCGTGTCGGCGCGCGCGCCGCGCACGTCGAACGACGGGTCGTGGCCGACGGCGAGCGCGCGCGTCAGGTACAGGCTGGCGTCGGGCGCGGGGTTCGATCCGTCCACCACGAGGACCGCCACGGTCGCGCCGGGCGAGGCCAGGAAGGTGAACGTGTCGTCGGCCGGCAGCGCGCCGGGCGCCAGCCGCACGACGCCGCGTACGCTCGTGGCCGGGACGGCGAAGGGCTGGAAGGCGACGGCGGCCGATCCGTTGGCGGCGAGGCTCACCTTCTTCGTCTCGAGCACGCGGCCGTCCACCTCGAGCGTCACCTCGCGATCGGTCACCGGCGCGGCGCCGCGGTTGGTGAGGCGCGCCGTCACGGTCAGCCGCTCGCGCCCGCCGGCGCGCTCCCGGTCGAAGCCGAGGCCGGCCACGCCGGCGTCGGACGCCTTGGGGTCCGCCACCGACACGGGCGTGAGCGCCGTCCCCGGCGGCAGCCCGATCGGCCGGGCGCGGTCCCAGCCCTGCTTCTGGAAGTCGGAGATCAGCACCACCTGATGGCGCGGCCGATCGGACGCCTCGATGAGCGACGCGGCGGCCTTGAGCGCGACGCCGTAGCGCGTCGCGGCCGGCCCGACCGCCGCCTGGTCGACGTAGGCGAGGAGCGCCGCGCGGTCGAGCGTGGTGCGGGGCCCGATCTCGGCGCGCGTGTCGAAGAGCACCACCGTGGCGCGATCGTCGGGCGCGAGGCGGCCGATCGCCTCGCGCGCGGCCGCCCTGGCGCGCGTCCAGTGATCGCCGTAGCCCATGCTGTAGGAGCGGTCGAGGAGGATCACGACGTCGCGCGCGCCGCCGCCCGCCACCGCCGCGAGCGCGCCGCCGCCGAAGAACGGCCGCGCGAAGGCCAGCACCACGAGCGCCACGGCCGCGCACCGCAGCAGCAGCAGGAGGAGGTTGCGCACCTTCCGCCGCCGCACCGACTTGTAGGGGATCTTGCGCAGGAACATCAGCGACGGGAACTCGACGACGATCTTCTTCTCGCGCTGCACGAGGTGCAGGTAGATCGGCACCGCCAGGGCGACGAGTCCCGCGAGCAGGGCCGGCGCGAGGAAGGCCATCAGCGCACCCGGATCAGTCTCTCGCGCGTCGAGAGGTAGCGAAACAGCGCGTAGTCGAGCGGCGTCGCCGTGTTGAAGAGGACGTAGTCGATGCGGCTCGCGGTGAACAGGCGCGCGAGCGTCTCGGTGTGCTCGCGGATGAGCGCGCGGTAGTCCTCACGCAGCGCCTCGGGCACGACCGGGATGCGCTCGCCGCTCTCGAGGTCCTCGAAGCTCGTGGCCTCGGCGTACGGGAAATCGAGCTCGGCCGGGTCGAGCAGGTGGAACACCATCACGTCGTGCCCGCGGAAGCGCAGCGGCTTCACCGCGTCCACGACGGCCTGCGGCTCGTCGTAGAGGTCCGAGATGAGGGCCACCAGGCCCCGCCGGCGCAGCCGCTCGGTGGCGCGCAGGAGCGGCGCCGCGAGCGCGCCCGGCCGCCCCGGCTCGCTCCGGTCGAGCGTGTGCAGCACGATCTCGAGGTGCTTCATCGACGCCGGCACGTAGTCCACGATCTCGCGGTCGAAGGTGACGAGGCCGACGCGGTCGCGCTGGCGGTGCGAGAAGTAGGCCAGCGACGCGGCCAGGTAGCGCCCGTAGTCGAACTTCGACAGCCCGCCGCTCGTGAAGCGCATGGACTTCGACACGTCGAGCGCCATGACGACGTTGGCGTTGGAGTCGGCCTCGAACTGCTTGACGTAGTAGCGGTCGGTGCGACCGAACAGGCGCCAGTCCACGCGCCGCAGGTCGTCGCCCGGCTCGTAGGCCCGGTGCTCGGCGAAGTCGAGCGAGAAGCCGAGGTAGGGCGCGCGGTGGAGGCCGTTGATGAAGCCGTCCACGACGGTGCGCGCCAGCAGCTCCAGGTTCTGGATCTTCGCCAGCGTGGCGGGGTCGACGAACTGCGCGCCCCGCATCACGAGCCTCGACTCGCCCCTGGTCATCGTCACATCCCCGAACGCGGCACCGACACGACCTCGAGCAGCTGGTCGATGATCTGGTCCGCCGTGACGCCTTCCGACTCGGCGTGGAAGTTGGTCAGCACGCGGTGACGCAGCACCGGGTGCGCCAGCGCGCGGATGTCGTCGAAGCTCACGTGGTAGCGCCCGTTCACCAGCGCGCGCGCCTTGGCGCCGAGCACCAGGTACTGCGCCGCGCGCACGCTGGCGCCGTAGGACACCCACTTCTCGATGAACTCCGGCGCGCCCTGGCTCCCTCGCCGGCTGGTGCGCACGAGCGTCAGCACGTAGCGCATCACCGCCTCGGACACCGGCACCTTGCGCACGAGGTCCTGGAACGCCAGCAGCTCCGGGCCGGTGACGGCGTGCGCGAGCCGCGGGTCCTGGATCGCCGTCGTCGTCCGCAGCACCTCGAGCTCCTCGTGCTCGGGCGGGTGCTCGATCACGATGTGGAACATGAAGCGGTCGAGCTGCGCCTCGGGCAGCGGGTAGGTGCCCTCGAGCTCGATGGGGTTCTGCGTGGCGAAGACGAAGAACGGCTCGTCGAGCCGGTACGTCCGCCCCTGGATCGTCACGCGGTGCTCCTGCATCGCCTCGAGCAGCGCCGCCTGCGTCTTGGGCGGGGTGCGGTTGATCTCGTCGGCCAGCAGGATGTTGGTGAACACCGGCCCCGGCGAGAACACCATGTGGCGCTTGCCGGTCTGGGGGTCGTCCTGGATGATGTCGGTGCCCGTGATGTCGGACGGCATCAGGTCGGGCGTGAACTGGATCCGCGCGAACTTGAGGTCCAGCACGTCGGCCATCGTGCGGACGAGGAGCGTTTTGGCGAGGCCCGGCACGCCCACGATCAGGCTGTTGCCGCCGACGAACAGCGTCAGCAACACCTGGTCGACGACCTCGTGCTGCCCCACGATCACCTTGCCCAGCTCGGCGACGATGCGGTCGCGGCTCGCCTTCATCTTGTCCGCGAGCGCCACGTCGTCGGGCGATTCCAGTCTGCCTGCCGTCTGATCCGTCACGGTGTCCCCCGGCGTCTCAGTCCACGATCACCACGAAGGCACGAAAGACGACTCCCGCCCGACCCACGAAAGCACGATGTTCACCACGAAGCCCGCGACGGGCACCAAGGCAGCGGCGCGACGGCCTGTGGCCTTCGGCCCGCCGGGGTGGCGGCGTCCGCCGGAGAGAGACGCTCCACGAGCGGGTCGTCGAACCGCGCGTCTCTCTCCAGCGGGCGCCACCACCCTGGCATACGGCCGGACCTCGTGGTCCGGCCGCGCAGGCCGTCGCGCCATCGTGTCCTTCCGTCTGGTCGTTCTCCTCGTGCCATCGTGGTCCCGTGAACTCAATGCGTGATCCCGTAGACGAAGTAGTTCACCCCGAACTTGTACGCCTCGTTCGACAGGTCGATCGGCACGTAGCCGGTGTCCGACCACTCCCAGTACTCGCCGATGTCGTTGTTGTAGTTCGCGATGAGCAGCAGGCGCTTCGAGGGGTCGTTGTCCTCGTAGACGCCCATGAACTCGGGCGTGCCGCGGTCGTAGTACTGGTGGAAGGCCAGCGACTCGATGTCGAAGAACGAATGGAAGATCGGGTCCTTCAACTCGACGCTCATCAGCCGTCCCGCCGGCAGCACGCGTCTGATCTGCGCCTCGAAGTTGTTCCAGTCGTAGCCGCGGAAGTCGTCGAAGATGATGAACCCGCCCTTGAGCAGGTACCGCCGCAGGTTCTCCGCCTCGGCGTCGGTCATCGTCCAGTAGCCGGGCTCGGCCATGTAGGCGACCGGGTACCTGAACAGCTCGGGGTCGCCGATGGCAACGATGCTGCCGCCCTGCTCGCCGTCGTACGGATCGATGCCCGTTACCTCGTCGAGGATCTTCATCAGGTGGCGCTCGGCGCGCGGGTAGTCGTGCGACCACGGCGCGCCGCCGCCGCGGCGGCGGCGGAAGAACGAGAAGCCCTCCGCCGAGATCCCCGCGTCGTAGCGCAGGCGCGCGAAGGTGAACCGGCCGTCGTAGGGCACGAGCGACGAGCCCTCGGGCACGTCGGCCGCGGCCTCGCGCTGGCCCCGGAAGCCGCGCTGTGCGCGCTGCCCGCCCGCCGCGGCCAGCGCGGCGCCGGCCAGCAGCAGGCCCATCGCGATCGCCGCCAGGGTCCTCTTCGCGGTCATGCCGCCCCCTTCTTCTTCTCCAGCTCCCGGATCTCGCGTGTCTTGCGCGCCAGATCGACGAGCAGTGGCTCGAGCTGCCGCTCGTACTCGTCGTCGGGCATGCTGCCCTTCAGCGCCCGCAGCTTCGCGATGCGGTCCTCGAGCGCGTGCTGCTCCGCATAGAGCGCGGCGAGCACCGGGTTCGCGGGCGCGGCGGCCGCCGCGGCCGCCGGCGCCGTCAGGACCATCGTCCGCGCCAGCGCGCCGTCGCCGGCGAGCGGGTCGGGCTCGAGGCTGCCCTTGCCGTCACCGTTGTCGTCGAGCATCGCGTGCTCGGCCAGCAGGTTGCCCGCCTTCTGGTACGCCTCGGCGACCTTGCGCTTCGCGTACTCGAAGGCCTCGAGGATCGAGATGCGCCCGTCCTTGTCGAGGTCCGCCGCGGCGTCGGCGCCCGCCAGCGCCTCGACGAAGAAGCCGCCGAACCGGGGCGCGTTGCGCTCGCCGCCGGTCGCCGTGGCCGTCACGATTGTGCGATCCCGCCCCGACAGCGCCTCGACGAACGCGCCGCTCGCGCTCGCCGTGTTCACGAACACGACCGCCTGCGCCTTCAGCTCGTCGAGCAGCCGCGCGAAGTCGGCCGCCGTGAGGTCCGGCCCGGGCAGGTTGAACCGCGGCTGTCCTTCGTTGTCGCTCCCGTGGCCGATGAGCACGATGAACACGCGGTCGCCGGGCGCCGACGCCGCGGCCATCCGCTTCACCGCCGCCTCGACGTTCTCGCGGGTGGACGCGCCGGCGATCCGCGCCGGGTCGCGCTCGGGCTTCTCGTCCAGATAGACGACGCTCGAGGCGGGCAGCCCGTACTTGGTTCGCGCCGCGTCCACCAGCGTGGCGGCCCACTCGTGGAACGCCGCCGCCATCTCGGGGTCGCCGCCGAGGCCGACGACGACGAGCAGGCGGCTCTCCTGCGCCGCGGCGGGCGCCGCCAGGAGGATCGCGAGGACGCCTGCCGCGAGCGCGCGCCTCACGCCCACCCCCGCCTCCGCCGCCACGCCCATTCGCTGCCGACGAGCGCGAGGAAGAGCAGCAGCAGGACCGGCATGTCCCACAGATCGCGCTCGTCGACCACCGTCACGCCGCCGCCGGCGTACTGGACGTCCTTCGCCAGGCCGTTCACGTCGGCCGCGGTGTAGAAGCGCCCGCCGGTCTCCTCGGCCACGCGCCTGAGGAGCGGCGCGCGCATGCCCGCGTCGAAGTACTCGGCGTCGCTCGGGGCCACGCGGAAGTACGTCCGGTCGTCGCCGAGTGTCTCATCGCCGCGCGTCGCCGCCACCTTCACCTCGTAGAGGCCGGGCGCGACGGGCGTGAAGCGCGCCTGGTACTGGCCGTCGCGATCGACGGCCCACTCCATCGGCTGTGTCGTCTCCTGGCCGGTGGGGCCGACGAGCGTGGCGGTGACCTGGCTGTTGTTGACGTCGAGATACGTCTTGTCGCGCACTTCGGCGCCGACGGTGACGGTCTCGCCCGGCTCGACGCGGGCGCGCGACGGCTGCGCCATGACGCGGTCGGGCACGCCGTCCACCAGCCAGCGCAGGAGGCGGCGCCACAGCAGCTCGTGCGTCAGGTCGTCCACCGCGATGTCGTGGTGCATCTGCCAGAGCCAGGTGTCCTGGACGGCGAGCGCGAGCGCCTTCCCCGCGCCGTAGCGCTGGTAGGCCAGCACCACCTGGGCATCGCGGCCCGCGTCGGTGTCGCCGGTGAGGAGCACCGTGGCGCCGGGCTTCACGCGCCGGAGCTGGTTCACCGACGTGAGCGGCGGCAGCGAGGTCCAGCGTTCGGCGGAGGCCTGCTCGGTGGCCGCGATCTCGGTCGCGGGGTGCGTCGCGCCGGCGCGCGTCGGGTGCACCTTCACCTCGGCGAAGAACGGCGCCTCGGGGTCCGGCTCGAGCACCACGGGCAGCACGTCGGCCACCGGCGTGTCGACGTAGCCGCCCTCGGCGCACGCGTGGCGGCCGCCGAGCGCCAGCAGGCCGCCGCCGCGGACGTTCACGAAATCGGCCATCATGCGCAGCTGGTCGGGCGTGAAGAAGCTCGCCGGGATGCTGCCGAGGATCAGGCCGCGGTACGCGAACAGCTCGTCGCGCGTCTTCGGGAAGCCTTCGACCAGCTCCTGCGCGTTCTCCACGCCGAGGCGCAGGAACTTGTTCTCGGCGGTCCGCTGCAGCACCACCACGTGCAGGTTCTTGTCGTCGGCCACCGCGCGGCGCACGAACTTCATCTCGTAGCGCGGCTCGCCCTCTATATAGAGGATGCGCTCGGCGCGATCCTCCACGTCCACCAGCACGTCGCGCGCGTTGTTCTCGGTGACCATCTCGCCCGGCTGGGGCGGAATGCGGAAGCGGAGCACGCGCGGCCCCGGCTCGGACGCGGTCCAGGGCACGCGCACCGTGGCGGGCTCCCCGTCGGCGGGCAGCTGCACGTCCTGGGTGCCGACGATGTGTCCGTCGTCCTCGATCTGCACCGGCACGGTTGCACCCGCATACCCGGACTGGCTGACGACGACGTCGAGGTAGAGTGACGCGTCCTTCAGCACGCGCGCGGGCGCCTGCACCCGGCCGAGCTGCACGTCCTTGCCGAAGCGCTCGCGGCCGAAGCCGACGGTGAAGACCGGCACCGACGCGGCCTTCAGGGCGCGTAGCGTCTGGGTGAGGCCGGTCTCGGCGGTGTCGGCGCCGTCGGTCGCGACGATCAGGCCCGACAGCGGCACGCCGGCCAGCTCGTCGCGCGCACCGGCGAGCGACGGCGCCAGCTCGGTGCGCGTGCCCGTGAAGCTGAGGCCCGCGGGACCCGCCGTCCGGGCGGCCGACGAGGAGAAGCGGAAGAAGCGCACCGTGAACCGCTCCTGGAGCGCCTTCACCAGCGGGCCGTCCGGCGCGAACGCCCGCTGGACCTCGGCGCCGCGCGACACGCCGCCGTCGTCGGCAATCTGCATGCTGCGCGAGTCGTCCAGGAGGATGCCCAGGAAGTTGCGCCGGGGCTCGACCGTTCTGACGATCAGGACCGGCCGCAGCAGCGCGATGAGGAGCAGCGCAAGCGCGCCGAGGCGGAGCGCCGCCAGCCCGACCGCGAGGCGCCCGCCGCCCGCGATCCGCGCGTAGGCCACGATGACCGCCGCCGCCAGCGCCGCGCCCGCGATGGCCAGCACGACCATGGGCCAGCTCGCGCCGAGCGCGAGCGCGCCCTGCTCGAAGACCACGGGCCGGTACTTGAACAGCAGCTCGAAGAGGCGATCGCCCACGACGGTTCCCTGATCCCCGCGAGAATTGTCACCCCGGAGGCAAGGCGTGCCTCCGACTCCGGAAACCGATGCTTATAGGACTAACGACGGCCGCGGGTGGCTTGGCGCTTACGTGTCGGACGTTGGACGGCGGAGATTCGAGAGTAGCACGAAAATGGCCACGGAAATCACCACGGAACGGGACGACGGAATGGGACACGGAATGGTGGGGGCTGTCACACTTCAGCTGGCTCGCAGAGCGACGATCCGTAAGGGTGCCGGGCTTCAGCCCGGCCGGGGGACCTGCCGCGTCAGGGTGCGATGAGGGACAGCCTACTCGGCGCGCAGCGCGGCGACGGGGTCCACGCCCATGGCGCGCCAGGCGGGCACGAGGCAGGCGGCGAGCGCGGCCACGAGCAGGACCGCGCCGGCGACGGCGTAGGCCAGCGGATCGGCGGGCGACACCTCGAACAGGAGCGCGCGCAGCGTGGCCGTGAGCGCGAGCGCGACGAGCAGGCCGGCGACCTCGCCCACCGCCACGACGGCCAGCACCTCCTTCAGCACCAGCCGCAGCATGTCGCTGCGCCGGGCGCCGAGCGCCATGCGCACGCCGAACTCCTGCGTGCGGCACGCCACCGAGTACGCGATGAGGCCGTACACGCCGACCGCTGCCAGCACGAGGGCCGCCGCCGCGAACGCGGCGAGGCCGATCGCCATCGACCGCTCGACGGCCAGCGAATCGGCCAGCAGCTGCTCCAGCGGCAGCACGTCGTCGGCGGGCAGCGTCGGCTCGGCGGAGATGAGAGCCTTGCGCACACCCGGCAGCGTCGCCTTGATGTCGCCCTCGGCCTGCACGAGCAGAAAGAGGCGCAGCCACGCGTACTGGTACTCGGACAGGTAGACCGTGGGCACGGGCGACTCGGTGATCGCCGACTGGCGGATGTCGTCCACGACGCCCACCACCGTGGACCAGAACCGCTCCTGGTCGCCGACGATGGGCCGGATGCGCTTGCCCACCGCCGACTGGCCCGGCCACTGGCGCGCCGCAAGCGTCTTGCTGACGAGCACAACGAAGCGGACCTTCTTCGTGGCCAGGTCCTGGACCGTCCCGAGGTCGGTCTCGTCGAACAGGCGGCCCTCAATGAGCGGGATGCCGAGCGTCTCGAAGTAGCCCGGCGTCACGGTGCGCACCTCGGCGAAGGGCACCCGCCGGTTCACCGTCTCGCCCTCCACGTCGAACTGCAGGACGCGGCGACCGGCGAGCAGCCACCGGTCGCTCGTCGCCCCGGCGGCGACGACGCCGGGCACTTCGCGCACGCGGGCCAGGGCCTTCCGCCAGAACTCGACGACGCGGCGGTCCTCCTCGTACCGCTGGGGCGGCAGGTTCACGGTGACGGCGTAGCGATGATCGACGGCAAGGCCCGGGTCGACGGCGACCGCGCGCATCAGGCTGCGCGCCAGGAGGCCGGCGCCGCTCAGCAGCGCGACGGCGAGCGCCACCTCGACGACGACGAGCGCCGTGCGCACGCGCTGTCGGTTGGGCCCCGCGACCCCCGAGCCGCCGCCGCCCTCCTTCAACGACTC
>JAHECP010000355.1 GCA_024641665.1 Acidobacteriota bacterium
GGCCCGGCGGGCGCGGCGCTCGCCCGGGCGGAGGACGACTACGCCGCCAGCCTGCGCACGTTCCCCGACGTGGCCGGCGATCACGCGTCGCTCGGCTGGCTCGACCTCCAGCGCGGCCGGGTGGCCGAGGCGACGCGCGAGCTGGACACGGCCGCGCGGCTCGACCCGGCGGACCCGCGTCCGCTGGTGTACCGCGGCGTGATGGCGGCGCGCGACGGGCGCTACGCCGACGCCATCAAGGTCTGGCGCGCCGCCAAGGCGCTCGATCCGGGCTATCCGAACATCGATCGGCTGATTGCCGAGGCCGAGAAGCGGCTCCGCGCGCCGGGGCCGTGAGACGGGAGAGATCGTTCATCATCGCGTCCGTGGTGCCATCATCCATCAGGCGCCGGCTCGCGGGTACGTCGTCGTTCACTCACACTCGAGGTTGACATGACACGAAAGAGCACTCGTTTCATCCTCGCCGCCCTGCTCGTGGCGGTGTGCGCCGGCGTCGGGTTCGCGCAGAACAGGCCGGCCGATCCGGCGTGGAAGGGGAAGAGCCGTGTCCAGGGCAAGGTGGTGGACGAGCAGGGCAAGCCCGTCGAGGGTGCCATCGTCATGCTGCGATTGGCCGAGGAGATGACCGGCCCGAACATCAAGACGAACAAGAAGGGCGAGTTCTCGGTCAAGGACATCAAGGGCGGCGCCTGGACCGTCCGCGTCCAGGCCGAAGGCTTCGCGATCAACCAGTTCGACATCAGCGTGCCCGAGAAGGGGAAGGCCGACGACCTCGAGGTGAAGATGGCCGTCGACCACACGGCCGAGCAGATGAAGGAGCTGCAGGGCATCCTCGCGAAGGGCGACGACTTGTTCAAGGCCGGCAAGTACGCCGAGGCCCGCGCCGAGTACGAGAAGGTGCTGGCGGCGCGTCCCGACGTGCTCGCCATCCACCGCTCGATCGCCTACACCTACGGGCGCGAGGGCAACCACGCCAAGGCGCTGGAGCACCTCGACATCGCCCTCCAGGAGGAGCCGAACAACCTCGAGGTGCTGCAGCTCGCTGCCGCGAGCGCGCTCGAGCTCGCGCAGCCCGACCGCGCGCTGGCCTACATCGCGAAGATCGACGACAGCGCGCTGATGGACCCCGACCTGCTCGTGAACGTGTCGATCACGATGCTGCAGAAGAACTTCAACCCGGCGGCCGTCACGGTGCTCGACCGGGTGGTGGCGCGCTTCCCGACCGCCCCGCTGCCGTACTACCTGCGCGGCATGGCGCGCGTCCGCACGAAGAACGAGGCCGGCGCCAAGGAGGACCTCCAGAAGTTCATCGAGATCGCGCCGCCCGACTCCCCGCAGGTCGAGCAGGCGAAGAAGATCCTCGACAGTCTGAAGTAAACCGTTCGGGAGGCGCTCGCCGTCCGGCCCGGCCCTCGGCCGGCGCCGGACGGCGGGCGGCTCGTGCCGGCATGTCCTCATCCGCATCCAAGGCCCGCCCGCGCGGCGTCCGGTCGGCGGCCCGGTGGCTGGCCGGCGCCGGCTGCGTGCTCACCGCCGGCGCCCTCGCGGCCCAGGCCCCCGCGCCCCAGCTGCCGCCGACGCCCGCCCGCGTCTTGCGCACCATCGCCGATCTCGGGATGCGCCCGGTGTTCGTCGACGTGAGCGTCGGCGACGTCGAGGTCACGGGCGGCCCGCGATCGGATCTCGCGGTCGACCTGCGGCGCACCGGCGGCGACGCGCTGCCGCTCGTGGTCGACGACACGCCCGACGGCGTCCGCATCTCCGCCCTGCAGGCCCAGGGCGGCACCGACGCGTCCCTGCGCGCCGCGGTCTCCATCCAGGCGCCGGCCGGCGTGCGCTTCGCCTCGATCCGGATCACGGACGGGCGCCTGACGCTCGACGGCCTCGGCGGCGAGGTGGACGTGCACGTCGAGCAGGGCGGCGTGCGGGCCCGGCGCGTCACCGGACGCCTCCGGCTCGAGACCGGCATCGGCGACGTCGACGTCGAGCAGGCGGTGCTCAGCGCCGACGGCCTGATCCGGCTGCGCGCGTTCAACGGCCACGTCACGCTCAACCTCGCCCGTCGCCCCGCCGACGCGCGCATCCTTGCGCTCGTGCTGAACGGCGACATCACGTCCGACATCCCCCTGGCGCGCAAGGACCGCTTCGGCCCCCGCTTCGCCGAGGCGACGCTCGGCCGCGGCGAGCCGGTCATCTCGATCGACGTCGTCACCGGCACCATCGCCATCAAGGCGCCGAAGGACTGATCGCGCGGAACCCCGCCCGGAGCGCGGTGTCCAACTTAGCGACGGACGAGATCGTGGTCGCCGCCGCGGCGCGACCTGCAACGGCTCTTCGCGGACCTTGCAGGAGGTGCGTATGCCCCGCGTGCTGCTCGACCTTGCGGCGGGATCGAATCGTCCTTCCTCGAACCGGCGCCGCTGGTACGGCGTGCCGGCGTCGGTCGCCGCGCACGGCGTCGTGATCCTGGCGGTCGCCGCCAGCCCACTCTTCGCACCGTCGATGCCGGCGGTTCCGCCCGGAATGGTCGCGTTCCTGGTCGAGCCGGCGCCCCCGGCACCACCGCCCGCGCCGCCGCGCGCGCCGGCGACGGTGGTCGCGCGGCCCAATCCCGACGCCGTGCCCCTCGACGCGCCC
>JAHECP010000356.1 GCA_024641665.1 Acidobacteriota bacterium
CCCCTCGACGCGCCCGCGGGCGTCAAGCCGGAGACCGGACTCGAGCGGGCGACACCCGCGGCGGAGGCGGGTCCCGCGCCGATGGGCGTCGTCGTCGGCCTCGAGCACGGGCTGCCGGGAGGCGAGGCCGCCGGCGCGGCGCTGCCGCCGCCGCCCTCCGAGCCCGTGCGTCCGGGTGGTGACATCCAGTTTCCAACGAGAATCGTGGACGTGGCGCCCGAGTACCCGCCCGCGGCGCGTATGGCCCGCGTGCAGGGCGTCGTGATCATCGAGGCCACGATCGGTCCGGACGGGGCGGTGACCAACGCGCGCGTGCTCCGCTCGGTGCCGCTTCTGGATCGCGCGGCGCTCGACGCCGTCACCAGGTGGCGCTACACGCCGACGCGGCTCAACGGCGTGCCGGTGCCGGTGCTCATCACGGTGACGGTGCGCTTCACGCTGCGCGATGGCCCGTGACACGGGCCGCCCGTGTCGGGCGCGGTATGATGAAGGGCAACCGTGCAGACCCGGGCGGATCCCCCTCGCGTCGTCGTCATCGGTGGCGGCTTCGGCGGCCTGTCGGCGGCGCGCGCCCTGAGAAAGGTGCGGGCGCACGTGACGCTGGTCGACCGCCGGAACTACCACGTCTTCCAGCCCCTGCTGTACCAGGTGGCCACGGCGGGGCTGTCGCCCGGCGACATCGCGTCGCCCATCCGCTGGGTGCTCCGGCGGCAGCCCCGGCTCAAGGTCCTTCTCGGCGAGGTGCGATCGGTCGACACGTCGGCGCGGCTCGTCCAGCTGGCCGACGGCGAGCCACTGGCCTACGACTACCTGATCGTCGCGGCAGGCGCGATTGACAGCTACTTCGGGCACGACGAGTGGCGGCGCGTCGCGCCCGGCCTCAAGACGCTCGAGGACGGCCTCGAGATCCGCCGCCGGGTGCTGCTGGCCTTCGAGCGCGCCGAGCGCGCGGCCGACGCCGAGACGCAACGCCGCCTGCTGACCTTCGTCGTGATCGGCGGCGGCCCCACCGGCGTCGAGCTGGCCGGCGCGCTGGCCGAGATCGCGCGGCACACGCTCGCGCACGAGTACCGCAGCGTCAACACGCGCGCTGCGCGCATCGTCCTGCTCGAGGGCGGTCCGGACGTGCTCGCGGCGTTTCCGGCGCCGCTCCGCGCGGCGGCCGCGCGCGATCTGGCGCGGCTGGGGGTCGAGGTCCGCACGGGCGTGCTCGTCACGCACGTCGGCGCCGGCCTGGTCGAGGCGGGGGCGGAGCGCTTCGAGGCCGGCACGGTGCTCTGGGCGGCCGGCGTGGCGGCCTCGCCGCTCGGCCGGACGCTCGGCGCGCCGGTCGACCGGACGGGCCGCGTGCTGGTGCGGCCCGGCCTCTCCATTCCCGATCATCCCGAGGTGTTCGTCATTGGCGATCTGGCCGCGTTCGTGACGGCGCGTCGCGATGACGGACGGCCGGTGCTGCTGCCGGGCGTGGCGCAGGTGGCCATGCAGGAGGCCGTGCACGCCGTCCGCACCATCGAGCGGGCGATGGCCGGGAAGCCCTCGGAGCCGTTCCGCTACCGGGACTACGGCAACCTGGCGACGATCGGCCGCGCGTCGGCCATCGCCGACTTCGGCTGGCTGCGGCTCACGGGCTGGCCGGCCTGGGTGGCCTGGCTGTTCATCCACATCATGAAGCTCACCGGCTTCCGCAACCGCGTGCTGGTGCTCGTGCAGTGGGCCTGGGCCTACTTCACTTACCAGCGCAGCGTGCGGTTGATCACCGGAACCGCGGCGTCGCGGGACGTGATGGGTGACTGACGTGCGGCGGCGCCGAACGGCGTGGGTGCGGCTCGCCGTTGTGACGGCCGCGGGCGTCGCGGCCGTCGCGCCGACGCCGGCGTGGATGGTCGAGCGCTACTACGCGCGCGGCGCGTACCCGCCCCTCCAGCGTGCGCTGACGAGCCTGTCGAACCTCACGAGCCTCGCCTTCTTCGATCCGTTCGTCCTGATCGCGACCGCCGGGCTGCTCTGGCTCGCCGTCGTCCGGCTTCGCCGCGTGCGGCGTCGCGCGTGGCTGGGTCCGCTCGGCCGGCTCGCGGCGGATCTCGCCGTGGCCGCGGCGGCGGTCTACCTGGCGTTCCTGGCGCTCTGGGGGCTCAACTACCGGCGGCCGTCGATCGAGGAGACGCTCGATTTCGACCAGTCGCGTGTGAACGCCGCGTCGCTCGCGGCGGCGGTCGCGCAGGCGACCGGCGAGCTGAACCGGCTGGCACCGCTCGCCGACGCGCGCCCGTGGCCGTCGCTCGGGGCGCTGCCGGCGTGGCTCGGCCCGGCCTATGATGCGGCGCAGGCGGAGCTCGGCCGCCCGCCGCCCGCCGTGCCCGGCCGCCCCAAGCGGACGCTGCTGTCGTGGTACTTCGCGCGCGCGGCGATCGACGGCATGACGGATCCCTTCTGGCTCGAGGTGCTCGTCAACCCCGAGGTGCTGCCGTTCGAGCGTCCGTTCGTCGTCGCGCACGAGTGGGGGCACCTGGCGGGGTACGCAGCCGAGTCGGAGGCCAGCTTCGTGGCCTGGGTCACCTGTCTGCACGGCGACGAGCAGGCCCGCTACAGCGCGTGGCTGTCGTTCTTCCTGCGGCTCGCGACCGACATGCCGCCTG
>JAHECP010000357.1 GCA_024641665.1 Acidobacteriota bacterium
CGCCGTGTCGGCGGGCGCGGCCTGCAGCTCGGCGAGCGACGAGCCGTCGCACGTCCTCGCCGCGCTCGGCACCGACGAGGCGCGGGCGCGCGCGTCGCTCCGCTTCGGCCTCGGCCGCGGCAACACCGCCGAGGAGGTGGACGCCGTGGTGGCGCGCCTCGCGACCGTCGTCGCGCGCCTGCGCGCGACCCGCTAGCGTGTCACGCTGCCAACGGGTCGACCGACGAATCCACGAAAACACGAAAGACGACCACGAGGAACACGAAGGCCACGAGGATCTGCCTTCGGAGGGCGATGCTGCAGTCGCAACGCCTCATCGCGCGGCGAGCAGAGGCGACGACCCGGCCGGACCGTTCCCGCAGGCGGCGGTCCGACCGGCCCTGGTCGTCGCCCGCAGCCGTGTCGTTCTTCGTGTCGTCGTGGGCATCGTGGTTGATCCGTATCGTGCCGTCGTGGTGCCGTCTACTCGACCGCCGCGGGCGGCGCGACGACGAGCGCGACCAATTCGCTGGTGATGCCGCCGAGCGCCACCGCCGTCAGCACCGCGGCGCCCGTCGCGGCGGGTGCGACCTGCTGGAAGTTGAGCGCGAAGGCGAGGCCGACCACGCCCGGCCAGATGAGCACCGTGCCGAGATCGGCCGGCATCAGGTCGGTGGCGAGCCGTGTCGCCAGCCAGCCCCCGGCGAGCTTGCCCGACAGCCGGAACAGCACGAACGGCACGAACAGCCAGACCGCGAGCGGCACGACGCGCAGGCTCGCGCCCGCGACGAGCAGCAGGAGCACGATGAGCGGGTGCTGCACCTTCTGCAGGTCGCGCTCCACGATGGCGTCCGCGCGCCCGGGCGCCGCCGCCCAGAACGCGCCGGCGACCAGCCCGACGAGCAGCGGCGAGGCCGCCAGGTAGGCCGCGCTGCCGCCGAGCATCACCAGCACGCCGATCACGTAGAGCCCGCGCTCGGCGGCGCCGTGCGCGACCTCGAACAGCAGCCAGCCTGCCACCGCGATCGCCAGCCCGGTCAGGCACGTCGCCAGGCCGAACCACACGACGTGCAGGACGGTCGGCTCGCGAAAGGCCAGCACCGCCACCGCCCCCACCAGGATCGGGGCCACGTCGTCGAGGTCGGCGATGGCCGCGGCCATCTGGCGGGCGGCGCCGGTGAGCCCGCGGTCGGCCGCGACCGACGAGACCGACGCGCAGACGCCGAGCATCAGCGCGGCGGCGAGCGGCGAGGCGTCGAGCGGCAGATCCCACGTGCGGATGAGCACGAGCGACGCGCCGGTCACGACGGCCATCGTGACCACGGCCTCGATGCTCGCGCACGCGAGCACCGGCCGCACGCGGGCGGTCTGGCGGGCGAGGGCCATGCCCACGAAGACACCGAGGGTGGCGAGCGCGACCGAGACGACGAAGTCGAGGTGGGCGAGGACGTCCACCGTCAGCCAGTCGAGCAGGTGCGGCCCCAGCAGCGCGCCGAGCGGCACGAAGAACGCCAGCGGCGCGGTGGCCGGGCCCAGGCCGAGCGCCGCGCGGGTGCGGAACCGGGAGAACGGACCGCCCGGCGCACGGCGTCGCGAGGGCGGGCGCTCGTCGGTCACGGCTTGCCCAGCGCGAGGACGATATGGCGTCCGCCGCGCGTCACGCCGGCCAGCAGCCAGGCGCCCGCCGTCGCCCGGGCGTAGATCCGTCGCACCTGCGCGGGCGTCGGCCGCGCCTGGTCGGCCAGCCGCGTGATGACGTCCCCCGGCGCGAGCCCGGCGCGCGCGGCGGCCGAGCCCGGCGTGACCTCCACCACCTCGCTGCCCTCGCCGGCCTTCGTTCGCAGCATCAGTCCGAGCTCGCCGGCGCCGCCGGGGCTCTTCACCGGTCCGGCGGCCGCCGCCGTCACCTCGACGTCCGCGTACTCGCCTTCGTGCACCAGGCGGATGGTGAGCGCGCGGCCGGGCGGCGTCCGCGCCACGAGGACGGAGAACGTCCGCGGCGTCGCCACGCGCTCGCCGTCGATCGACTCGATGATGTCGCCGAAGCTCACGAGGCCGTCGGCCGGACTCCCGGGCTCGACGTGCGCCACGACGACGCCCGCCGAGGCGCCCGTGGCGGCAGCCAGCGCCGGCGTGAGCGCCTGCGCGGTCACGCCGATGTCGCCCGGCAGCGGCGGGGGCGCGCTCGACAGGCGGGTGACGAGATCGAGGAGGGCCTGCGCCGGCACGATCGCCAGCGACCCTTCCTCGAGCACGCTCATGCCGACGAGCCGCGCGTCGAGCGAGAATACGAGCGACCCCGACGGTGCCTGCAGCGCGCCGCCGAGCACGAGCAGCGGGCCGCTCCACCGGAGGTCGCGGATCGGGTCCGCGCGGCCGAGGAACATGGGGCGCAGCGTCGGCCCGCCCAGCGTGCCCTCGACCACGGCGACGTAGCGGCCGTTCAGCGCCCCCCGCGGGCCGGGTTCCCAGATGCCGGGCGGCGCGTCGGCGATCGGCGGCACCTTGACGACGGCGAGCGCGCGCAGCGGGTCGTACGCCTCGACGACGGGCGCGGCGGTGCTGCCGACGATGCCGACGACCGACGCGCCCGGCTCGATCATCGCCACGACCGCGTCGGGCCGCACGCGCACGCCCGGCGCGAACTCGGGCG
>JAHECP010000358.1 GCA_024641665.1 Acidobacteriota bacterium
GCCCGAAGGAGGACCGGAGATGAGGCAGAGCCGTTTCACGGAGGAGCAGATCATTGGGGTGTTGAAGCAAGCTGAAGCGGGGATGAAGACGGCGGAGATTTGCCGGCAGCAGGGGATCAGCAGCGCGACGTATTACAAGTGGAAGGCGAAGTACGGGGGTCTGGAAGTGAGTGAGGCGCGGCGGCTGCGGCAGCTAGAAGACGAGAATCGGCGGCTGAAGCAGATGGTGGCCGAGCAGGCGCTGGACATCCAGGCGCTGAAGACGGTACTGGCAAAAAAGTTCTAACGCCCCCGGACCGGCGCGAGGCGGTGGGCGTGATACGAGAAGCGCAGGGGTTGAGTGAGCGGCGAGCCTGCCGGCTGGTGGGGATGGCGCGGACGAGCTGCCGCTATGAGCCGCAGCGCCAGGAGCAGGAGGAGAAGCTGAAGGCGCGACTCCGCACTCTGGCGGGAGAGCGGCGCCGGTTCGGGTATCGGCGCTTGACGGTGCTGTTGAGACGGGAGGGCTGGGCGGTGAATCACAAGCGCGTGTATCGACTGTATCGAGAGGAAGGGCTGGGAGTGCGCCGGCGAAAGCGCAAGCGGATCGGGGCCGTGCAACGCCAGCCTCTGGCCATCCCGACCGGGCGGAACGAACGTTGGTCGATGGATTTTGTCTCGGACGCGCTGAGTGAGGGACGGAAGTTCCGCAGCCTGAACATCGTGGACGATTTCAGTCGCGAATGCCTGGCGGCGGAGGTGGACACCTCGATTGCGGGGACTCGGGTGGTGCGCGTGCTGGAGCGCTTGCGGGAGCGGCGAGGGTTACCGCAACTCCTGGTGATGGATAACGGACCGGAGTTTGCGGGCCAAGCTCTGGATGTGTGGGCCTACGCCCAAGGCGTGAAGCTGCACTTCATCGAGCCGGGGAAGCCGGTGCAGAATGCTTTCATCGAGAGCTTCAATGGTAAGATGCGGGACGAGTGCTTGAACGAGCACTGGTTCCTGAGCCTGGGGGAAGCGCGGGAGACGATTGAGGCTTGGAGGAGGGACTACAACGAGGTCCGGCCCCATAGCGCGTTGGGGAATCGAACCCCGCAGGAATTCGCGGGCGCCGGGGCGGCTCTCCCCCCCGAGCCGCCCCGGAGAGAAGAACAAAACCAAGAAACTACCCTGGAACTCGCCTTATGATTGGTACTGAAAACGGGGGCAGGTCAGCGCGGCCCATGGTTGGATGTCGGTCTAGTATCTTCCTCCCGAGCCAAACAAGGGGGAATACTAACAATACGCCTCCCACAATGATAGACAGATTCATGACATTTGAAAGTGGTGCATTTAACGCCCACCACCAAATAAACCAGACAAACGCCAAAAGGGCAACTCTGACAAGGAATTCAATGACTTGTGTCATAGTACCATCCTTTGACTTTGCGAAGCCGCCCAACTCTTGTTTAGGCTGACCTGGATAAAACCGATCCTGGTCGGCCTGAGCCAGGATTTCCTATATCGCCGCTTCCTGGCCAGCGTCCATTGTGCATCCGCGTACCTCCGTCAGAGGTGCGTTCTCTACATTTTCAAGGGCATTTCCTCTGTCCCAACCATGACGTTGGCCGCTGGTTGACCTTCAGGTGTCACTACGATCCGAGAGATCAGGCTATCCGGAACCATCCTGACGTCGTACTCAAAGCAGCCGCCGGGTGGCACCCCTAAACGGCCAATTTCAGGATGCGTGCGGCCATCAGCCGATCTCCAGCATCCGGTTGAAGAAGCCAACTAGGTATTTCCACACCAGATAGTAGGCGAGCATTGCGACCGCGACGCCGGCCGGGAAGATGGCCAGAGCGAAGCGCGGAATGTCGAAGCCAAGCAGGAACGCGTTGCAGAGCGCGAGGGGGCCCACGAAAAGCGGAACCAGCGCGCCATGCACGCCGAGCGGGATGCGCCAATGCCTTCGCACCACGATGTACAGGATGTTCCACAACCCCCAGAGTCCCGGCACGATGCCCAGCGGAAACATCAGACCACGCTCGATCGGGATCGGCACGTTGTAGCCGAAGCGTAACACCACAAAGCAGGCCAGCACGAAGACCACCAGCACGGTGGGCACGGTCACGCCAGCCATGTAGGCACGCAGATAGATGTGGTTCTTCATAACACTGCTCCTCGTTTCAGAGTTGGTAGAGCACAGCGGGGATGATCTCTGGGAACAGGAGCAGGCACAGGAGGAGCGCGGCGGCCAGGGCCCAGTCCCACCAGGGAACGCGGACCGGAGGCCGCTCGAGCCGCCGGAGCATCTCGGGCCAGAGATCGCGTTTGAGCTCGCGATCGGCCGGACCACCCGCGGCGCGCTTCAGCAGATCCTTCAATGCTCCGTCTCGTTCATTCATGGACGCACTCCTCGTTTCTCCAGACTTCTCCTCAACATCCGGACCGCGCGAAAGACACGCGATTTGACGCCGTTGATCGAAATGCCGAGCGCATCGGCGATCTCGGCGTAAGGCGTCTCCTCGATCATGGCCAGCGTCGCGGCGGCCCGCAGTTTCGCCGGCAATTCACCGAACGCGGCCACCACCTTTGCGCGGACGTCGGCGCCAACGGCGGGGTCGGGCGCGGCGCAGGCCGCAGCACGCGGCGGAAGATCGTGGTCGAGCG
>JAHECP010000200.1 GCA_024641665.1 Acidobacteriota bacterium
CGCGGCCTGCGCGTGGACGGCTTGCGCTGGCTCCCGGCCGCCTTCTTGCCGGCGGCGCCGCCGGCCCGGCGGCGCCGCTTCGGCTTCGCCGCGCCGGTCTCGACGTCGCTCCCGGCGCGCTCGACCGGCTGGTCGTCGACCACAGCTGTCGACGGATCGGGCGCGGACGCGACCTCGACGCTGACGGCGTCGGCCTCGATCACCTCGGGCTCCTCCGCGGGCGGCGCGGCCGACAACGCGCCGGCCGGCGCCAGCGGCAGCGAGCCGCCGGCGAACACCCGCAGCACGCCCTGACGTCCGCGCTCGAGCCGCAGCAGGCCGTCCTTCTGGCACGCGCGCAGCAGCTCCACCAGCCCGGCGAACCCGTACCGGCGCTCGTCGAACGAGGGATCGATCGCCCGCAGGAACTGCTTCACGTTGCGGATGTACATCGGGAACCGCGGCGGCGTCGGCGCCGACTGGAACAGCCGCCGCACCTCCCGCACGCCCTCGACGAACCGTTCAGGGTCGCCCGGCGAGGGCGGTGCGGCCGCCTCCTCGGCCTCCACCGGCGCGCGCTCGATGTCGCCCTCGTCGGTCGCCACCGGCGCCGGGGCCTCGCCGACGAGCAGGTTCACCAGCAGGTTGTGCCCCGCGCGGTGGATCGAGACGACGCCGGCGGCGGCGAGCTTCTCGGCGAAGTCGAGGAACGTGGAGGCGCCGTAGCTCTTCTCCGAGAAGGTGGAGTCGAGCTGCAGCAGCGTGCTCTTGAGCAGGCCGAGCTGCGGCGACACCTCGCGCTCGGAGAGCAGGCCGAGCGCGCGCCTGACGAGCGGCACGACGTGCGAGATGGGCGCCGGGGCCGCCGCCGCGATGGGCGCCGGGGCGCCGGGCCGTCCCTTGTGGGACGCGGCCTTGCGTCCGCCGCCGACGAGGTTCTCGTAGGCGATGAACTCGTGGCAGTTCTTCTGCATGATCTGGCTGGTGAACTGCCGGCCGCCGACCACGAACACCTTCCGGTCGTACTGCTTCAGCTTCTCCAGCAGGCTGATGAAGTCGCTGTCGCCGCCGACGATGACGAAGGTGTTGATGTGCGCGTGGGTGAAGGCCATCTCGAGCGCGTCGAGCGCCAGGTTGATGTCGGCGCCGTTCTTGTCGCCGCCCGGCGTGAGGTTGCGCTGCACCATCTTGATGGCGTGCTGGCTGAGGAGCCGGCTGTAGTCGCCGGCGCGCTTCCAGTCGCTGTAGGCGATCTTCGAGACGACCTCGCCGCGCTCCTTGAGCGCGTCGAGCACGACGCCGACGTCGAACGACAGGCCCATCGTCGATCGAACGCCGATCTCGATGTTGTCGAAATCGATGAAGACCGCGATCTTGTTGAGTGTGTCTGGCAAACGGGTGTTCCTTGGTTACGAGTTACGAGTTACGAGTTACGAATCGCCTCAATCATCCGCGCGTCCGAGATTCACGCGGGCCTCGCCCGCCTGGAGGTGCACGCGCACCGCGACCGGCCGGCAGCACACCCAGCAGTCCTCGACGTACTGCTGCCGGCGGCCGCCGCCTTCGTCGATGACGAGGCAGATCGGCTCCCCGCAGTAGGGACAGCGCGCTTCGACTTCCATGCGGAGTGAGGCGGCGTACGGCTCGGCGCAGGTCGGAGTCGGGCGCCGATCGCGTGGAACGACGGCGGCGGAGGCGAACTGCTAAAGGTTATTGTAGGCGGAAAGATGGCAAAAGTCCAAACAGGGGCCGGCTCCGCCGGCCTGGATCAGAGGTCAGGGGGTCAGGGATCAGGGGTGAGGCTGTCCGCAACGCGCCTAGCAGGCTCCCGGCCCGCCTCCGATCCCTCAACCGCCGGAGAAGACCGGGGCGCCGCCCTGGACCGACCCGCCCGCGCCGCCGATGCGCCCGAGGCGCGACACGAGCTTCTCGAGCTTCTCGCTCTGGCAGGACGGGCAGACAGGGGTGCGGCTCGAGGTGACGAAGGCCTCGAACTCGTGGCCGCAGGCGGTGCAGACGTACTCGAACAGGGGCATAAACAGATGAGCCGGCTCGACCGGCGGGACCGTCCCACACAGAGATTCAGCCGGGCCCCGTAAGGTTACACCACCCCTGACCCCTGCCCCCTGACCCCTGACCCCTGCCCCCTGACCCCTGCCCCCTGACAAGATTCACTTCAGGTACTTGTCGAACCACGCCAGGTCGCGCGCCAGGCGGTCACGCTGGTAGCTCGGCATCGTGATCCCGTGGTACTGGCCGGGATAGATCACGAGCTCGGTGTCGATCCCCTGGCTCTTGAGCGCCTCGTACATCTGCTCGCCGCCGACGAGCGGCACGTTGAAGTCCTTGTCGCCCCCCATGAACAAGGTCGGCGTCTTGATGCGATCGGCGTGGCAGAACGGCGCCGAGATCTTCAGCCACGCGTCGAGCGACGTCCACGGCAGCCCGATTTCGTTCTCGTACTGCACGATGTACTGATCGACGCCGTACATCGTGAGCTGCAGGGCGCTGCCCGCGCCGCTCACCGCCGCCTTGAAGCGCGGGTCCGCCGCGATCGTGGCGTCGGTCAGGATGCCGCCGTAGCTCCAGCCGCCCAGGCCGAGCCGATCGGGATCGGCGACGCCGCTCGCCACCACGTGGTCCACGGCGCCGAGGAGATCCATCACTTCCTTGTTGCCCCAGTCGGCGAAGATCGCCTTCGAGTACGCCGTGCCGCGGCCCGAGCTGCCGCGGTAGTTGACGGAGATGACGACGTAGCCGTTGGCCGCGAAGAGCTGGCGGTCGAAGCTGAAGCTGTGGTCGTCCTGCCCGTTCGGCCCGCCGTGGATGAGCAGGATCATCGGGTACTGGCGGCCGGCCGCGAACGACGCCGGCTTCACCATCAGCCCGTGGACGTCCGTGCCGTCCTTGCTCGTCGACGTGAAATCCTCGGTGGCCCCCAGCGCGAGCTCGGCGAAGAGCGCGTCGTTCTGGTGCGTCAGGCGGCGCAGCGCGCCGTGCTCGAACGCGTACACCTCGCCGGCCTCGTCCGACGTCCCGGACACGAGCGCCAGCGTCCCGTCGTCGCGGTGCGAGAGGCTCGAGACGACGCGGGGACCGGTGGTGAGCTTCTCGATCGGGCCGCCGCCGACCGCGACCTTCGCGAGGCAGGTGACACGATCGTCGTCCGTTGTGAAGTAGAGGCTGCGGCTGTCGGAGGTCCACACCACGGTGCCGGACACCGGGCGGTCGAGCGACGCGGTGAGGATCGTCGGCGCGCCGCCCGCGGCGGGCACGACCGCCAGCGCGTCCTGGGCGTAGGGCGCGTACTTCGTCTCCTCGCCCTGCACGTAGGCGATCCACTTGCCGTCGGGGCTCCACGAGGGCCGGCCGCCGTCGGTGCCGGTGAAGGCGGTCACCCGGCGCGGCTCGGCGCCGGCTTTCGCCTCGATGACGTAGACGTTGGTGTCCTCGTTGCGATCGGGGTCGGCGCTGCGGTTGCTGACGAAGGCGAGGAAGCGGCCGTCGGGCGACCAGGCCGGGGCCTGCTCGTCGAAGCGGCCCGGGGTGACGACCTCGGCCTTGCGCGACGCGAGGTCGAAGACCGCCAGGTGCTGGTGAAGGGACCGGAGGTAGCCGACGCGGTCCTGCTTGAAGTGATAGCGGTCGATCACGATGGGCGGCGCGGTCTTCCGCTTCCAGCCCTCCAGGGTCTCCGGCTCGTCGTTCGGGTCCGGGTCGTCCACGACGAGCGCGAGGCGCGAGGCGCCGGGCGACCAGGCGAACTCCGACACGCCGCCCTTGACGGCGGTGAGCCGCTCGGCCTCGCCGCCGCGGCGGTCGAGAAGCCAGACCTGCGCGCCCAGCTTCTTCTCGTCCGCGTCGCCGCGCGAGGCGAGGAACGCGAGGTAGCGGTTGTCGGGGCTCCAGCGCGGCGAGCTCTCACGGCTGTCGGCGGTGGCCGTCAGCCTGACGCTCTCGGCGCCGTCCCAGCTCACCATCCAGAGATCCGTGTCGCGCGTGTCCTTCTCCGCATCCACGGTGCCGACCGTGTAGGCGACCCACTTGCCGTCGGGTGAGACTTGCGGGTCGCCGACCGACTTGAGCTTCGCGAGATCGTCCAGCGTGATGGAGCGCTTCGAGGTCTGGGCCGCGGCCGGCCCGGCGACCAGTCCTATGCAGGCAACGACGAGGCACGCGGCCCGCAGGCGAGATGTGCGCATGAGGGGACCCTCCGAGGTCCGACGCGCAATCTATCAGAAAAAGGGGACGGGAGCTTTTATGGGTCCGCCCCCCTCGCCATAAAAGCTCCCGTCCCCTTTTTCTCTTCACCGGCTCTGCGCGGCGTTGTTGTCCACCACCCAGCGGCGCACCATGTCCGACTTGGTCGCACGGTCGCCGCCGAACTGGCTGTACATCAGGCCGCCCTGGCGCGTGGCCTGCACCGGGACGGACGGAAATGCCGAATGCTGAGTGCCGAATGCTGAATGTCGAATGGGGCTGTCGGACGGAAGCTCAGCCGGAATCCGCGGCCACGAACCCTTCGAGCTCCTCCAGGAACGCGCGCTGGCGCGGGTTGATCTTCCTTCTTGCCTCCTTCATCCCGAAGAACGCGGCCCGGTCGATCTCGGGGAACTCGCGGCGGCGTCTCGACCAGGGGGGCCACTCGATCGTGACCGTGTTGCTGCGCACCGCCGACGGGTCGCAATCGCCCGCGAAGGCCCAGGCGTGCACGACCTTGCCGCTCTTCTGCGTGACGGGCGCGAGCTGACGGAACGGGCCCGTGGGCGCCAAGCCGGTCTCTTCCTCGAACTCGCGCCGCGCGGCGTCGAGCGGCGCCTCCTCATCGTCGAGCTGGCCCTTCGGGATCGACCACGCGCCTTCGTCCTTGTGGGCGAAGAACGGCCCGCCCGGGTGCAGGAGCAGCACCTCGAGGGCGCCGTCGCGCACGCGGTACATCAACAGCCCCGCGCTGACCTTGGGCATAGTGCGATCGTAACATTCGACATTCCGCCTTCGACATTCGACATTCGGACACGATCAGATCTTCCCCACCGCCTCCCCGATCTCCCGCTCGAGCACGGCGAGCCGGTACTGAATGCGGAGGTCGCCGAGCGTGTAGTTGGTCGACGCGTAGTCCTTGCCGCGCATGTCCACGAGCGCGGCCTTGAGCTGCGCTCTGTACTCGTCGATCTTCTGGCCGGGCGCGCGGGAACCCGCCGCGCGCGCGAACTCGTCGATCTTCTTCAGCTGCGCGGCCCGGAACCGCTCCACGAGATCGTCGAACTTCTTCCCTTCCTCGACGCTCCGGGCGCCGCTCGCGGAGGCGAACTTCTGGTTCTGCGCGAAGATCGCCTCGAGCCCGGCCGTCACGCCCGCGGTGACGTCCGACCACTGCCGGCCGAGGTCGGCCGCCGGGGCCGCCGGGCCCGCGGACGCCGGCGCCTGGACGCCGCCCGTCCACAGCGCGTTGAAGACCAACTTGTACATCCCGTGCGTCTGGCCGCGCCACTGCGGACGGAACCCGGTGATGACGATCCGCCCCTTGCCCCACCTCGCCTCGAGCGACGCGATCTTCCCCTGGATCTTCTCGGGGTGCAGGATGTAGCCGGAGAGCAGCGGGCTCTCGTCCTTCGGGTAGGTCAGGAGCACCGAACCCTCGAACCCGCGCCCGGTCTCGAACGCGCCGCTCCGCGCGAAGAACGCGGCGGGCTCGTTGGGCAGGCCGAAGACCAGCGGGTTCTCGGCCGACTTCACCTGGGTCCTCAGGATGGACCCGGCGCAGAAGAACTCTTCGTCCTTCAGTCCGGCCACCACGTTCTTCACGGGCAGGTCGAAGGCGTCGATGACGAACGCCGAGGCGCCGCCGAGCGCCAGGATCGTGCCGCCGTCGCGGACGAACTGCTTCAGGTTGTCGAGTCCGTCCTGCTCGATGCCGCCCGCAAACTCGCCCGGGACGACGCCGACCTCGTAGCCGTGCATGATGGTGCGGGCGCTCATCTCGGGAAGGATGATCGTGTCGAACCGGTCCTTCAGCCGGCCCGCGCGGATCGCGTCGTTGTGGATCTCGGTCGCCGGGAACTCGTACTGATCGAGCAGCCACAGGGTCCAGCCCGCGTCGATGCTCGCCTGCCAGGACTGGTAGACGCCGACGCGGCCGGCCCCGAGCTTCGCCGTCGCCTCGGGAACGCGTGCGGTGGCGCGCACCGGGAGCGCCAGGTCGGCCGCGATGGCCTGCATCTTGTCGCGCGCCAGGCCGGTCACCACGAACGCCCCGGGCGCGTACGCCTGGCCGTCCACCGTGATGCCCTGGCCCGCGACGCTCACCGTGCCGCCCGCCTTCAGCACGCGGTTGACGGCCGTGACGGCGGCGTTCGGGCGCCGGTCGATCACGAACGTCGTGCCCGTGCCGCTCACGCCGCCCGGCGGCGGCGCGATCGTCTCGACGGGCCGCATCCCCGCGCGCACGTCGGGCGGGAGCGGCTCGATGACGGCGACGGCGTCGACGCCCATCTGGAGCGGCAGCGTCCAGCCGGCCACGTCGTAGGGCAGGTCGGGCGACCCGCCGGGCGTCTCGCGCAGGTCCGGGTAATCCTGGATGCTGAACAGCTCCTTCACCAGGCGGGCGTAGGGCTGGTCCATGAGGATCACCCACGTGCCCGCCGGGTAGTCGCGCCCGCCCACGCCGAACGCGGCCGAGGCCTGGCTCACCTGGACGCCGTTCATCTGCATCTTCCGGACGAGCAGCGCCGCCTCTTGCGGGTCGCGCTGCTGCTGCGGGATCACGTAGGCGTAGGGCGGCGAGGTCTCGTAGGTCCGGATGGCGTCGCGGCCAGCCTGGTAGCGGTTGTAGATGATCTGCTCCCGGTACTTCGCCGCCGTGTCCAGGACCGACATCGACGCGCCTTCCATGTAGCGCACCGCGTCGCCGAGCCGCCACCAGCCGCCCTCCCACGGGCTCGCGTAGAAGACCTCCTTGCGGAGGTCCTGGAACTCCTTCGGGAAGTCGCTCACGGTGTAGAAGTGCGGCGTCGCGTAGCGGTAGAGCGCCGTCTCGGTGAGGAACGAGACGGTGTTGCGATAGTTGTTCACGTTGTCGATGAAGCCGGGATACCAGTCGTCGAAGCGGCCGCGGTGGATCGACCCGGGCATCCCGTGGTCGTCGAGCCAGGCCGCCATCGCGGTCCCGAACACGTTGGTCCAGCGCCACATGAGCGGGCTCATGTTGGTGGAGACCGGCTCGGCGAAGGGCGGAATCCAGATGCGCGCCGGGAACGGTGCCGTCTGGTGGTGGTTGTAGAACACCATCGGATACCATTCGTCCACGGCCTCGCGCGTGACGATCTGCGACTCGGGCACGTTGTTCATGTAGCCGTCGCGGTTGTTGTCGTGCCCGATGTACTTCAGGTAGAGCCACGGCAGCGGCGCCACCTCGAACGGCGTGCCGAGATTGCGGCGGTACCAGCTCGCCACCATGTTCTGGCCGTCGGGGTTCATCGAGAACCACAGCACCAGGATGACGTTGTCGAGGATGAACTTGACGTGCGGGTCCTGGCTGCTCACCAGGTCGTAGGCGAGCTGGATGGTGTGCTGCGCGCCGGCCACCTCGGTGGCGTGCAGGCCGCCGTCGATGTGGACGATGGCCTTGCCGTCGCGCGCGAGCGCGCGCGCCTGCTCGTCGTCGAGGCCCTTGACGAGCGCGATGCGCTTCGCGACGTCCTTGTACCGATCGAGGTTCTTCAGGTTCTCCGCCGACGAGATGATGGCGATGTACCAGTCGAGCCCGCCGCTCGTCTTGCCGACCGGCTCGAGCTGCAGCTCGTCGCTCGCCGCGTCGAGCTGCTTGAAGTAGGCCAAAGCGTCGTCGTAGCTGGCGAGATGGAAGTCGGCGCCGGGCTTGTAGCCGAGCACCGACTCGGGCGTCGGAATCGTCTGGGCTTCGAGCCGCGGGGCCAGCGCCAGCGACGCCAGCGCCAGGCCGAGGGCAGGTATCCATCCGTAGAGGCGCGGCTTCATCGAATCGTCCCTCCTCACGCGCGCGCCGCCCCAGCTGCGGGACGGCCGGGCGGCCCAATCGTAGATCAACAGAATGTCGAATGCTGAATGTCGAATGTCGAATTCGTCGAACGTGACGGCATTCGACCTTCAGCATTCGACGTTTTCGTTCGACATTCAGCATTCGACATTCGACATTCCCAAGCGGTGCAGCCCGATCCCCGTCGCGGTCACGAGGTTCAGCGAGTCCACGCCGGGCGCCATCGGGATCCGGACGCGTGCGTCGGCCCGCGCGAGCGTCTCCGCGCCCAGCCCCGCGCCCTCGGTGCCCACGACGAGCGCGATCCGCGACGGCCGCGCGGGGTCGCGCGCGAACAACGCGAGGTCGCGCGCGCCGGCCGCAGGCGTGAGCGCCACGAGCGCGAATCCCGCGGCGCGCAGCAGGTCGAGTCCGCCGGGCCACGGCTCGAGGCGGGCGAACGGCAGGCGCAGCGATGCCGCCATCGACGCGCGAATCGCCTTGCGGTAGAGCGGGTTGCAACAGCCCGGGCTCAGCAGCACCGCGCCCGCGCCGAACGCCAGCGCGTTCCTGAACACGCCGCCGACGTTGTCGGCGTTCGCCACCTCCTCCAGCACGACGACCAGCCGGACGCCGCCGAGCCGCGCCACGAGCGCCGCCGCCGGCTCGGGCGCGGGCCGCTCGGCCAGCGCCAGGCAGCCGCGGTGCAGGTCGAAGCCGGTGATCGCGCGCAGCAGGTCGAGCGACGCGACGTACACCGCGAGCGCCGGCCGCGCCGCAAGGAGGTCGGCCAAACCGTCGCGCGCGGCTGGCGACAGGAGCACCGACCGAACGGTGAACCGGCCGTCCTCGAGCAGCCGCCGGACCACGAGGCGGCCCTCGCCCACGAACAGGCCGTGCTCGCGCAGCAGTGCCGGGTCCCGCACGCCTCGGTACGGCGCGACCCGCTCGTCGTCCAGATCGGCCAGCGTCACGGTGGACATGCGAGGCTCTCCGGGACGGCTGGACAAACTATTCACGATTCGGTAATATTCAAACCGTTTCGTGAATAGTCCCGTCCACCCTCCTGGAGCAGTGAAGCGCATGCCGCTACGCGACGCAAGCCGCTCGGTCGAGCGCCAGGGGCCGCTGAAACCCCTGCATTTCCTCATGCTCGTGAGCCTCTCCGAAGCAGAGCGCCACCCCTACGGCCTGAAGAAGGACCTCGAGGCGCGCGAGCCCGGGCGCCTCCGCCTCGGCGCCGGCACGCTCTATCGCGCGATCCAGCAGCTGCTCGACGCGGGCCTCATCGCCGAGTCCGACCGGCGGCCGGTGCGCGAGCTGGACGACGAGCGGCGCACCTACTACCGGCTGACCATGCTCGGCCGCCAGGCCGCGGCCGTCGAGGCGCGACGGCTCACCGCGCTCGTCGGCAGCTCGCGCGTCAGGAAGCTCGCCGAGCGGGGAGAGACGGCGTGAGCGCGCGCTGGTCGATGGCGGCGGCCGAGCGCCTGGTCCGGCTGGCGCTCCGCGCCTACCCGCCCGCGTACCGCGCGCGCTTCGGCTCGGACGTGATCGAGCTGTTCCGCGACACGGCACGCGACGAGCTCGGGCGCCGCGGCCGGCTCGGGCTCGCGCGCGCCACGGCGCGGACCATGACCGACCTCGTCCGCGATGCGGCGGCCGAACGCCGCCGGGCGCGCG
>JAHECP010000201.1 GCA_024641665.1 Acidobacteriota bacterium
CGTGGCGCCGCGACGGGCGGCTGCCCGCGCCGCGCATGGCATTCGTGGCCGGCCTCGTCGACGCCGGGGCCGGCGCGGTCACCGTTCGCTCGCGCGGGTGACGGTCATCGACCTCCGGTCCCCGGCCTCCGGCCTCCGGCCTCCGGCCTCCGGCCCCTGGCCTCCGGCCTTCGCCGAGACCGCGGCTTGTCGGGTCGAAGCGCGAAGAGCGAAGGCGACCGCCCCCTCGACTCCGGGCGTGCGTCGGTGGTTCAATGAGGCGCACATGGCTCGCACGATTGCTCCCCCGCACCCGCCGCGCGCCCCGGAACGCCGGCCAGCCGCGCGCCGGCGACGACGGCCGCGCCCGCCCGTCCCGTGCTTCCCACGTCGGAATCCCTGCCGCCGATCCACGTGAATGGGTCGGCCGGTGACGCGGCGTTCACCGTCAGCCTGCGTCACGAGTCGCTGACCGTCGGCCTCGAAGGCCCCGGCGCGCACCGCATCGTGGCCGCGTGCGACCGCGCGGGGCGCCTCTCTTCCTACTGGCGCGACGGGCACACCTATCGGCGCGGCCTGAGCGGGCGGCTGCTGCACAAGTGGCAGGACGCGCGGGGCCGGCACTGGGAGTGGCCCGAGGGCGAGGCCGCCGACGCCGTGCTGAACGAGGCGGCCGAGGTGTTCCTGCGCGTGCACAGCGCCGTGAAGGCGGACGGCGGGCAGACCAACCGAGCGCGCCATTGCCCCACGGTTCTAGCGGGTCGTTCCGGGCCGTGCCAACATACTGCCCGCGACGGGGTATCGCTTGAGAACGGTGATGCCCTCTGCCTGCCCCTCCCGGAGATACATGAAGTCGCTTGGCGTCGGCACGACGACGATATCGATGATGGCCGCCTTCTGTGTGTCTGCATAGTAGGCGGCAACCGCACTATAGAACCAATCGACGCCGAGAACCACGCGTGGTCGATGCTCGGCCGCGATAATCTGGCCGAGATCTTCCATCATCGCCTTGGTACCCGCGTCGTCCGGCCAATCCAGCGTCTCCTTCAGGTTCGCTGTTACCATGAAGTGATATATCGAAAACGACAGGACGACCATCAGAATGGACGTCGCGAACACTTTGCCCGCATGACCGAGCTCGGCAATCGTTTCACATAAGAACGTCACAAACAGCACGTACAGCGGGATGAAGAAGAGCCCAGACCTGCCCAGGAGGTACGGTGTCTGAAACAGGGATCTCTGTGCGACGACCGAGACAGAGGCAATGACGATAATCGCCAGGAGAGACACCGCCGGCAGCACGCTCGCAAGCCTGCGTCGGACGCTTACATAAAATACGACACTGAACACCGCAACCGTCGCGATGATGGCGACGAAGACGATCTGATTCTGGTCCGGGTGGTAGGTCCTGCCGTAGAAAGAGCTGTGGATGAGCGAATAGTACGTATCCTCGATGAATTCCCCGTTGCCGCCGTAGTACAGCTCCGCGTTCCTCCTCAGGAGATACAGCGGGGGGCCTGCCAGCGCGGCGCACCAGAGCGCACCGGAGGCAAGAGCGCGCCATTGATCGCCGCTGAGGAGATTCAGGTGACCGGCGAGCGCGCCCGCGGCCTTCAACAATATGGCGAGCGCAGCGAGGGCTGCCAACGCGAATGCCGTGTATGTCGCCACACAGGCCACATAGCGCGCGTCACCTGCCCAATTCATGATCGGTCGATAAGCAGGCATCCTCGATCTTGGCAGCGAGAGCGCCGGCCCGCTCTCGAAGATGCGTGAGGCGCCTGCATCGCGGATGATCCAGCCTGCATCTCGGCGACGATCGTGCCAGAAGCGCCGGCTGCCTATGGTCACTTCGATGAGCTCGACCTTGTCTGCGGCCGCGGCTGGCATCTCGATTCGCAAGCCTGCGAAATGAGTTCTCCTGTCGAGGCGCCACACGGGCGCGCCCGCCTGGCGTAGAAGAGGAAGGGCTCTCCCGCGAATGTCGAATCGCGCGACCCGGACGGTGTCGAGCTCCGCGTCGTTCAGTCCGACGAGGTCGACCGTAACGGGCTCAAACAGCTTCTCAGACAGGGCAATATCCTGCGAGAGAACGAGAGCGGTGAAAATCGCGGCCACCAACGGCAGCCAGGGGACGGAGTGGCGGCGACTCTTGCGCGGAGGCCGATCCAAGGTCCGCGTGCCTGGCGGGACGCTTGTGAAGGCATTGGCGACGATGAGCGCGACGAGCCCGACGCCGAAGACGCCCAGAAACACATTCAAGAGCGTGAAGTTGGCCATCGCGGCGCCGCAGGCAAACATGAGCGCGCTGAACAGGTGGCGGCTGTCTGCGCTGGTGCGCAACTGCGCCAGAAATCGGAAGAGGAAGAACAACGTCCCCATCAGGAACGCAAGAGACAATCCATAACCGCGGCTCAGAGCGAAATAGTCCAGAACGTAAGGATTCAGGTTCAACAGCAGAAACCCTGCACAGGCAATGACGCGATGCTTGAGCTCGCGCAGGATGAGCAGGCAGAAGAACATGTACATGCAATAGGCGATCAAGGTCGGCAAGCGAAGCGCCAGTTCGCTATCGCCGAAGACCAGGGACGAAAGCTTCGTCAGCAGCGAGTTCGCGAAATGATTATTGGCGACGGAAAAATTGAAAACGGACAAGAAGTCGGTCGAGATGTACCGCAGGTAGGTTGCAGCTTCATCGTAGGTCAGCGGAACGCGGACCGCCCTCGCCGTGGCGAACGCGATAAAGAACAGGCAGGCTCCAGCGATCGGAATTCTCGAGGTGAGACGCGTCACGGCCGAGATCATACCCGGAGTGTCCAATAACTCGATCGACGCTGCAGAAGTGCCTGTCTGTGTTCTGAAGCGAACGTTTCCCAGGACCGGCGTTCATCGAAGGCTCGACGTGTGCGGCAAGTCTTGAGCGATGAGCACGACGTGCCCGAATTGCGGAGGCGCGAGGTCGAGCGCCTCGCAAACCAGGAGATGCCGCGGCGCATGCGAAACGTGGTCCTCCCCGCGCACGACATGCGTGACGATGGGCCGGATGAGCGGGGTCTCGCCTCGCCGGGTTGACACAACGCCGGTCTTCAGATGCGGCGGGGGCGTCCCCGTCGGCGCCGGACCGCTCGTGTCGCCGGGCACTGGGCGGATTATGGCCACCCCTGGCGGACGGGTCAAGGGACGACGCCCCGCCCGGAAGGGCGCGCTGACGACCTACTCGGGCAACGATCTCTGACCTCCGGCCTCCGACGTGAACGCGCCTCTCGACTCGGGGCGTGCGTCAGTGGTTCAATGAGGCGCACATGGCCCGCAGGATCGCTCCCCAGACCCGCCGCGGCCGCTCCGGCACGCCGGCGGGGCGCGCCTCGGCGCCGACCGTCGCGCCCGTTCGTCCCGCCCGTCCCGTCGCGGAGCCCCAGCCGCCCATCCACGTGAGCGGGTCGGCCGGCGACGCGGCGTTCACCGTCAGCCTGCGTCACCGGTCGCTGACCGTCGGCCTCGAAGGCCCCGGCACGCACCGCATCGTCGCCGCGTGCGACCGCGCGGGGCGCCTCTATTCCTACTGGCGCGACGGGCACACCTATCGGCGCGGCCTGAGCGGGCGGCTGCTGCACAAGTGGCAGGACGCGCGGGGCCGGCACTGGGAGTGGCCCGAGGGCGAGGCCGCCGACACGCTGATGAACGAGGCGGCGGAGGTGTTCCTGCGCGTGCACAACGCCGTGAAGGCGGACGGCGGCCGCTGGTCGCCCGAGCCCGAGCACATGCGCCGCATCGAGACCTGGGCGGCCGTGCTCATGGGCGCGCGGTTCGCCGCCGAGGCCGCGCGCGCCGACGCCGAGCGCTTCTCGCGCGTCTACGCGCCGGTCGGCATCCTGCCGCCCGACCAGTACCTGAGCCTCGTCGTGCAGGCGACGCGCGGGTGCTCGTTCACCTCGTGCACCTTCTGCGACCTCTACCACGAGCCCTTCCACGTCAAGTCGCCCTTCGAGTTCGACCAGCACGTGGAGGCCGTGCGGACGTATCTCGGCACCTCGGCGCGGCTGCGCGGCCGGTCGATCTTCCTCGGCGCGGCCAACGCGCTCGCCGTGCCGATCGGGCGGCTCTACAAGATCTTCGAGGTGCTCGAGCGGCGACTCGACGCGAAGCGGCGCGGCGTGTACGCCTTCGTGGACGGCTTCACCGGCGCGCGCAAGACCGAAGGCGACTACCGCGGCCTCGGCAAGCACGGCCTGCGGCGGGTGTACATCGGCCTCGAGTCGGGTTACGACCCGCTGCTGGACTTCGTGCGCAAGCCCGGCATGAGCGGCGCCGCGATCGAGACCGTGCGCGCGATCAAGGCCGCAGGCCTCGCCGCGGGCGTCATCGTGATGGTGGGGCTCGGCGGCGACCGGTTCGCCGAGGGCCACGTGACGGACACCGTCGCCGCGGTGAACGCCATGCGCCTCGGCGCGGGCGACTTCCTCTACTTCAGCGACCTCGTGCCGATCCCCGGCACGACCTACCCCATGCTGGCCGACGCCGGCAACATCCGCGCCCTCACGGCCGCCGAGCGCGCCGCGCAGCGCCGGGCCATCCACGACGGCCTGCGCTTCGCCGGCCCGCCGCCGAAGATCGCGACGTACGACATCAGGGAGTTCGTGTACTGAGACGGCTCAGGGCTCACGGGCAACCCCGCCCTCACGACGGCCGGACGAGGGTCGCGAACGACGTGAGCCCCAGGTTCTCCAGGAGCGCGGTCTCGTGTGGCGCGACCGACGCGTTGAGCTCCCGCACACCGAAGTCGACGCCCACGACGCTGCGAAACGGGCGCGTGCCGGGCTTCATGCGGAGCGCCATCGAGTACCCTTCAACCGCCCACTTGCTGGCGTGGTACACGCTGAAGAAGGGGAGGCCCACCCGGCCGGCGGTCGAGCTGAGGTTGACGATGAGCCCGCGGCCGCGCCTCCGCATCGCCGGCAGGAACGCCCGGCTCACTCGATGGATGCCGACGACGTTGACGTCGAGCTGCTTCGTGAACTCGTCGGGGCTGAAGGCTTCCGCGAGGCCCACGAACATCTGGCCGGCGTTGTTGACGACGACGTCCGGCGCGCCCGACTCCGCCAGCACCGTCGCGACCGCCGAGTCGACCGAGCTCGTCGAGGTCACGTCGAGCTCGAGGACGCGCCGGTCGAGGCCCTCGGCGGCGGCGAGCGCCTGGAGCTCACGGGCAATCGTTTCGTTCTTCCCTGTGGTGCCGCGCATGGTCGCGTACACTCGACCGCCTGCCCGCGCGAGCCGTTCCGACACCTGACGGCCGAACCCGGAGCTGCATCCGGTCACCACGGCAGATCTGCTCATGAGAAGCTCTCCTCGTTGACGAACGCGGGGCGGACTGCGGAGCCGGCCGGCCTGCCGCCGCGCCACGTCCGTCGTCGGTCCGCGTGATGCAAACGTTGGGAACCGCGTCAGCGTAGCATGAATCGGAGATGCGTGTGGCCCCCGGCCTCCCGCCGTCGCCAAGGTTGCGGCGGGCTCGCCGAAGCCCGAAGGGCGAAGGCGGCTGGCCCCCGGCCTCCGATCCTCAGAACGCGTACCGCATCACCGCGACGACGTGGCACGCCGTGCCGGCGAGCACGAACAGGTGCCAGATGAAGTGGCCGTAGCGCAGGCGGCGCGCGGCGTAGAACGCCACGCCGGCCGTGTAGGCGACGCCGCCCGCCAGAATCCACAGCCAGCCCGCCAAGGGCACCATCGGCCAGAGCGGCCGGATCGCGACGAGCGCCAGCCAGCCCATGCCGATGTAGACCGCGGTGGAGAGCCGCGGGTAGCGGATGCCGCCCGCGCCCTTGAGCGCAATGCCGGCGACGGCCAGCGTCCACACGGCGCCCAGGAGCGTCCAGCCCCAGGGGCCACGGACGACGCCGAGCATGAACGGCGTGTAGGTGCCCGCGATGAGCAGGTAGATCGCGCTGTGGTCGAGGACGCGGAACACGCGCTTGGCGCGGCCGGGCGGCAGCGCGTGGTAGAGCGTGGACGAAAGGTACAGCAGCACCACCGTGACGGCGAACACCGTCGCGCCGACGCCGCCCGCCACGCCGTCCTGACGCACGCCCGCCAACACGAGCCACGGGGCCGCCGCCAGGGCGGCGACGACGCCGACCCCGTGGCTGACGCTGCTCGCGATCTCCTCGCCGAGCGAGGGGGGACGGTCGCTGGTCATCGTCGCCTAGACGACCGCGCCGAAGAGACGCCCGACCGCGGCCGTGCACCCCATGGCCACCGCACCCCAGAACGCCACGCGGAGAGCGCCGCGGGTGAGCGGGGCGCCGCCCAGGCGAGCCGCGGCGCTCCCGAGCGCGAGGAGGAGCCCCAAGGTCACGGCCACGACGGCCGGCGTCAGAGCTCCGGTCGGCACCAGCGCGGCGAGAACGGCGGGTGGCGCCGCCCCGACAGCGAAGCAGGCGGCGGAGGCCAGCGCGGCTTGAGTCGGCCGGGCCCGTGTCGTCTCGTGAATGCCGAGCTCGTCCCGGGCGTGGGCACCGAGGGCGTCGTGGGCCATCAGTTGATCGGCGACCTGGGCGGCCAGCTCGCGGCTGAGACCCCGGGCGATGTAGAGGCCCGCCAGCTCGGCCTGCTCGGCCTCGGGCGAAGTCGCCAGTTCGCCGCGCTCCAGGTCGAGGTCGGCCCGCTCGGTGTCCGCCTGGGAGCTGACCGAGACGTATTCACCCGCGGCCATCGAGAGGGCCCCGGCCGCGAGCCCCGCGACAGCGGCCAGCAGGATCGCCGCGCGGCTCGGCCCGGCGGCGGCCACGCCCACGACCAGGCTGCTCGTGGAAATGAGGCCGTCGTTGGCGCCGAGGACGGCGGCGCGCAACCAGCCAATCCGGTCGCTCCGATGCACCTCACCCCGGTTGACCTTCGTGTTGGGCGCCATCTGGATCCACCTCACGCTCGGCGCCGGTGCGGCGCTCTCTCCCTCGCGGCACCGACGGCGGCCTTGCGATGGTAACCCGCTACACGCCTTCTCGAGCGCCAGGGGAAGAGTTGGGGGCCCGGGCACGGTTCATGGCTCTGGCGTGCCGGTGTCCTGAACCCCACGGACCAACTCCGCTCTTGCCGCGCTGGCAAGCGCTTGATACTTGGTTCGGAACGCATTGAGGGTGTCCTCCTCGAGCTCTTCCAGATCGAGAAGGGCGTTGTGCGCGCCCATGGTCGCGCGGATGAGCTCGTCGAGTTTCACCTGGATGGCCTCAGTGTCCCGATTCTGTGTGTTCTGAATCAGGAAGACCATCAGGAACGTGATGATCGTCGTGCCGGTGTTGATGACCAATTGCCAGGTGTCGCTGAAGCGGAATATCGGCCCAGTGACGATCCACGCGGCGATGACACCGACGGCGAGGACGAACACTCTGGGGCGGCCACAGAAGTGCGCCGCCGCCTTCGCAAACCGGGAGTACCACTCGGCGTTACGCATGGAGGACCTCGCTTAGGGCACCCAACGGGTGAACCTCGATTCGTGAACGGCTGCTCGAGACGCGTCGCGTCACGGATGACAACGAACCGACCCTGGCGCGGGCGTCTGCGCGCCTCCGGCGTACACCATGACCCAGTACGTTCCCCACCGCGTGGCCGGCGCGTCGATCGTCGCCATCCCTGCGGAGGTGAACCTCGGGTTCAGGAGATTCCGGCGGTGCGGCTCCGACTTCATCCACGCCGTGACGACTTCCTCTGGTGACGTCTGGCCGGTTGCGACGTTCTGTCCCACCGATGTCCACACGTACCCCGCGGCGGTGACTCGCTGGGCCGGCGTCGAACCGTCACTGCCCTCGTGTCCGATCGTGCCGGTCCGTGCAAGGTCCTCGGCATGCGCACGGGCGGCGGACACAAGCAGCAGGTCCGGCTCCAACGGTTGCAGGCCTTGCAGCCGGCGCTCTTCGTTGACGAGATTCAGCGTCACCTGCCCGAGAGTGGGGGGGGGCACGGGTCGAGCTCCTGGGTCTCACGCGCCGTCTGCTGCGCCGGCGTCCCCGCACAGGCCAGACCTCCGAGTAGCACCACGCCGCACACGCCGCGAGCCACCGCAGCGCGAAATCCACGCTCCTTGCCCAAGCGACCGCCGCGTGTGGACGGCGGCGCCTTCGAAGCGATTCGCCTGCCAGTCACCGTTGACCGTCCCCGCCCTTTGGCTCAGCCTTGCCTTGCCCACTCCACCAGCATGTGCCCCCTGCTGCAGCGCTTCCTCTGGGCCCTGAACGACGAGTCGGGCGCCGTGCCGTACGGTGTGCCCGAGGCGATCGGCGAGATCCTCGCCGCGCGGCCCGGGCACCGCGCGTCGATCCTGCCCATCCTCTGCGGCATGCTCACCGAGGAGGAGACGTTCCAGACCGGCGCGGTCGAGCGGGGGATCTACTGGGCGCTGGGACGCGTCGGCGCGGACGCGCTCACCCACTGCCCGAAGGTCCTGGACGTCGTCGCGACGGCCGCGCGCAGCCATCCCGACGCGCAGACACGCGCCGCGGCCGCGGCGGCGCTCGCCGCGCTCGAGCCAACCGTCACGTCCCCTCCGGGCCCGTCGCCCGCCGCTCGATCGCGCGCAGCCACATCCGGCGAATGATCGCGCTGCCCGGGTAGATCACACGCCAGTAGACGGCGAACCGCCGGCGTGCCGAGGGGCTGTTGGCGAAGACGCGCGTCTCGGTCGTGACGATCGACGCGGCGTCCCCGTCCGGGGCCACGAGGAAGTTCATCACCGCGAGCGCGAAGCCGGGGGGCAGGGGCGTGCGGAAGACCTCCGGCGTGAGCGTCCCCCGCGTGCCGGACGGCGCCAGGACTACGGCGCCGATCACCAGCTCCCGCGGCGCCTCGTCCGCCAGGCGCACGAAGCCGCTGCGCGTGGCGACGTCGATAAGCGACGCGCGCGCGCCGGCGTCGAGAATCGTGCCCGGCGCCGGCCGGCCGCCGCGCCGGATCCAGGTCAGCGTGTCGAAGAGCGCGATCTCGTCGGCCCGCACGCGCAGGATCGCGTCGTAGACGCGCGAGGGCGGCGCGGCCACGCGGATGGTGTGGCGCTCGTGGAACTGCCAGACCGGCGCGAACTCGTCGAGCCGCGTCTCCGCGCGGGCGACGCGCGACTCGGACGCCGGAAGCGCGAGGCCGATCACCGCCACGGCCGCCCCGACCCCCGCCACGACGAGGCCGTGCCGCCGTGTCGGGACACGCAGCCGCCGGACTGGCCTCACGACGAAGATCAGCCCGGTGAGCGCCGTCGCGAGCCCGAGGTAGACGAGCGCCGAGAGCAGCATGCGCACCTCTCGTCGCGCAGGGCTTCCGCCGTCGCTGTGCCTAGCGCGCCGCGCTGCACGCGGTCGCGGGTACCGCGGCCGGCGCCGGTAGCGCGCGCACCCCCGCGGCGGTGAACGCGGCGTTCAGCGCCGCCAGATCCTTCTGGACAAATTCGCGGTACCGATCGAGCGCGCCATCGGCGCGCGTGCAGACGGCCGCGATCGCGGCGACCGTGCTCTCGGTCGGCCTGAGATCCGCGAACTCGAGGTCCGCCAGCCGACCGGCCAGGACGCGGTTGCCCGCAAGCGCCGTGATCACCGCGCCGCTCGCGCGGTCGAACGCCGTCAGGGCCGGCTCGAGCGCCGGGCGGC
>JAHECP010000202.1 GCA_024641665.1 Acidobacteriota bacterium
CTGCACCGCGTCGAACGCCGCCTCCTGGCCGTCGAACACGCGCGCTGGGCCGCGGTGCGCGCGGCGCGCGTGGCCGGCGATCTTCACCACCGCGCCCTCGGGCGCGAGGTTGCCGGTGAGGATCGCCAGCCCGCCGTGGGCCTGGAGCGGCCGATCGGCGGGACGCACCACCTCCTGGCCGGGCGCCTCGACGGCGTCGGCCGCCTCCTCGCCCAGCGTCCGGCCGGTGACCGTGAGGGCGCGGCCGTCGGCCAGCCCGGCCTCGACCAGGCGCCGGGCCACGAGGCGCGTGCCCCCCGCGCGGTACAGGTCCGTCGCCACGAAGCGGCCGGCGGGCTTCAGGTCGGCGATGACCGGCACGCGCGCGCTGATGCGGTCGAAGTCCTGGAGGTCGAGCGACACGCCCACCTCGCGCGCGATGGCGAGCAGGTGCAGCACGGCGTTGGTCGATCCGCCGGTGGCCGCGACGACCGCGATCGCGTTGCGGATCGCGGCGGGCGTGACGATCTGGCGTGGCCGCGGGCCGCCGCCCACGAGCGCCATCGAGAGCCGGCCCGCCGCGCGCGCGGCCTCCGCGCGCGCGGGGTCCAGGGCCGGGATGCTGGCGGTGCCCATCGGCGAGAGACCGAGGAACTCGCACACGGTCGCCATCGTGTTGGCGGTGAACTGGCCGCCGCAGGCGCCGGCTCCCGGGCAGGCGTGGTTCTCGAGCTCGGCCAGGTCGCCGTCGGTGATCCGCCCGGCGGCGTGCGCGCCGACGGCCTCGAACACGTCCTGAATCGTGACGTCGCGTCCGGCCGCATGGCCGGGCGCGATCGACCCGCCGTAGAGCACGAGCCCGGGCAGGTCGAGCCGGGCGAGGGCCATCACGGCGCCCGGGATCGTCTTGTCGCAGCCCACGAGGGCGACGAGACCGTCGAGCAGGTTGCCGCGGGCGACGAGCTCGATCGAGTCGGCAATCACCTCGCGGCTGACGAGCGAGGCCCGCATGCCCTCGGTGCCCATCGTGATGCCGTCCGAGATCGAGACCGTGTTGAACTCGAGCGGCGTGCCGCCGGCCTCGCGGATCCCGCGCTTCACCTCGGCGGCCAGCTCGCGCAGGTGCGCGTTGCACGGGCCGATCTCGGTCCATGTATTGGCCACCCCCACGAGCGGGCGCGCGAGGTCGCGGTCGGTGAAGCCGACGGCCTTGAGCATCGCGCGCGCCGGCGCGCGGCTCGGGCCGTTCGTGAGCGCGGCGCTGCGGCGGGCGGGGACCTCGGACATGGGCCCATTGTCGAGGTGGCCAGGTGCTAAGTCAAATTTATAATTACGATGTCATCATCATATGAATTTATATATCCACTGCGCCGTCCGGGGCGGTCGCCGCCGGCGGGCGCCACCGCGGGTACGACCCGAGCATCCGCACGCCGCGCGCGAACTCGCCCAGGTTGACGAGCGCCCGCGCGCAGGCGGGGTCCTGCCGCGCGGCCGCCAGGTCCGCGTAGAAGAAGTACTCCCACGGGCGGCCGCGCACCGGCCGCGACTCGAGCTTGGTCAGATCGATCCCGCGCAGCGCGAAGACGCTCAGCGCCCGGAAGAGCGCCCCGGCCTCGTCGCCCAGCGTGAACACGATCGTCGTCTTGTCGGGCGGCCCGAGCGGCGCCGCGCCGCGCGCGACCACGAGGAACCGCGTCACGTTCTGCGGGTAGTCCTGAATGCCCGCCGCGAGCGTGTCGAGGCCGAAGATCGTCCCGGCGCGCGCCGACGCGATGGCCGCCGCGTCGGCCTGCGCGCCGTCGCGCACAAGCTTGGCGCTCCCCGCCGTGTCGTAGGTGGCGACGATCTCCACGCCGGTCATGGCGCGCAGGAACCGCTCGCACTGCGCCAGCGCCTGCGGGTGCGAGTACACGCGCCGCACGTCCTCCCGCCGCGTGCCCGGGCGCACCAGCAGGTGGTGAACGATGGACTGCTCGACCTCGGCGACGATCGCGAGCTCGTGCTCGAGCAGCAAGTCGTAGTTCCGGTGGATGGTGCCGCCGATCGAGTTCTCGACCGGCAGGATGCCGTGAGTCGCGCGCCCGGCGTCCACCTCGGCGAAGACGGCGTCGAACGTCTCGCACGGCCGGGTGTCGGCGGACGGCTGGAGCGCGAGCGCGGCGGCCTCGCTGAAAGCGCCGGGCTCTCCCTGATAGGCGATGCGCATGTCCTTCTCCTGAATCGGCGGGGCCCCCTGCACCCCGCCTGGCTCGGTCGCTCGCGGGGGCCCCAACGCCCCGCTCCGCTCCCTCGCTCCTGCAAACGAAAAGGGCCGCCACCCGCATGGGGTGACGGCCCTTGTTTCTCGCCCGGCTGAATCCGCGGCCTATCCCCCCAATCGATGCGCTCCGGCACTCGCCGGACACGTAAACAACGCGAATCGACCGCGCGCGGAGCCGGCCGCGCGGCGCACCGCGACCCGGCGGGTCGCCTCTCGGCGGCTCGCACGCGCGCGCGGGGGATCGATGGGACGCCGGTTCATGACGAAGCGCGAGTAGACACCAGGACGCGTCGCGGCGTCAAGCCCCGGCGGATCGCACGGGTCCCCCTCACGGATTCGGCGGCAGGTGTTCGGTCAGGTACCGCGTCAGCAGCTCGTAGAGGTGCCGCGACGTGTTGGGTCCTTCCGAGATGGCGTGCGTGCGGTTCGGGTACACCATCAGCTGGAACGGCTTGTTCGCGGCGACGAGCGCGTCGACCAGCCGCTCGGTGCCCTGGTAGTGCACGTTGTCGTCGCCCGACCCGTGCACCACGAGCAGGTTCCCCCGGAGCTGGCCGGCGAAGGTGATGGGCGACCCGTTCCTGTAGCCGTCCGCGTTGTCGTCGGGCAGCCCCATGTAGCGCTCCTGGTAGATCGAGTCGTACAGCCGCTGGTCGGGCACGGGCGCCACGGCCATGCCGGCCGAGTAGAGGTCCGGCGAGCGGAACATCAGGTTCAGCGTCATCGAGCCGCCGCCGCTCCACCCCCACACGCCGACCCGCGAGGGATCCACGTAGGACCGCTCGAGGATCTCCCGCGCCGCGGCCGCCTGCTCCTTCGACGCCAGGATGCCGATCTGCCGGTAGATCACCTTCCGCCATGCCCGCCCCCGGGGCGAGTTGGTCCCCTCGTTGTCCACGCTGGCGACGATGTAGCCCTGCTGGGTGAGCATGAGGTGCCAGAGGTAGTTGCGGCCGCCCCAGGCGTTGGTCACCGTCTGCCCGGCGGGCTCGCCGTAGACGTTGAAGAGGATCGGGTACCTCTTCGTCGGGTCGAAGCCCGGCGGCTTCATCATGTAGGCGTCGAGCATGACGCCGTTGCCGCCGTCCACGCGAAAGAACTCGACGGGGTGCTTGAGCAGCTTCGCCACGTTCGCGCGCGCGCGCTCGTTGGCGGCGAGCGTCCGGAGCGCGCGGTGGTCGGGCAGGCGCACCAGCTCCGTGGTCGGCGGCACGCCGAACGACGACCAGGTGTGGAAGGCGTAGGCCGCGTGGGGCGAGATCGTGTAGCTGTGCGTGCCGGCCTCGTCTGTCGGCGTCAGCCGCTCAGGCGCGCCCGTGCCGTCGAGACGAGAGCGGAAGAGGTAGCGCTCGGTGGGCTTGTCGGGTGACGCGAGGTAGTAGATCCAGCCGCCCTGCTCGTCGATCGACGCCACGCGCACCACGTCGAAGGTGCCGCGCATCACGAGCCGCGGCGTGCCGCCGTCGCGCGGCACGACGTAGACGTGCTGCCAGCCGTCGCGCTCGCTCACCCACGTGAAGGCCTTCCCATCGTCGAGCCAATCCAGGTCGTCCACCACCTCGACCCACGCCGGGTCCTTCTCGGTGAGGACGGTGCGGACCTTGCCCGTGCGCCGGTCGCCGAGCAGCACGAGGTCGGTGTTCTGCAGCCGGTTGAGCTGCTGCACCACCACCTCGTCCGAGCTCGCCGCCCACTCCATGCGCGCCAGGTAGTGGTTGCGCGGGTCGCCGGGGATGTCGAGCCACCGCGTCGGCCCGCCCGCGGCCGGCACGATGCCGAGGCGCGCCGCCGAGTTGGTGGTGCCGACCTTGGGGTACGGGATTGGTTTCAGCGTCGGGTAGAGCGAGTCCGTGTCGTCGATCAGGTTGAAGATGCCGACGCCCGACGAGTCGAGCTGCCAGTAGGCGATCGACCGGCCGTCGGGACTCCAGCGGAAGCCGTCGCGCAAGCCCAGCTCCTCCTCGTACACCCAGTCGAACGTCCCGTTGATCATGGTCGGCGAGCCGTTGGTGGTGAGGCGCGTGATCGGCCCGCCGTCGGACGGCTCGACGTAGAGATCGTGCTCGCGGACGTAGGCGACGCGCGTGCCGTCTGGCGAGAACTTCGCGAACATCAGCGTGGCGGGTTTCGCGTCGCCGCCGAGCTGGTGGAGCGCCCGGGTGCGGAGGTCGAGCACCCAGTAGTCGCCGCGCGTCCGCTGGCGCCACACCTTCTGGCTGTTGGTGTAGACAAGCAGGCGCGTGCCGTCCGCCGACCACTGGTAGTCGTCCACCTCGAGGGGCGTCTTCGCGTCTTTCGGGACTAGCCGCACGGCGGGCACCAGCACCTCGGGCGCGCCGGTGCGCGCGTCGTGCTTCACGATGTCGTCGCCCGCCTGGCCCGACGCGGCGGGCTCGAGCGTCGTGTAGGCGCCCGAGTCGAGCCAGCGCGCCGGCCCGAACCGGTCGAGCTGGAAGTCCTGCGTCTCGAAGATGCGGTCGATCGTGACGAGCGAGGGGTCGGCCTGCTGCGCGCGCACCAGGGCGCGGCCGGCGAACGGGCCCGCAATCAGCAGGACGAAGCAGAAGAGCGTCGTCAGGGAGCGTCGGGTAGTCATCTGGGTCTCCCGCCGCCGGACGGGGCCCGGCGGGTCGAAGGGAATTCTATATCGGGGCTTGGGGCCTGAGCCGTGCGTAGTGCTGGCCTTTAGGCCAGCCGGCGACGGCCTCCGGCCTCCCCCCTTCGCCAGGCCGCGGCGGGCTCGCCGTAGCTCGAAGCGCGGAGGCGGCTGCCCCCTGGCCCCTGGCCCCCGGGCTCTGGCCCGGCATCGAGATCAGGCTGACGAATTTCGCAGCCTTTCTCATGTTTCATATTCGTCGTTCTCCTCTTGGTTGTGGGCGTCTCGCTCCTGTTCCAGCGGATGTCCTCATTGTCGGCTCGTTTGGACCGGCTATCGCGGCTAGAGGGCAAAGTCGACGCAGTGCTCCAGCACCAAGGCATTCAGTACGACCCCCTGGGCGATGTGCCACCGCAAGTGCGAGAGGCACTCGACAAGGGTGAGCGGATTCTGGCGATCAAGCGCTTGCGCGAGGCGACGGGGCTGGGTTTGAAGGACGCCAAGGACCACGTCGACGAGCTTCGGCGCCGACGGGGCGGAGTTGCGCCGAGCGAACGTGCATGAGCGCTCGGCTCGTTAGGTTGAGAACAGCGGATACCACGGACTTGGCTACAAGGCGCTCGGCACGGTGCTGCCCAACCAGCGGCTGCACCCGACGGCGGCCGCCGGGGCGGTAATTGCCGGTCGATTCACAGTGGGCGGCCGCCGCGGGTGAGCCGCCATCGTTAGTGGCCACACGACGCGATGCGATCGATGGCCCCAATGACGCGCTGGCGGTTGCATGCCGACTGAGCGTCCTCTGCGAGGGTGCTCGACACCGTGCGGAGAAATGATCTCAAGTCGTTTGGACGACACCATTTGCATGAGCCTGGCCAGGGAGTGTTGTCCCCAAGGTCGCTCGGCGCGCTGGAAACGGAATCCTCACCCCCTTCCCTGATGGTTCACTTGTAGCCGCTGAATCCGCCAACAGTAGCCGGCCCCTCCTCGCCTGTCGTCTTCCAGTGTGTCCGCTATCGATCAACCGACATCCCGAAGCGCCTTCCTTATCCTGCACACTGGGGGCCGTTGCGCTGGGCCCGCGAATCGCTGCCGGTAGTTCATCTCCGTTACCACTGGGTCGCCACAACTCGTGAGGTGAGATTCGGAAACCAATGACAACCACGCGCAAGCAGTTGCTAGCGACAGGTTCCCGCCTCGCGTGGTTGGAACTGGGATGAGTGCCGCAATGAACGGGCCGCCGTCCTTGACGACATTGTCGTCTCTGTCACCCGTTCCTCTTGCGATGCAGGCGTTGCCATCAAGCGCTCGGCCGAACGCCAGATTCGACCCGTAGGTATCGCCGCATTCTTCCACACGACCCGCCGATGCGCGGAGAAGCAACCGCGTCAGAACTGATCGATTGGCCTCCGACCAATACCGTAACGCACTAGATCCGCCGTCGACTGAAGCCTGAGCTTCCGGAGAGCGCGCGTGCGATACGTGCTGACGGTCTTAACACTTACTCTATGCCGCCTCGCAATCTCCGATATCGTCGCACCGTCGGCGAGCATTCTCACGACCTCGCATTCGCGATCCGACAAACACTTCATGCCATCACGACACTTACGGCGCCCGGCCACGGTCTCTGGAATGATCTCGCTCACAAGACGTCGCACAAGGCGGACGGCCACTCCCACCTCACCAACCAGCACCTGCGCTCTGTCGACCACACCGACCGTCGGCTCTTCAGTGCCCCGCCTAAGTTCGTCCCCGATGGCAGTCACCGCCGCGTCAAGAGATGAGGCCGCTCCCCGCAAATCGATCACCAGGCAGGCAGCAGGCCTTTGCTGCGGCGCGCCTGACTGCTTACCTAAACCGCGTCCAGCGTCAATCGGTGAGGGACGGTGTGGTCTCGTGCTCATGGCCTGCATCCTCCCGAGCGTCAACGCCACCGAGGACCGCCGCAGCCACGGCCAACAACCGCCTTGCTCCGTGCGACCTGCGAGCGCCACACGCGAGCTATGCCTGATCGACTCGTGACATATTACAGTAGCTCTTTGACCATCGTTGCGCCTATCCAAATCTCGACGGGTTTCCTTCATCGCCGCCGACTACCCGTCACGCTTTGCCGCTAGATTCAGCCTAGCGCTGTAGGACGGACACCGACAAGGAAAGAACGAAACCAGACGATTCACCTTTCCGTCCTATTCGAGTAGGTCGGTCGGCACCGCAATTGCTGGTCGTCTGTGTACGCAACCCCCGGTAAGTCGGCGGCAGATAGGCGGCGGCTCAAGTAACACCGTTGGTCGCCTCATATCCTCAGACCTTCGCGTTGTGGAACCGCTGTCGTTGGCAGCAGCAGCCAAGGAGGGCACTGTGACGCGATTCCTCCACATAGTTACGATCGGCGTCTGCTGCACTGGCCTCAGTGTCTCGAGCACCCTGAGGCAAGAGCCAGCATCGCAGACACCACTATCACGGGCCGTCGCGACAGTCGAGTTGGTTGCCGGTCAGCCAACTGCGATCGTCCACCTTACGAACCTGTCGGCCGTTCCCATCGAGGCCTGGCGTATCGTTCTTACCGCCGACATGGGAGGGGGAGCGAGGCCGGTTCGTGACGTAATGACCGACGTGAGTATGACTCTGCTGTCGCCGGGCAGTTCTGGCTACGTTGGTCCGATCGCACCCGGTGAAGCTCGTGACCTGTCGTTCGTCCTCAGCGCTGTGCCCTTGTACGTCTCGGTGGACGTTCCGATGCTGTTGTTTCAGGATCTGTCCTCGGAAGGATCGAAACAGGATGTTGCGTTCCTTCTTCAACAGAGAGAACGCTGCGCGAAATCTCTCAAGATCTGGAGTGAGGCGCTCGAAGCGGCGGCGACGATGCCGCCCCAGCAGGCGAAACGCTACCTGCGTCACCTTCTCGTGGTCGAGCGGCAGTCGGCAGATGCCTCGGATAGCTGGGCCACGGGATTGCGCATGACGATCTCTGATCTCGTCAACTCTGATCAGTCTTCTCAAGCGTTCACAGATCAGGTCAACCACTTCAAGCGGCTCTTTCTGCAGACGCGGGAGCGCGCACTACGGAAGGTGGCGCGGTAAGACGAACCTGGAGGTTGCCATGTGCCCACGGTTTCTATCGTGGTTATTGGCGGCGCTCTGTGCCGTTGCCTGGGGAGTGTCTCCGGCGGCGAGCCAGACCCCTCCCAGCTGCCCTGGTTCTGAGCCAGTCTGGCCGGACTAGGAAATGAGGAGCTGGCCGGTATACGGGACCTATCAATGCCCTCAAGGCCCACAGGGGAACCTCGAGGCGTGGCCTAACCCGTTGACGGTAAGTGCAGAAGTGATCTGCTTGGCCCGACCCAGCAGATGCGGCCGCGTGGCTTGTTCTGGATCGCAACGGTAATGGAACGATTGATGACGGCAGTGAGCTCTTCGGAAGCGCCACGCGGCTCGCTGACGGTACTCGTGCGCTCAACGGTTACGTTGCCCTGGCTGAGTTCGACGTCAACCATGACGGGGTAATCGATGGTGATGATCCGGCCTATGACAGAATTCAGGCGTGGATCGACGTCAATAGGAACGGCTATAGCGAGCCCGCGAGCTGCACAGTCTGCGTGACATCGGCCTTATGAGCGTCAGCGTTGTTCCGCGGGAGTCTCGCCAGCGGGACAGATGGGGCAATGAGTACCGATTGAGGTCTGCAACGGTGTGGGCAGGCGCCCCGTTTCAGCGTTTCTCCTACGACGTGTTCTTGACCGCAATATCGAGGTAACGGCGCTTCCGGAATCGCCGCAAAGTGCGACCGTTGCATGGGCGCCGCGTCGGTTACTCGTGAGCAGGGTAATTGAGCGCGCAGTCGCGGATGAAAGGGAAGTGAAGCTGCGCATAGTGGGCCTCTGCAAGGGCGCGCTCCTCGTCGACGTCGACCTCGAGGTCGCAGGCGGCGCAATTCACTCATCCCGCCCACCGGAGCCGACGTTGTGCGCGGGCTGATTCATCGCGCCACCTCGCCCAGCGCCGCCCGGGCGCGGCCATATATGCGCCAGTAGCGGCGGGCATCTCTAACGTCACGCCGAATGATCTTGCCGTCTTCTGCGATCCGCGCGACCGGACAGCCGCTGGCGTCGGACACTACGTCAGCGTAGTCAGTGCCGTCGCTCGCTTGCACATAGGGGCCGTACTCTCAGCCGCCCTCGTGCGATGCGTGAAATGCGAAGCCCTCGCCGGCTGCTGGCGCCGGCACGGCGGGGCGTTCGGGTAACAGATCCCCCGGCAGAGCCGGGGGCTTTACCGTCGCTGGCCCCTCAAAGGGGCCTGACCGCGACGGAGAAAAGAACGACGCCGATGTCGGCGTACATTCTCTGCTTTGCGTCGTCGTCCTTACTCGAAGCAACTAGCGCGCACACCTGAGCACGGGGCCGTCGGACGGAAAGCCGACTGCCGCAAACGTCAAACTCCTACTGCCTCCCCGGCAGAGCCGGGGGACCTCCCCACGGGTTAGGTTGAGAACAGCGGATACCACGGACTTGGCTACAAGGCGCTCGGCACGGTGCTGCCCAACCAGCGACTGCACCCGACGGCGGCCGCCGGGGCGGTAATTGCCGGTCGGTTGGGTATTTACTTGACTCCGGTAGCCCCAAGATATAGCGTACGGCCCGGTGGACGATTTCCCTCAAGATCTGGCCGAATTCGAACGGCGCTTCGCGACCGAAGCAGCCTGCCGCGCG
>JAHECP010000203.1 GCA_024641665.1 Acidobacteriota bacterium
GGCCGCCGGCGGAGGCGCGCGATGAGGCGCCACGGCCGCGCGCTCGCCGTCGCGCTCGCCGCCGGGCTGGTCGCGCTCTCGGGCGCGCGCCCGCAGGCGTACCTGAAGCTCGGCTACCGCGTCGGCGACCGGAGCCTGTCGCTCGAGTGGACGTCGTTCCCGGTGCGGTACTACGTCACCGATCGGGACGTGCCGGGCGTCGACGCGGACCAGTTCCGCGACGCGGTCGCGCGGGCGTTCGACACCTGGCGGCAGGTGCCCGGGGCGGGCGCGTCGTTCGAGTTCGTGGGCTTCACGTCGGCCGATCCGTTCGAGGACGACGGCATGAACGTGCTCGGCTTCGAGAACCGCCCCGAGCTCGAGCGCGTCCTCGGCGCCACCACCTACCTCGTGGACACCGTCACCGGCGACATCCTCGAGTCCGACATCTTCTTCAACTCCGCGTTCGCGTGGTCGGTGGCGCCGGGGGGCGAAGCCGGCAAGGAGGACGTCCAGTCGATCGCGACGCACGAGATCGGCCACCTGCTCGGGCTCGGCCACTCGGCGCTCGGCGAGACCGAGCTAAGGCCCGACGGCAGCCGCCGCGTGATCGCGGCCGAGTCCGTGATGTTCCCGATCGCCTACACGGCGGGCAGCATCGAGAGCCGGACGCTCAAGGCGGACGACGTGGCCGGCGTGTCCGACGTCTACGGCGCGGGCGGCTTCCGCACCGAGACCGGCAGCGTGAGCGGGCGGGTCACCAAGAACGGCCGGGGCGTCTTCGGCGCTCACGTCGTCGCCTTCGACCTGCGGCGGGGCACGCTCGTCGGCAACTTCTCGCTCGACGCCGACGGGAACTTCGTCATCGCGGGTCTCGAGCCGGGGCCGCACGTGCTGCGGGTCGAGCCTCTCGACGACGGCGACCTCGAGAGCTACTTCGACGATCCCAGCCGGGTCGACGTCGACTTCGGCGCGACCTTCCTCGATCGCCTCGCCGTCGTGCCGCGCGGCGGATCGACGCCGGCGCTGACGATCGCCGTGAGGGCCAAGTGAGGCGCGCCGGCGTGTGGACGGCGGCGTGCCTCGCGCTGTGGGGCCCGGCGGCCGCGCCGGTCCGGGCCCAGTCGCCCGCGCCGCGCGTCGAGGTGTCCATCTCCGGGCTCTGGAGCGGCGGCTACGCGCTCGGCTCGCGGCCCGCGAACGAGACGCCAAACGTGGGGGGCGGCGCGTTTGCGCTCTTCACGACGACGAGCCGGACGACGGCGGCCCACGGCGCCGAGCTGCGGATCGCGGTGCCGCTCGGCCGGCGCCTGGCGCTCGAGGCAGGCGGGTCGTGGGCGCGGGCGTCGATCGAGACGCGGATCTCCGGCGACGCCGAGCAGGCGCCCGATGTGTCGGCGGTCGCCGACTTCACGCAGTACGTCGTGGACGGCGCCGTCGTGCTGCGCCTGCCGCGGCTCGCCGTCGTGGGGGGCCGGGCCGTGCCGTTCGCCGAGGCCGGCGCCGGCTACCTCCGGCAGCTCTACCCTGGCAACGCCCTTGTCGAGAGCGGCTCGATCGTCCATGCGGGCGGCGGGCTGCACGTCTGGCTGCGGTCGCGGCCGGCCGGCTGGCTGAAGCGCGTGGGGATCCGGGCCGACGGGCGGCTGTGCGTCCGCCGCGGGGGCATCGATCTGGCCGGAGGCGGGGGCCGCGCCCGGGCGTACGGCGCCGTCAGCGCGGGGCTGGCCGTGGCGTTCTAATCTTACGTGGGGCTCCGCCCCACACCCCGGCTCAGTCGCTCGCGGGGGCCCCATCGCCCCGCGCCGCTCCCTCGCCCTTCGGTCTTGCTCAGGGCACCCCGAGCGAAGTCGAGGGGTGCACCCCGCCTGGCTCGGTCGTTCCGTGGGGCCCCAAGGCCCACTTCCACTCCCTCGCTCTTCCTGTCCGTGTCAAATTCGACGGCCCATCCCGTGTCCCATTTCCGTGGTGATTTCCGTGGCCTGATTCCGTGGCATTTCCGTGGTCGTTTCTCGACTCGGCTCCGCCTCTTGTGTCGCCGCCCCCTGCTGAACGATGATCCAGGGATGGCGACCCTGAACTCATTCCACACGCGTACGACCCTCACGGTGGACGGCGACACCTTCCAGATCTACAGCCTGCCCGCGCTCGAGCGGGCCGGCTTCGGTCAGGCCGCCCGGCTGCCGTACTCCCTCAAGATCCTGCTCGAGAACCTGCTGCGGTGCGAGGACGGCCGGTACGTGACGGCCGACGACATCCGCGCGCTGGCGTCGTGGGACCCGCGCGAGCGCAAGCAGAAGGAGATCTCGTTCACGCCGGCGCGCGTGCTCCTGCAGGATTTCACGGGCGTCCCCGCCGTGGTCGATCTCGCGGTGATGCGCGACGGCATCGTGCAGCTCGGCGGCGACCCGAAGCAGGTCAACCCGCTGCAGCCGGTCGAGCTCGTCATCGACCACTCGGTGCAGGTGGACCACTTCCGCGAGGCCAACGCGGCCGAGCTGAACGCGACGCTGGAGTTCTCGCGCAACCAGGAGCGCTACGTCTTCCTGCGCTGGGGGCAGAGCGCGTTCCAGAACTTCCGCGTCGTGCCGCCCGACACCGGCATCGTGCACCAGGTGAACCTGGAGTACCTCGCGCGCGTGGTCTGCGAGGACCAAGCCGGTGGCGCCACGGTCGCGTACCCCGACACGCTGGTGGGCACCGACTCGCACACCACCATGATCAACGGCCTGGGCGTCGTGGGCTGGGGCGTGGGCGGCATCGAGGCCGAAGCGGCGATGCTCGGCCAGCCGATCTCGATGCTCATCCCGGAGGTGGTCGGCTTCAAGCTGGCGGGCCGGCTCCCGGAGGGCGTGACGGCCACCGACCTCGTGCTGACCATCACCGAGCGGCTGCGCAAGCACGGGGTCGTAGGCAAGTTCGTGGAGTTCTACGGGCCGGGCCTGGCGAACCTGACGCTCGCCGACCGCGCCACGCTCGGCAACATGTCGCCGGAGTACGGCTCGACGATCGCGATCTTCCCGATCGACGGGATGACGCTCGACTACCTGCGGCTGACCGGCCGCGACGAGCGCCGCGTGAAGCTCATCGAACAGTACGCGAAGGCGCAGGGACTGTTCCGCCGGGCGACCGATCCCGATCCGATCTACACCGAGTCGATCGAGATGGATCTGGCGACGGTCGAGCCGAGCCTGGCGGGACCGCGGCGCCCGCACGACCGCGTGTCGCTGGGTCAGGCGAAGGCGAAGTTCGCCGAGGCGCTCCCGGCGCTGCAGGCCGCCAAGGGCAAGAAGGCGGCGTCGGGCGGCGGCGCGGCGGTGGCCGTGGAGGCGCCGCCCGAACTCGCCGGCCTCGACCACGGCGCCGTCGTCGTGGCCGCGATCACGAGCTGCACGAACACGTCGAACCCGAGCGTGCTCATCGCCGCCGGCCTGCTGGCCAAGAAGGCGGTGGAGAAGGGGCTGACGTCGAAGCCGTGGGTGAAGACCAGCCTCGCGCCGGGCTCGCTCGTCGTCACCGAGTACCTGAAGCAGGCGGGGCTGCTGCCGTACCTTCAGCAGCTCGGCTTCAACGTGGTCGGCTACGGCTGCACCACGTGCATCGGCAACAGCGGCCCGCTGCCGCCCGAGGTCTCGGCCCTCGTCAAGGAGCGGGATCTCGTCGTGGCGTCGGTCCTGAGTGGCAACCGGAACTTCGAGGGACGCATCCAGCCGCAGGTGCGCGCCAACTACCTGGCGTCGCCGCCGCTCGTCGTGGCCTACGCCCTCGCCGGCCGCATGACGATGGATCTCACCACCGAGCCGCTCGGCCGCGGCCGTGACGGCCAGGACGTCTACCTGCGCGACATCTGGCCCTCGGCGGCCGAGATCCAGGAGTCGATGCTCGGAGCCGTGAAGCGCGAGATGTACGTGGACAAGTACGCGAACGTCTTCAAGGGCGACGAGCGCTGGCAGTCGATCGCGGTGCCCGAGAGCGAGCGCTACACGTGGCACGCCGACTCGACCTACATCCGCCAGCCGCCGTTCTTCGACGGCATGGGGCCCCAGCCGGCGCCGCTCGCCGACATCGCGGGCGCCCGGGCGCTCGCGGTCCTCGGCGACAGCGTCACGACCGACCACATCTCGCCGGCGGGCTCGATCCCGGCCGACGGGCCGGCGGGCAAGTACCTGATCGCCCACGGCGTCGACCCGAAGGACTTCAACTCCTTCGGCGCGCGCCGGGGCAACCACGAGGTGATGATGCGCGGCACGTTCGCCAACATCCGACTGCGCAACCAGCTCGCCCCCGGCACCGAGGGCGGCTGGACCACGCACCAGCCGGGCGGCGAGCAGATGACGATCTTCGACGCCTCGGAGAAGTACCGCGCCGCCGGGGTGCCGCTCGTGGTGCTCGCGGGCAAGGAGTACGGCTCCGGCTCCTCGCGCGACTGGGCCGCGAAGGGGACCATGCTGCTCGGCGTCAAGGCCGTGATCGCCGAGAGCTTCGAGCGCATCCACCGGAGCAACCTGGTGAACATGGGCGTGCTGCCGCTGGAGTTCCCGGCGGGCGCCTCGGTGGCGTCGCTCGGGCTGACCGGGCGCGAGACGTTCGCCATCGAAGGCGTGGCCCGGGACCTCGCGCCGCGCGGCGAGGTGCGCGTGACGGCGGAGAGCGACGACGGCGCCGCGAAGACGTTCCAGGCCGTCGTCCGCATCGACACGCCCGAGGAGCTCGAGGCGTACCGGCACGGCGGCATCCTGCAGAAGGTGCTCCGCCAGCTGGTGAAGAAATAGGTGTCCTCGACCGTGGAGCGCTGGACCGTTCGTGATGCTGTCCTCCGACGACGTCAAGGCCGAGGCGCGCGCGCTGGGGTTCGACGTGTGCGGCGTGGCGGCGGCCGGGGCGTGGCCGGAGCTGGCGTTCTACCGTGAATGGCTCGATCGGGGCTTTGCGGGCGAGATGGCCTATCTCGCCCGCACGGCCGACCGCCGGGCCGACGTGCGCCGGGTACTGTCCTCGGCGCGGTCGGTGGTGGTGGTCGGCGCGATCTACAACACCGACCATCCCGGCTCGATCGAGCGCACGGACCAGGGCGTCGCGCGCATCGCCCGCTACGCCTGGGGCGACGACTATCACCGGGGCATGGGTGACGCGCTCGAACGGCTCCTGGGCTGGATGCGCGAGCGCGCCGGTGAGGGATTCGAGGCGCGGGCCTACGTCGACACCGGGCCGGTGCAGGAGCGCGTCTACGCGCAGTACGCGGGTCTCGGGTGGATCGGCAAGAACACGTGCCTGATCAACCCCGAGCTGGGCTCCTGGCTGTTGCTGGGCGAGGTCGTCTCGAACGCGGCGCTGGCGCCCGACGCGCCGGGTCTCGACCAGTGCGGCACGTGCACGCTGTGCCTGGAGGCCTGCCCGACAGCGGCGCTCGTCGCGCCGCACGTGCTCGACGCGACGCGCTGCCTGTCGTACCTCACGATCGAGCTCAAGGGCTCGATTCCGGTCGAGCGGCGGGAGGACCTGGGCGCCCACGTCTTCGGCTGTGACATCTGCCAGGACGTGTGCCCGTGGAACCAGACGCCCGCGACCGGGCGGACCGGCGCGCCCGCCTGGCAGCCTCGCCCCGGGCTCGACGGCCCGCGGCTCGTGGACCTCTGGCGGCGGTCGGACGACGAGCTGCGTGCCCTGATGCGGGGGTCGCCGCTCGCGCGTCCCGGTCTCCGCGGACTGCGGAGGAACCTGGCGGTGGCGCTCGGCAATTCCGGCGACCCGGGGGCGCGCGACGCGCTTGACGCGCCGGGCGGGCGGCCGAGCACCGCGGACCCGCTGGTAGAAGAACACGTGGCCTGGGCGCGGCGTCGCCTCCCGGCGACCCGGCCCGGCAAGGGCCCCTCGGGGCACAGGACCGAACCATGATCTCATCGCTCGCGCCGCGGCTGCTCCTGTCGATGCCGCAGCTCGTCGACCCCAATTTCGCGAAGACGGTGGTGCTGCTCTGCGAGCACGCGCCCGAGGGCGCCTTCGGGCTCGTGCTCAACCGGCCCACCGACGTGCCCGCTTCGAGCGTCGTCGGGCTCGTACCGCCGGTCGAGTCGGACAACGGCCTGCGCCTGTGGATCGGCGGCCCGGTCGAGCCGCACCGCGGGTGGATCCTGCTCGGCGAGGAGCCGCAGGGCCACGAGAGCCGGCGGATCCTGGACGGCCTGTTCCTCTCGACCTCGCCGCTGCTGCTGCGGGAGGTCCTCGATCGACCGGCGACGCCGCGCGCGCGCGTGCTCGCCGGCTACGCCGGGTGGGGGCCCGGTCAGCTCGACATGGAGCTGAACGAGTCGGCCTGGCTCACGGCCGACGTCGAGCTCGACCTCGTCTTCGACGTCGAGGCCGCCCTGATGTGGGAGACGGCCATCCGGCGCCTTGGCGCCGACCCCTCGCTGCTGCAGGGCAGCCATGGGGTGCATTAAGAAATGTCGAATGTCGAATGCTGAATGTCGAATGCTGAAGGCGGAATGCGGAATGCCGAATGTCGAATGAAAGATCGTGGTTTTGAATTCGACATTCAGCATTCGACATTCAACATTCGATCACGATCACTTCCTTAGGATTTCCTCGAAGAACTTCAGCGCCCGGGGATCCTTCGACTGGCCCAGCCAGAACATCGCCTGCTTGCGCACCGCGGGGTTGCGGTTCGACCGCGCGACCTCGATGAGCAGGGGCACGCCTTCGTCTTTCGGCAGCTGGCTCAGCGCGAACACGGCGCGCTTCTTGACGGCGGTGTCGGGGTCGTTCGCGATTGCGTCGGAGATGGGGCCCACCGCCCGCTTGCCGGCCTGCTGCGCCAGCCAGAAGAGCGCCTCGCCGCGCACGCGTGGGCTCCGGTCGGATCGGGCGAGGCCGATGAGCGCGTCGATCGTCTCCGGCTGATCCGAGCGCGAGAGGGCGAAGACCGCGCGGCGCCGCACGTCGTCGCTCGTGTCGGTCGCCAGCAGGCGGCGCAGGGTGTCGAACCCGTGGCGGCCGCGCGCCTCGCCCAGCCAGAACGCCGCCCGCTCGCGGACCTTGTCGGGCTGGCCCGCGGCGACCAGGCGGTCGAGCGCCTGGTCCGCGTCCGGCCCGGCGGTGAGCCCGATGGCGCCGATGGCGGGCCCGGCGCGCTTGTCGCCGTCGCGCGCGAAGTCCGCGAGCCACGCGAGGCTGGCGGCCGGCGTCACGCCGGTGAGCCAGTAGACGGTGCGCCCGCCCGCGTCGAGCGGGCAGTCGGCCGAGAAGGTCCGGATCTTCTCGACCGTCCCGCCCGACACGCGCGCCAGCACCAGGAACTCGGTCGCGCCCTCGAGGCGCACCGGTCCGGTGGCCGGCGCCGCGGCGGCGTCCGGGCGGCTGTCGCCGGGCTCGAGCGAACAGCCCGTGCACGCGGCCTCGCGGTCCGACGTGAAGGCGACGCCGGACACGCGGCCGGACGAGAAGCAGCACATAATCCGGTCGCCCGCCACCACCGGCATCGTGTAGCCGACCCAGAACGGGTCGGACGTCCGCGACGCCAGCGCGGCGATCTCCCGGGCGAGGGGGCCGGTGACGGCCGCGGGCTCGACGCGGCCGTTGGTGACGCGCTGGGCGGAGGCGGCGGGCGGCCCCCCGAGGAGCGCCGCGGCGACCCCGCAGACGGCGACGAAGCGTCGTGCAGGCATCGGGTCCCTACTTGTTGAGCAGCTCCATCAGGTAGTCGAGCGCGACCTTCGACTTCATGAGGGAGAGCTTGCTGACGAGATCCTTCTTCATCTCGGGGTTGGTCTCCTTGCGCGCGAGCGCGACGAGGGTCACGTCGTTGTTCTGAATGAAGAGCGCCTGGACGGCGGCCTTCCGCACGTCGAGGCTCGTGTCGCTCGTGTAGATCTGGGCCAGCGCCTCGCCGGTCTTCTCCTTCGGCAGCAGGCCGAGGTTGCGCACGGCGGTGCGCTTCAGGTCGGGGTTCGTCTCGGTCTGGGCCAGCTTGAGGAGCAGGTCGGCGTTGCCCCCGATGAACATGGCCCGCAGGATGTCCCGCTTGACGTCGAGGTCGGTCTCCTTCTGATAGAGCGCCATCAGCTCGTCGGTCGCCTTCATCATGCCGAGCTGGCGCACGGCCTCGCTGCGCAGCTCGGGCGAGGCCTCGCTCTGGGCCGCCTGCAGAACCCGACTGCGGTCGCCCATCGTGCCGTAGGCGCGGAGGATGCGGCGCTTGACCGCGACGTCCTTGGTGCTCCCGTAGACCTCGGCGAGCAGCGCCTTGTTCGCGTCGTTGCGGGAGAAGCCGAGGTACTGGATCGCCCGCATCTGCAGGTCGGGATTGCTCTCGCCGCGCGCGATGGACGCGAGCGCGTCACGGGCCTGATCGGAGCGGCTCTGCGCCAGTACGAAGAGCGCGCGCTCCTTGAGCCGCGGCGACTCGGTCCCGTGCAGGAACTTTACGAGCATGGGCACGGCCTGCGCGGGGTCGGAGTTCTGCAGTGCCCGCAGCGCGAGCAGCTTCAGGTCCTCGTTGTCCTGGCTGGCCGGGCTGGCCGGCTGGCCGGCGTTCTCGCGGATCTCCGCCTCGAGCGCCTTCGCGTCGGTCAGGTACCGGCTGTCGGGGTGCGCGCGCTGCAGATCCGCGACGGTCCCGAGCGCGTCGGCGCCCTGGCTGAGCTTGTACTGCGAGTAGGCCTTCCAGTAGAGGGCCCGATCCGCGTACGAGCCGTTCATCCCGATGACGCGGTCGAAGAAGTCGAGCGCCCGGTCGTACTTCCCGTCGCTCAGCGCCTCGTAGCCGCTCTGGTACAGATCGGCCTCCTGCTCGACCCGGTCGCGCGCCTGCTCGCGCGCTTCACGGGCGCGTTCGCGCTCGGCCTGCGCCCGCTCGCCGGCGGCGAGCGCGGCCGACACGTCCGGGACGCCGGCCTGCGCGGCGGCGAGTGCCCGCTCGATTTCGGCCTGGACGGCCACCGGCGGGACGGTGATCGTCGGCCGCGGCAACGAAGCCGGCGTGGTCTGCGCGCCGCCCGGGGCGGCGGCGGCCACGAACAGGGCGAATACGGTAAGAGCTGGATACGTTCTGGTCATGGTTTCTTTTTCAACCTCGTCCATCACGACACGGCGTGTCCCTGCGGGGTCGCTTTCTCCTCGCGTTCCCGGACCTCCTGGCCGACCACGCGGAGCTTGAAGAGCAGCCCCTGCGCCTCGATGCTCTTGATGAGGGCGTTCCAGTCGCCCACCGAGAGCTGCTTGGGGCTGCGCGCGACCTCCACCAGCGTCGGCTCGAGCTCGTCCAGCATGCTGGCGACCCGCGGGTCGAGCCCTTCGGCGGTCTGCCGGTAGAGCCGGTTGGCCTCGACGAGATCCGCCGCCTGTGCCCGCGCGGCCGACACGTCCACCGAATCGGGCCCGTTCGCGTTCACGAGCTCGATGAGCACCATCTGCGTCTGCGCCAGGTGGTCGCCGACCGCCACGAGCAGGATGCGCTCGCGCGCGCTCTCGTCGGTGGCCGCCAGGGCGCGCTCGGGCGCCGGGTTGGCCGGCCAGAAGCGGCCGGCCACGAACGCCGCGAGCACGAGCGCCGCGAGCC
>JAHECP010000039.1 GCA_024641665.1 Acidobacteriota bacterium
GCGCTGCGCACGGTGAAGGCCGCCTTCGCCGACCGCGACTGGGCGGTGCGCGTGCGCGCCGCCGCGCTGGCCGCCGAGCTCGATCCGTCGGGGTCGTACCAGGACGCCATCCGGCCCGCGCCGGGCGGTCCGCCGCCGGGGGTCGGCGCCTACGACGACCCGGCGATGGTCGCCCCGTCGTTCTCGCCGCAGCTCTACGTGGACACCGACCGGGGCACCATCCAGATCGAGCTGGCGGTCCTCGACGCGCCGCTCACCACGCGGGCGCTGGTGGCGCTCGTGCGGCGCGGTTTCTTCACGGGGCTGGGCGTGCATCGCGTCGTCCCCGGCTTCGTGGCGCAGATGGGCGATCCGCGGGGCGACGGCGAGGGTGGTCCCGGATTCACGCTCCGCGACGAGATCAACGAGCGCCCGTATCTGCGGGGCACGGTCGGCATGGCGCTCGACTGGGCCGACACCGGCGGCTCGCAGTTCTTCATCACCGTCGCGCCCCAGCCGCAGCTCGACGGCCGCTACACGGTCATCGGCACCGTGGTCGGCGGCATGGAGGTCGTGGACGCGCTCGAGCAGGGGGACAGGATCCGGCGGGTGCGGGTGTGGGACGGCGTGACGCTGAGCGGCGGCGCGGGCGGATGAGGCCGCGCGGCGCGCGCAGCCCGTACAAGCAAAAAGGGGGCGACGGTCGCCCCCTTTTTGGCGGGTGCGGACGGCTTACCGCTTCTTGCCGCCCTTCTTCTTCCCGCCCTTGGCAGTCTTCTTCGCCATTGCGCTTATCCCCCCCTTCGTCGTGGGATTCTACGTGCGCGAGCCCCACTGCACCGCTTGACCGCTGCCGCCTGGCACGTCGGTTGCGCCTGCAGCGCTCGTCGCCTCTTTGCTAACTCCCGCGCCGCGCGCGAGAGGTCGGCACCAAAAAGGAGGGGGTGTCATTCAAGGCTGACACCCCCGGACCGGTCGACGGCAACTACCGCTTCTTGCCGCCCTTTTTCTTTCCGCCCTTTGCAGTCTTCTTCGCCATTCTTCCTCCTTGGGAATTGGCAGCTCAGCTCAGTTACCGGTTCCGAGGGGTACCTACAGGTGGGCTGAGCGGTCCACCCTCATACAAGATGTAGATTATGGATGAGAATAAGTGTGTGTCAAGCACAAAGTGAAAAAAAAGTCAAAAAAAAGTCGCGCGCGTCGATCGCAGTAGAGGTGCGCGTCAGCGCGCGGTCGTGCGGAGCTGTTGACGGTCGCGGTGGCGCTCGATCGCGAGCGCGATCAGCCGATCGAGGAGCGACGCGTAGGAGAGTCCGGACGCGTCCCACAGCTTGGGGTACATGCTGATCGTGGTGAAACCGGGCATCGTGTTGATCTCGTTGAGGACGAGCGCACCCGTGGACCGCGACAGCAGGAAGTCGACGCGCGCCAGGCCGGCGCCGTCCACCGCGCGGAAGGCGTCGAGCGACACGCGGCGCACCTCGGCGGCCCGCGCCGGCTCGAGCGGCGCCGGAATGATGAGCTTCGATCCCTCGTCGAGGTACTTTGCGTCGTAGTCGTAGAACTCGCGCGACGGCACCACCTCGCCCGGCACCGAGGCCTCGGGCTCGTCGTTGCCGAGCACCGCGCACTCGATCTCCCGCGCGTCGGGGACCGCCGCCTCGACAATGACGCGGCGGTCGAACTCGCAGGCGAGGTCCATGGCCGCGGCCAGGCCGGCCTCCGTCTTCACCTTCGAGATGCCGACGCTCGAGCCCAGGTTCGCCGGCTTCACGAAGAGGGGCAGCCCGAGCCCCGCGGCGAGCCGCGCGCACCAGCCGTCGCGGTCGGCGTCCCACCCGCGCCGCGTGACCGTCTCGAACGCTGAGACCGGGAGGCCGTGCGATGCGAACACCGCCCTGGCCATCGCCTTGTCCATCGCCACGGCCGAGGCGAGTACGCCCGCGCCGACGTAGGGCACGCTCGCGAGCTCGAACAGGCCCTGGACGGTGCCGTCCTCGCCGTACGGGCCGTGCAGCACCGGGAACACGACGTCGAGCCTCAGGCCGGTCACCAGCGCACGCCCTTCCTCGGCCGGCGTGCGGTCGATGGCCACGATCGTGTCGCCGTCCGGCCGCGCGAGCAGGTGCACTTCGCGCGTCCGTCCGCCGGCGAGGGCACCCTCCCGCCGCGCCTGCTCGATGGCCTCGGCCGCTGACGCCGACGCCGGCGCCCGGTCCGGCAGCGTCCACCGGCCCGTCCGATCGATCCGGATGGGGATCGGCTCGTAGCGCGACCGATCCAGATTGCCCAGCACCGCGGCCGCGGAGGCGATCGAGACCTCGTGCTCACCCGATCGGCCGCCGTAGACCACACCCACCCGAAGTCGTTTCACGAGAGGCCGTCCTTCGTTCTTGTATCAGGCGCGCCCGACCAAGGTGCCGCCGCGCGCGTGAGGAAGGATGACAAGGACGCCGCGCGAAATCAAGGTATGCTCTAGTTTCACGTGGGGCTCCGCCCCACACCTCGGCTCGGTCGCTTGCGGGGCCCCAACGCCCCGCGCCGCTCCCTCGCAGGCCGCGCCGTGCGCGGCCTTGGCCGGAAGACGTTCGTCGTGTCCACAGGTTTCCAGTTCAGCGTGACCCATCGGGACGGCGGCGCCCGTCGCGGCGTGCTCACGACCCCACACGGCACCGTGGAGACGCCCGCCTTCATGCCGGTCGGCACCCGCGGGGCCGTGAAGGCCGTCACGCCGCGGGACTTGACCGACCTCGGCGTTCAGATGCTGCTGGGCAACACCTATCATCTCTATATGCGTCCGGGCGACGACCTCATCGCCCGGGCCGGCGGCCTCCACCGGTTCATGGCCTGGGATCGCCCGATCCTGACCGACAGCGGGGGCTACCAGGTCTTCAGCCTGGCCACGTTAAGGCAGGTGACCGAAGACGGCGTGCGATTCCGGTCGCACGTCGATGGCGCCGAGCACCTGCTGACGCCGGAGTCGGCGGTCGACATCCAGCTCCGGCTCGGTTCGGACGTGGCGATGGTGCTCGACGAGCTGCCCGGCAGCGGCGTGTCGGAGTCGGAGGCGCGCGCGGCCATGGAGCGAACGCTCCGGTGGGCCCGTCGGGCGCGCGATCGTTTCCTGGCGGTGGCGGCGGGCGGCGAGGATCTCGGCGCCCCGCTCGCCACGCCGGGGCAGGCCCAGTTCGGCATCGTGCAGGGCGGAATCCACCGCCCGTTGCGCGAGGCCAGCGCCGCCGCCACCGAGGCCATCGGGTTCGACGGGTACGCGATCGGGGGGCTGAGCGTCGGCGAGCCGGTCGACGTGATGTACGAGGTCGTGGGCTACACGGCCCCGCTCCTGCCGGCCGAGCGGCCGCGGTACCTGATGGGCACCGGCATGCCGGACGACCTGGTGGAGAGCGTAGCGCGCGGCGTGGACCTGTTCGACTGCGTGCTGCCCACGCGCAACGCGCGCAACGGCCAGCTGTTCACCCGGCAGGGGCGGCTGGCGATCAAGAACGCGCGGTACACGGAGGATCCGGCGCCGCCCGATCCCGAGTGCGCCTGCTACACGTGCCGGCATTTCTCGCGGGCCTACCTGCGGCATCTGTTCCTGGCGGGAGAGATGACGGCCGCGACCCTTAACACGTTGCATAATCTCCACTTTTACCTTGACACGATGCGGCGGATTAGGGAGGCTATAGTGTTCGGCGCGTTCGAAAAGTTCAGACAGGAATTCCGCGAGCGTTTCTCCCGCCAGTCCCCGCCATGATACCGGGCTCGCGGAGACGCACGGCCGAGCCAGCCGCGCGGACCGGGGCGGGGGCGTGTGACAGACACCCATGCAGCAGCTTCTCAGTCATCTCGATTTCGTGGCGGCGATGGGCGCGCCGGCCGACGGCAGCGGCAACCTGCTGCTGCAGTTCGCGCCGTTCGCCATCATCCTGGCGATCTTCTATTTCCTGATCCTGATGCCGATGAAGCGCCGGCAGAGGAAGGTCCAGGAGTTCCAGTCGGCGCTGAAGGTCGGAGACCGCGTCATCACGACCAGCGGGATCTACGGCCAGATCACCAAGATCAACGAGAAGTCCGTGCAGCTGCAGATTGCCGACAAGGTTCGGATTGAGGTGGCCAAGTCCGCCGTCGGCGGGTACCAGGGCCAGGAGCCGGTGGTGCCCGAGCAGAGCGGCCTCTAGGCCCGGGCAGTTACGCCATGAACAAGAACCTCCGCTGGAAGATCCTCACGGCCCTGGGCGTCACGGCGCTCGCGGTCTGGTCGTTCTATCCGCCGTCCCAGAAGGTGAAGCTCGGGCTCGACCTGCAGGGCGGCGTGCATCTGGTGCTGCGCGTGCAGACCGACGACGCGTTGCGGCTGCAGACGCAGACGGCGGCCGAGCGCCTGCGGGACGAGCTGAAGACGCAAGGCATCGACGTCACCGACGTGACCGAGGTCGATCCGACGACGTTGAAGGTGACGGGCGTGCCGGGCGACAAGGACGCCGAGTTCCGTCGCGTCGCGCAGGATCAGGTGGGCGCGGACTACGACCGCGAGCCGGGCGTGCAGGGCGAGTACACGTTCCGCATGAAGCCCAACATCGCGGTGCGGACGCGGCAGGAGACGGTCACGCAGGCGCTGCAGACGATCGAGCGCCGGGTGAACGCGCTCGGCGTGTCGGAGCCGCTGGTGGCGGTGACGGGGTCGGCGGGAGACCAGATCATGGTCCAGCTGCCGGGCGTGACGGACGTGGCGCGCGCCAAGGACATCATCCGCTCGACCGCGGTCCTCGAATGGAAGGCGGTGGACGGCGGGCCGGCGTCGACCAAGGAGGCGTTGCTGCAGGCGACCGGCGGCCAGGTGCCGTCGAGCGACGAGGTCGTGCCCGGGGCGGATGACTCCTCGTCGGGCGAGACGGTGTACTACCTGCTGCGGAAGGCGCCGGTCGTGAGCGGCACCATGCTGCGCAACGCGCGGCCGACGCTCGACGAGTACAACAAGCCGGCGGTGTCGTTCTCGCTCGACCCGGAGGGGGCGCGGCGCTTCTCGCGGTTCACGGGCGCGAACATCGGCAAGCGCGTGGCGATCGTGCTCGACAACCGCGTGCAGTCCGCGCCGACGATCCAGGGCCGGATCGGCGGAGAGGGGCGGATCACGGGCTCGTTCTCGCAGCAGGAGGTGCAGGACCTCTCGCTGGTGCTGAAGTCGGGCGCGCTGCCCGCCTCGCTGACCTACCTCGAGGAGCGCACGGTCGGGCCGACGCTGGGCGCCGACTCGATCCGCGCGGGCGTGATCTCGTCGCTCGGCGGGCTGATTACCGTGGCGCTCTTCATGCTGGTCTACTACAAGGTCGCCGGGATCAACGCGATCGTGTCGGTCATGCTGAACCTGGTGATCCTGCTGGGCTTCATGTCGTACGTGGGGGCGGTCATGACGCTGCCGGGCATCGCCGGCTTCATCCTGACCATCGGCATGGGCGTCGACTCGAACGTCCTCATCTTCGAGCGGATCCGAGAGGAGCTGCGGACGGCCAAGGGCGTCCGCGCCGCGGTGGCGGCCGGGTTCGACCGCGTGTTCCTCACCATTCTCGACACGCACGTCGCGTCGATGATCTCGGCCGGGTTCCTGTTCCAGTTCGGCACGGGCCCGATCCGCGGCTTCGCCACGACGCTCTTCTTCGGGCTGCTCTCCAACCTGTTCACGGCGGTGTTCGTGTCCCGCACGCTGTTCGAGACCTACCTCTCGCGGCGTTCGGTGACCACGTTGAGCATCTGACGGCCGGCGCGGCCGTCGAAGGGCACGGGACGTTCTGACCGGAAGCTGTGGCGTATGCAGATCTTCAGAGACACCAACTTCGACTTTCTGAGATGGCGCTGGTGGGCGCTGGCCGCGTCGTGGGTGGTCATCATCGCCGGGGTCGTCGCCCTTGCGGTGGAGGGCGGCCTGCCGCTCGGCATCGACTTCTCCGGCGGCACGATCGTGGTGCTGCAGTTCGAGCGGCCCGTGACCGTGCAGGAGGTGCGGCACGCGCTCGACTCGATCTCCGGCGACAAGGTGGTGCAGAAGTACGGCCAGGCCAGCGAGAACGAGATCCTGGTGCGGCTGCCGGAGCTCGTGAGCGAGGAGGGCACCAGCCTCGAGAAGGGCGCCACGGGTGTCGTCGACGCCATCAAGCAGGCCGGGCTTGGCAACTTCCAGGAGATCAGCAGGGAGATCGTCGGGCCCGTCATCGGGCGCGATCTGCAGAAGAAGGGCATCTACGCCACGCTGGCGGCGATCGTCGGCATCCTGTTCTACATCGCCTTCCGGTTCCGCTTCAGCTTCGCCGTCGGCGCGACGATCGCCACGCTGCACGACCTGTTCGTGACCGTCGCGTTCCTGACCTTCTTCGGCTACGAGCTGTCGCTCAACGTCGTGGCGGCGCTGCTGACGATCGCGGGCTACTCGGTGAACGACACGATCGTCATCTTCGACCGGGTGCGCGAGAACCTGCGCCTGTCGCGGCGCGAGTCGCTCTACGACATCGTCAACCGCAGCGTGAACCAGACGATGAGCCGCACGATCATCACGGGCGGCACCACGTTCCTGGCCGTGCTCTCCCTGTTCCTGTTCGGCGGGGAGGTGTTGCACGGCTTCGCGTTCACGATGCTCGTCGGGATCGTCACGGGCACGTATTCGTCGGTCTTCATCGCCGCGGCGATCGCCATCATCATCACCGAGCGATCGAAGGGCGGGCGGGCGCGGGGCATGGCCGTGCCGGCGCCCGCGCCGACCGAGACCAAGGCGCGCAAGGGCAACCGCAAGGCCCGCGCGTCCTGACGTCCGGCCTGTGGTCGCCCGGACGACCTCGCGGCGAGCGGCGCACGCCCGCCCCGGCCGTCCGGCTCGTGGATCGCTGAACGGGTGACCGGGTGCACTGGCTTCGCCGCAGCTTCATCACCGGGTTCTTCGTGACGGTGCCGCTGGTCATCAGCGTGGCGGCCTTCGTGTGGATCTTCCGGGTCGTCGACGGGTTCACCGGACCGCTGTACGCCCGGCTGCTGCACCGCGAGGTGCCCGGTCTCGGCATCGTGACCGTGGCGCTGGGCGTGCTGGCCGTCGGCGCCATCGCGACCAACATGATCGGCAAGCGCCTGTTGCAGAAGGGCGAGAGCTACCTGCTGCGCGTGCCGGTCTTCAAGACGATTTACGCGCCGGTCAAGCAACTGGTGGCGGCGTTCTCCCCCGACAACGAGTACGGCTTCAAGCGCATGGTGATGATCGACGACCCCTCGCGCGGGGTCGTGCTGGGCTTCCTCACGAAGGAGTTCAGCGTGGACCGCGGCCAGGGCCCCGAGCCCATGGTGGCCGTCTACGTGCCCACCAACCACCTGTACCTGGGCGACGTGCTCGTGTTCCCGCGGTCGCGCGTGTCGTTTCCCGACCTCACGGTCCAGGAGGGCGTGCGCGTGTTCCTGACGGGCGGCATGGCGATGGGCGCCCACGTGCGCGCCCGCCGGGCCGACACGGGGGGTGACAACCTGCGGGCGTAGACGGTCGGGAACACCACGGCCGCCATGGGCGAGGGGTTCGCCACCGGCTCGACCGCCCTGACGGCCCTGGCGCTCGGACGCACGTTCCGGGCGGCGGCGGAGGGGGTCGCCGGCGGTTCCCGACGATCGCCGGCTTGCTGGGATGGAGGGCCAGGCGCAGCCGGACCCGGCCCGTTGTGTGGCCATTTTCACACAGGCGGTGATTCCCGAGATGATCGCGCCCCCCCCATCCTGGAGCTCACGAGCACCGTGGCCGTGGGTTCCGCCCCTGGTGGTGAGCTGGGTGAGCTGCGACGGCGGCGGGACGGGCGGCTGGGGCGGGCCGACCCCGCCCGGCAGGCCCCCGGCGGTCCGGGGGGAACCCCGGGTGGCCATTTTCGCGAAACCGGTGTCTAACGGTTGCGGAAGGCGTCAAGATCGGCGCGATCGGATTCATTGACACGAGTTTTTGCCGCTGGATATAATCGACTGCTCTTTTGACCGGCGTTCGCGCTGAACAGGGTAGGAGGGGAATCTCGTGCCACGTGACATGTTCGGGGACGTCGTCAACCCCTCGATCAGGGTGGGCTCGAAGAAGTGGTATTCGGTGCCGCTCTCGATCGTGGCCCACGTCTTCATCTTCGCGGCCGTCATCATCATCCCGCTGATGGCGACCGACGTGCTGCCGACTCCGCCGTCGATGATGGCGTTCGTGGCGGCCGCACCGCCGCCACCGCCGCCGCCGCCACCGCCCCCGCCGCCGCCGCAGGCCGCGGCGCCCAAGCCGCCGCCCATGACCGACGTGAACCCGGCGGCGGCGCCCCTCGAAGCGCCCAAGGAAATCATGCCCGAGACCGGTATCGCCGATCTGGGGGCGGGTGTCGTCGGGGGGGTCGAAGGCGGGATTCCGGGCGGGGTCGTCGGCGGGGTCGTCGGCGGGCTGCCGGAGGCCCCGCCGCCCCCACCGCCGCCGGCGGCGCCGGTCCGGGTGGGCGGCAACATCAAGGCCCCGCAGAAGATCAGGGACGTCAAGCCCATCTACCCGCCGATCGCGCAGTCGGCCCGGGTGCAGGGCGTGGTCATCATCGAGGCGACGATCGGGCCGGACGGCCGCGTGACCGACGCCAAGGTGTTGCGCTCGGTGCCGCTGCTCGATCAGTCGGCGCTCGACGCAGTGCGTCAGTGGGTGTTCACGCCGACGTTGCTCAACGGCGTGCCCGTGCCGGTCATCATGACCGTCACCGTGAACTTCACGCTGCAGTAGGCGTGTGAGGGGTGGGCGCCGCCGGGAAGCGGCGGGCCGGCCCTGTGAGCTGGTATTCTCAGGTCGTTTAACCTCGTGTGCCCGGGAGGGTGGAGAATGAACCTCATCGAGTTGTATCAGGCGATGGGCCTGATAGCGAAGGCGATCGGCGTGGTTCTGGTCATCATGTCGATGTGGTCGTTCGGGGTCGCCATCGAGCGGATCTACACGTTCACGCAGGCGAGGAAGCAGTCGAAGCTCTACGCCCCGCAGGTCGCCAAGCACCTCAAGGAGGGCCGCCTGAAGGACGCCATCGCGGTGTCCACCTCCAAGAACTACCGCTACAGTCACCTCGCGAAGGTGGTGCTGGCGGGGCTCCAGGAGTACCAGTTCCAGCAGGAGTCGGGCGGCACCCTGAGCCGCGAGGACCTGCTCGACACGGTGCGCCGCGCCATTCAGCGTGCGTCGGCCCTGACGGCCAGCGACCTGAAGAAGGGCGTGGCGGCGCTGGCGACGATCGGCTCGACCGCGCCGTTCGTCGGGCTGCTCGGCACGGTCATCGGCATCATCACGGCGTTCCAGGGCATCGCAGCCACGGGGTCGGGCGGCATCGGCGCGGTGTCGGCTGGTATCGCGGAAGCGCTGGTCGAGACGGCGCTGGGCCTCGTCGTGGCCATCCCGGCGGTGTGGTTCTACAACTACTTGTCGGGCCGCATCGAGTACTTCAACGTCGAGATGGACAACTCGTCGTCGGAGCTCGTCGACTACTTCATCAAGAAGACGGCGGCGTAGCGACGCGCCCCGGGTCACGCCATCCGCCGGGGGACGGCTCGCCGTCCCCCGCCGCGAGCGGCGCGGCCGCGCCGATAGCAGGAGAACGACACCATGGCAATGGATGTTGGCGGCGCCAAGGGTGGCTTGAAGTCCGACATCAACGTGACACCGCTCGTCGACGTCATGTTGGTGCTGCTCATCATCATGATGCTCGTCGCCCCGATGCTGCAGAAGGGCGTCGACGTCAGGCTGCCGGAGGCTGGGAATACGGTGGACAAGCCTGACACCCAGGAACAGACGGTCATCGCCATCACCGCCGACAAGCGGTTCTACGTCGACGGCGTGCCGGTGGCGGACAACGAGTTCCTGAGCCGGGTGCAGTCCAAGCTCGAAGGCAAGAAGGAGCGCATCGTCGTCATCAAGGGCGACCAGGATGCGCCCTACAGCGCCATCATGCAGGCCATGGACGACCTGCGCCAGGCCGGCATCGAGGATGTCGGGCTCATCACCGAGCGCAAGCTGCAGCGCGGGCAGGGAGGCAACTAGATGGCGCACGCACATCAGCACTTCGGCGCCGAGAAGGTGTTCAAGGGCAAGGCGCTCGAGGCGAGCTGTGATATGAACGTCACGCCGCTCATCGACGTCCTGCTCGTGCTGTTGATCATCTTCATGGCGGCCCTGCCCCTGACCCAGAAGGGCGTGGACATCAACCTGCCCGCCGAAACCAAGCGGACCACCGACACGACCCCTGACATCAGCCAGATCGTCGTCGAGTACACGGCGGACCGGCACATCTCGATCAACAAGCAGGACACCACGATCAACGAGCTCGAGACGCGGCTGCGCAACATCTTCGAGCAGCGCAAGGACAAGACGATGTTCCTCGTGGGCGCCGGCACGCTGCGCTATGGCGAGATCGTCGCCGTGATCGACGCGGCCAAGGGCGCCGGGGTCGAGAAGGTCGGCATCGTCACGGAAGGCATGCGGCAGGCCGCGGGCGCCGCGCCCGTGGGCGGCGGCAACTAGCGCGCGCGTTTCGACCGGGCTCGTCCGCGACATCCGTTTCGTGACACCCTCCCGCCCTGCGCCCGTGACCCAGCGGGCGCAGGGCGTTTTCTGTACACGGGCACGCGGCCGCTGAAGACCCGCTGGACGCGTCGATGTCCGGAGGGGGGTCCCCCGGCTCGCGGGTGCGCGTCCGGACGCCGCCTGGTGCGTTCCAGGCCCGGCCGGAGGCGCCTCCACGGCGTTCCTCGCCCCCCTCTTCCTGTCTCCACGATGCGTGTCGCATGGCGGACCGGCGGCCCTGCCGCGACGATGACTCCGTGGCGCCGGTCCGGCGTGTTGGCGGCCGAAGCGGGCGCCGCTCAGGTGGCCGACCGCCTGGCGGAGAAGGGCGTACAAAGCGAGAGGGCCGCCCCGCCTGGTGGCGGAGCGGCCCTCCAAGGTTCCGCGGCGGCGCGGCGGCTAGTTGCCGACGCCGGCCATCTTCTGCTTTTGCAGCGCGATCGCCTGCTCGCGGAGCTTGTCGGCCTGGGCCAGCAGCTCCTTCTGCACCTTCGGGTCCTTTTCGAGGTTGGCCTGGAGCCGCAGCAGCAGGTTCTTGTAGGTCAGGGCGTCGATGTAGTCCGGCTTGAGCGCGAGGGCCTTGTCCTCGGCCTCGAGCCCCTTGAGGACGTACGCCTTCTTTTCCGGGTCCTTCAGGCGGAAATCACGGAACGCCTTGTCCCAGTAGTAGGTGGCGATCGTGTGGAACGCCTCGGGGTTGTCGGGCTCGCGGGCGGCGCGCGCCTCGAGCGCCTCGATGGTCTTCTCGAACTCGCCCTGGCGGTTGTAGAAGCCGGCGAGCGTCGTGTACACGGTGGGCTCGTTCGGCCTGACCTCGCGGGCCTTGAGCAACGTGGCCTCGGCCTCGTCGTACATGCCCGAATCCTCGTAGATCTTGGCGAGCATGAAGTAGTTGGTCGGCTCGTCGGGCTCCATCTCAATCATTTCTTTGACGATGGGTTCGGCCTTGGCGGGGTTGTTCAGCTTGTCCGGCCCGTAGGCGGCGACCAGGTACTCCAGGGCCAGCTTCTTCATCTTCGGGTCGGTTTCCTTCTCGGCCGCCAGCTTGTAGTTGGCGATGGCTTTCTGGAGATAGGCGTCGTTCTCCGCTTCGCCGACCCGCCCGGGCTTGTACTCGTTGTCGTAGCTGTTGCCGAGGAAGAAGTACGCCTGGACGAACCCCGGATCGGACGCCAGGACTTCCTCGTACTTGGCGGCGGCCCTTCCATAGTCCTGCTGCTGGTAGAGGGCGTTGGCGTCCTGGAACAGTTTCTTGGCTTTCAAGCTGGCGAACGAGTACTTGCCGCACCCGACGACGATTAGGCTTAGACCGAGGACAATGGCCAGCGGCAGCCTGAATCGGTTATGCATGAGTTCCTCCTTAGGCGCTACGTGCCGGATGTCCCGGGTCCAGGCGCTTCTGGGAAGGTGCGTGTCGACCGCCCGGCGCTCCTTGCGGACCGGATGGGCAGGGTCGCCCCTCGTCCGAGCCGGGTCAGTATAGTGAACCCCAAAAGACCACGTCAAGCAAGCCGGGATGCGCCGAGTCGGCTCGGTACCCGCCCGGCGGGACCGTCGGGGCCCGGCCGGGAACCTCCGGAATCCGTCCACCTGCGGCCCGCTGCGTCTTGACCCCCCTCTCGGCGCGTCTCTATGATTGCTTTCAGGGGGGCCGTGCGCCGGGCGTTCGGCCGGTCGCAAGTCCCTGGGATTTAGACACCGCGGATCATGATTCGGTTCGAGGACCTCGTCGAGAAGGTCCGGGCGGGTTCGCCCGAGGCCGACGTGGAGCTGCTCCGGAAGGCGTACGTCTTCTCGGCCTTCGAGCACAAGGGGCAGGTGCGCCACTCGGGGGAGCCGTACCTCGTGCACCCGCTGGAGGTGGCGGCCATCCTGGCGGACCTCAAGCTGGACGTGGTGGCCGTGGCGGCGGGGCTGCTGCACGACGTGGTGGAGGACACTCTCACCAGCATCGAGCGCATCCGGGAAGTGTTCGGGGAGGACATCGCGCACGTGGTCGAGGGGGTCACCAAGCTGGGCGCGATTCCGTTCTCGTCGAGCGAGCACCGGCAGGCGGAGAACTTCCGCAAGATGCTGCTGGCGATGGTCGACGACATCCGGGTCATCCTGGTGAAGCTGGCCGACCGGTTGCACAACATGCGCACGCTCCACCACCTGCCGGAGGAGCGGCGGCTCAAGATCGCGCAGGAGACCAGGGACATCTACGCGCCGATCGCCAACCGGCTCGGCATGAGCAAGATCAAGAACGAGCTGGAGGAGCTGGCGTTCAAGCACCTGGAGCCGAAATCCTACGAAGCGCTGCGGGCGAAGGTCGAGAGCCGGCGCAAGGCCAACGAGGGGATGATCGAGGAGCTGAAGCGGACGATTGCCGCCAAGCTCGCCGACGCGCAGGTGCCGGTGACCGAGCTCGACGGGCGGATCAAGCGCCTGTTCAGCATCCACCAGAAGCTGAAGCGGCAGAGGATCGACGTCGAGCAGGTGTACGACCTGGTGGCGCTGCGGCTCGTCACCGAGACGGTGAGGGACTGCTACGCGGCGCTGGGCATCATCCACCAGACGTGGGCGCCGGTGCCGGGCCGCATCAAGGACTTCATCGCGATGCCGCGGCCCAACGGCTACCAGTCGCTCCACACCTCGGTTATCAGCGAGCGCGGCTTCCCGTTCGAGGTGCAGATCCGCACGGTGGAGATGCACCGGATCGCGGAAGAGGGCATCGCGGCGCACTGGAAGTACAAGGAAGGCCGGGTCGGCGCGGACCGCGACGAGCAGTACTTCGCGTGGCTCCGCCAGGTGCTCGAGTGGCAGCAGGAGGTGCGCGACCCGCAGGAGTTCATCCAGAACCTGAAGATCGACCTGTATCCGGAGGAGGTCTACACCTTCACGCCGCGGGGCGAGGTGAAGGTACTGCCGTCGGGCGCGACGCCGGTCGACTTCGCGTACCTGGTCCACACCGACGTCGGTCACCGCTGCGTGGGCGCCCGCGTGAACCGCAAGATGGTGCCGCTGCGGACCCGCCTCAAGAACGGCGACATCGTCGAGATCGTGACGGCGCCCGGACACAAGCCGAGCCGCGACTGGCTCAACTTCGTGACGACCTCGCGGGCGCGCAGCAAGATCCGCCACTTCATCCACGCCGAGGAGAAGACGCGCAGCATCGAGCTGGGGCGGAAGCTGTTCGAGAAGGAGGCCCGGCGCTTCGAGGTGAACTTCAAGGAGATGAACGACCCGTCGACGCTCGACAAGGCCGCCACGCTCTACGGCCTGACGCGCGCCGACGACCTGTTCGCGGCCATCGGCTACGGGAAACTCGCCGCCCGCAACGTGCTGGCGAAGCTCGTGCCCGAGGACGAGCTGAAGGAGCGCAAGCCCGACACGCCCATCGCGGCGGCCGTCAAGCGCGTGCTCGGCACCGGCGAGCAGAAGATCCGCGTGAAGGGCTTCGACGACCTGATGGTGTTCCGCGCGCGCTGCTGCAACCCGATCCGAGGGGAGACGATCGTCGGCTACATCACGCGCGGCAAGGGCGTCTCGGTCCACTCGGTGAGCTGCCCCAACGTGGTTAACCTGCTGTACGACCCCGAACGCCGGATCGACGTCGAGTGGGACAAGGGCGGCGACTCGTCGCCCTACACGGTGCGGCTGACCATCCAGGTCGAGGACCGCCGGGGTATCCTGGCCGACGTGAGCGCGAAGATCGCCGGCATCGACACCAACATCCGCAACGTCGAGGCCACCTCCGACGACGAGCACCACGGACGCATCAACATGACGGTGGAAATCAGCGACGTGAAGCACCTGCAGAAAGTGATCAAGTCGCTGCGCGGGGTGACCGGGGTGCTGGACGTGGAGCGGCTGGGGCGCTGACGGAACGACCACGGAATGACCACGGAATGACCACGGAAAGCGCCGCGGAAAGCGCGAGGGAGCGGCCGCCTTCGCGCGTCGCGCTTCGGCGGGCCAGGGCGCGGGGCGAAGGGGGCCCCGCCGATCTACGAGATGAGGGCGATGGCGTCGATCTCGACGCGCGCGTCGAGCGGCAACCGCGCCACCTGGATCGTCGCCCGGGCGGGCGCCGGCGGCGTGAAGTAGCTGCCGTAGACCTCGTTGACCGCTTTGAAGTCGGCGAGGTCGGCCAGGTAGATGGTGGTCTTCACGACGGCGTCGAACGAAGCGCCCGCGGCCTCGAGCACGGCCTTCAGGTTCTGCATCACCCGGTGGGTCTGCGCCGCCACGTCGCCCGCGACGAGCGCACCCGTGGCCGGGTCGAGCGGAATCTGGCCCGCCAGGAAGAGCAGGGAGCCGGCGCGGATCGCCTGCGAGTACGGACCGATCGCCTTCGGCGCGGCGTCGCTGACGACGGCCTGGCGCGTGCCTGCCATGCGCTAGGCCACCTTCACCACGCGGTTGGACCGGATGCAGCGGGTGCAGACCCGGATCCGCTTGACGGTGCCGTCGACCTTCGCCCTCACGCGCTGCAGGTTCGGCTCGAACCGGCGCGCCGTCACGTTGTGGGCGTGGCTGACGTTGCGTCCGACGACCGGGCCCTTTCCGCAGATTTCACAGCGATTCGCCATGGGCTCGTGCTCCATTCACTGACACAAACCAGAAAGTATAGCACAAGCACGACGGCTCACGGCTCGGCGCTCACACGGCTGGGCTCACGGCAGAATCAGCCCCGACGCCGGGGCCGCCGCCTCCGGTCCGTCCCGTCGCGCGCCCGGGGCGGCGGCCTGGAAGAGGCTCCCGAGGAGGTCCAGGTAGGCACGCGCTCCGCCCAGCGCGCCGGCCGCCGCGGACGCGCCGCGCGCGGTCGTCTTCAGCGTCAGCGCCAGGTCGGCGTCGCGCGGCCCCCGCCCGTCCGTTCGGAGTCGTTCGAGCGCCGTCTTGAGCTCGGCCGTCAGACGCTGGGCGGGAGGCGACGCCACCTGGTGCTCGTAGATGATGCCGCGGGCGGCCGTGTCGAGCGTCTCCGCCATGGCCTGCGCGGCGTCGGCCACGTCGCGGTCGACGAGCGCCGGGATGGCGCCCGGCGCATACCCTGCGATGGCCATTTGCAGGAAGAGGAACAACCGGTACTGCGATTCGTTCAGGTCCCGGACGACGTCGGCGAGGAAGCGGCCTTCGAGCTCACGCCGCTTCTGAACCGCGGCGGGCGGGTGCTGGCGCGCGCTCGAGAGATAGCCGCAGTCGGCCGGGCAGGCGATGTCGACCAGCCGCTTCGTGCCGCAGCAGACCGCGCAGATCGACTGGCCCAGCGCCGGGCAGGCCCGGCGCCCGCGGCGCTGGCGGCAGGCCGGGCAGAGCGTCTCCTTGCTCATGGTGGACCGTGGCTGTCGCGTCGGCGAACCGGAGGCCCCCGGCTGCCGTGCGGCACGCACGCGCGGTGCGTCGATTGAGCTTCCCACAGCACGCGGGAGGCGTCAAACTCTGCGTACGGCGGGCGCGGTTCTTCGCCGCGGTCCGCTATAATGGAGCGGAAAGCCCGACACCTCATCCCCTCGAACGGTCCGTGCGGGAGGCGCGCGCGCATGGCGAGCATCGAGGCGATTCGCGAAGAGCAGCGGCGGGTCCGGCGGGTCCAGACGATCGCGCACGTGACGACGAGCCTGCTGATGCAGGCCCGGCTCTCGAGGGCCGAGGGCGAGGCGCTCGTCGCGTACGCGCGCGAGCGGATCCTGGAGCTGTTTCCCGGTCGCGACGAGACGTACGACATTCTGTACGGCCGGCGCTTCCGGCGTCTGCTCGACGAGTGCACCGGCCCGGACCGGCCCCAGGGGCCGGCCGTCGTCATTCCGTTCCCCACCGGCCGCTAGCGGCCGGTTCGGCCGCCCGGGTTTCCCCAACCTGGCAAAAATGCCACAGTGTCGCTGTCGGAGGACCATACAGTCCCGGTCGTCTGTACGGACACGACACGTGGCGAAAGTCGGCCGCCGGTGTCCCCTCGAGGGTACAACGCGACCCCAAGACCGCATGAGAACCGATTCCGGGAAGATGGCGTCTAAATGGACGTCCGGGCTGGAAGGCTTGGGGTTCTCGCTCGTGCGACGGCAGTAAGCGGAAGTCAATGCGAGAGATAGACGATCACGGCGAAGACTGGAGAGGCTCGTAGGTGCCGGGTGCGATGGTGCCCCGCTCATGAACCTCACCACTTACGCGGATCTTCCCCCTCGACGTCTTTCGGCCTCGCGCGCAGTCTTATTGTAGAGTTGGTTGAAGAACCGTCACCGTGGCAGATATTTTGCATGGGTGCAGGCCCGAAGCGGCTTTGCGACGGTCGAAAGGAGTCGCGGCACCATGGCGAACAACAGAAGCGAGACGAACGAAATGGCCAAGGACCGCTACCTTGAGCTGAAGAAGATACTCGAAGGGCGTCGGCGCGAGATTCTGAGTGAAGTCCATGAGAAAATGCGCGACGTCCGGGTCGACGGGCCGACCGCGAACCTGCAGGGCGTGCTGGACGCGGTCGAGACCTCGGAAGTCGACATCCAGGAAGACATCGAGCTGGCGCTGATCCAGATGAAGGCCGAGACGCTTCAGAAGATCGACGAAGCGCTCAGCCGCCTGGAAGAAGGCAACTACGGGTACTGCTTCGAGTGCGGGGCGGAGATTTCCGAGCGGCGCCTGCGGGCGCTGCCCTTCGCGGTCCGCTGCAAGGACTGCGAGGAGGCCCGCGAAGTGGCGCAGCAGCGCGAGCGGATGCTCGCCCAGCGCCGCGGGGCTGCGTCGCTCTTCTTCGACATGTCGCACTGACCCGGTAGCTTCTTGCCCCAGGGCAGGCCCTGCCGGTGGGCGGGGCCTGCACCCCCATCCCACCGGCGGCACAATCCAGGAGGATCGCAATGCGCGATCGCTACGAGCGCCTCTCGGCGGAGGAGGGCTCGGCGGGTGATCGGCCGCTCTCGGTGCCCTCCGAGCTGTCGATACTGCCGCTTCGCGACACCGTGCTCTTCCCGAACTCGTTCATGCCACTGGCGGTGGCACGGGAGAGCTCCGTGCGCCTGGTGGACGACGCCGTGGCGTCCGGGAAGCTGATCGGGGTGTTCACCCAGCGCGATCCGGGCGTGGAGGAGCCGACTGCGGAGGAGCTGTACCCGGTCGGCGTCGCGACGCACATCCACAAGATGTTCAAGCTGCCCGACGGCAGCCTGCGGCTGATCGTGCAGGGTCTCGTGCGGCTGCGGCTCGAGGAGGTGCTGGCGACGCGGCCCTTCCTGCGCGCGAAGGTGGTCGAGGCGTCCGAGACGCTGCTCGACGTCGATCGGCTCGAGATCGACGCGCTCCAGCGCAACATCAAATCGAACTTCCAGCAGGTGGTCTCGCTCTCGCCGCTGCTGTCGGACGACCTGCAGGCGCTCGCCACCAACATCACCGACCCGGCCAAGCTGGCCGACTTCATCGCGTCCAGCCTGAGCACGCTCAGCACTCCGGCCAAGCAGGAGGTGCTCGAGAGCCTCGACGTCCGCCAGCGCATGGACACGCTGAACCGGCTGCTCATCAAGGAGCTGGAAGTGCTCGAGCTCGGCTCGCGCATCCAGTCGCAGGTGCAGTCCGAGGTCGGCAAGAACCAGCGCGAGTACCTGCTGCGCGAGCAGATGAAGGCCATCCAGAAGGAGCTGGGCGAGGGCGACGACCAGGCCCGCGAGATCGAGGAGCTGCGCGAGAAGATCGAGGCGGCCGGCATGCCGGAGGGCGTCCTCAAGGAGGCGCGGCGCGAGCTCGATCGCCTGTCGAAGATGCCGGTGGCCGCCGCGGAGTACACCGTCGCGCGCACCTACCTCGACTGGCTCATCGCGCTGCCGTGGAACCGCCGGACCGAGGAGACGATCGACCTCGCGCACACCAAGGCCGTGCTCGACGCCGACCACTCGGACCTCGAGAAGGCGAAGGACCGCATTCTCGAGTACCTCGCCGTGCGCAAGCTGAACCCCGAGGTCAAGGGGCCCATCCTCTGCTTCGTCGGGCCGCCCGGCGTGGGCAAGACCTCGCTGGCCAAGTCGATCGCCTCGTCGATCGGCCGCAAGTTCGTGCGCGTGTCGCTCGGGGGCATGCGCGACGAGGCCGAGATCCGCGGCCACCGCCGCACCTACATCGGCGCGCTGCCGGGCCAGGTCGTGCAGGGCCTGCGCCGCGCCGAGTCGAAGAACCCGGTGTTCATCCTCGACGAGATCGACAAGCTGGGCGCCGACTTCCGCGGCGACCCGGCGTCGGCCCTGCTGGAGGTGCTCGACCCCGAGCAGAACAACACCTTCCGCGATCACTACCTCGACGTGCCGTTCGACCTGTCGGAGGTGCTGTTCATCACCACGGCGAACGTGCTCGATCCGGTTCCGCCGGCCCTGCGCGACCGCATGGAGGTGCTCGAGCTGCCCGGCTACACGGAAGAGGAGAAGCTGAAGATCGCGACCGAGCACCTGATCGCCAAGCAGGTGGCGAACCACGGCCTCACCGTCGAGCAGGTCTCGTTCGACCCGGCCGCCGTCCGCGCGGTGATCCGCGGCTACACGCGCGAGGCCGGCGTCCGCAACCTCGAGCGCGAGATCAGCGCGCTCTGCCGCAAGGTCGCCCGCCGCCGCGCGGAAGGCGACGAGCGGCCGGTCAGGATCACGCTCGAGCTGGTCGCCGACCTGCTGGGCGCGCCCAAGTTCCTCGACGAGGAGGTCGGCCAGCGCACCAGGGCGCCCGGCGTCGCCGTGGGCCTGGCCTGGACGCCCACCGGCGGCGAAGTGCTCTTCATCGAGGCCACTCGCATGCAGGGCACGGGCTCGCTCACGCTCACCGGACACCTCGGCGACGTCATGAAGGAGTCGGCGCGCGCCGCGCTCTCGTGGGTGCGGGCCCACGCCGGCCGCTTCGGCATCGACCCGGCCTTCTACCGCGACGCCGAGATCCACCTCCACGTGCCGTCGGGCGCGATCCCGAAGGACGGGCCGTCGGCCGGCGTCACCATGGTCGTCGCCCTGCTCTCGGAGCTCACCGGACGGCCGGTGCGTGGCGACCTCGCGATGACCGGCGAAATCACGCTGTCGGGCCGCGTGCTGCCGGTCGGCGGGATCAAGGAGAAGGTGCTGGCCGCGCGCCGCCAGGGCATCACCGAGGTGGCGCTGCCGCGCCAGAACGAGAAGAACGTCAAGGAGGATCTGAGCGAAGAGCTGCGTCGCGACCTGACGGTGCGGCTCGTGTCCACGATCGACGAGGTCGTGGAGATCGCGCTGCAGCCTCCCGCGACCATCACCGGCCAACAGGCCGGCCGGGAGATGCAGGAAACGCTGCGGTGAAGCTGGTCTGGTCGCCGCAGTACCACCTCGACATCGGCCCGCACGTCTGGCCGACCGACAAGTACGACCGCGCCCGCACGCGCCTGCTCGCCGACGGCCTCGTCGGCCCCGAGGCCTTCGTCGAGCCCGAGCCGGCCCCCTGGGACGACCTGGCGCTCGTCCACACCGCGGAGTACCTGCGCCGCGTCCGCACCAACACGCTCTCGCCCGAGGACGTCGCCCGGCTCGAGCTGCCGCTGTCGCCCGCCGTCACCGAGGGCTTCCGGCTGATGACCGGCGGCACCTGCCTCGCCGCCGAGCTGGCACTCGAGGACGGCATCGCCGTCCACCTCGGGGGCGGGCTCCACCACGCATTCGCCGGGCACGGCGAGGGCTTCTGCCTCTTCAATGACGTGGCCGTCGCGATCCGCCGGCTCCAGCGCGACGGTCGCCTCGCCCGCGCCGCCATCGTCGACTGCGACGTCCACCAGGGGAACGGCACCGCCGCGATCTTCGACGGCGACCCGTCGGTGTTCACCTTCTCGATCCACCAGCAGCTGAACTACCCGCTCTACAAGCCGCCGAGCGATCTGGACGTCGGCGTGGCCGACGGCGCGCGCGACGGGTCGTACTTGCACGACCTCGACCTGGCGCTGCCGGAGGTGATGGCGTCGGCGCCCGAGCTGGTGTGCTACCTGGCGGGGGCGGACCCGTTCGAGCACGATCAGCTCGGCGGGCTGAAGCTGACGCTGGAGGGGCTGCGCCACCGCGACCGCATGGTGCTCGCCGCCGCCGCCCACGTGCCCGTGGTCATCGTGCTGGCGGGCGGGTATGCGCGGCGCGTGGACGAGACCGTGGCGGTCCACGTCGGGACCGTCATGGAGGCCCTGGCGCGGGCGACGGGCGCCCCGTGCCCCTAGACCATGCCCAGCCCCACGACGGTCTTCATGTCCACGATCTCGCCCCGCGCGACGAGGTCCCTGGCCTCTCGCAGGGTGAACGTGCGCGGCTCGATCTGCTCGTCCGGATCGGCCTCGGCTTCGGCGTCCGGCACGACGAGGCCGTCCAGGCGGTAGAGGTGCATCTGCTCATCGCAGAAGCCCGGGGTGGGGTAGAGCGACGCGAGCAGGGTCATCCGCTCCGGCAGCCGCCCGATCTCCTCGTGGCACTCGCGCCGCGCCGCGGCCTCGGGCGTCTCGCCCCACTCGATGCCGCCCGCCGGCAGTTCCCAGATCCACTGGTCGATCGCGTAGCGGTACTGCCGGATCAGCACGACGTGATCGGGGTCGGGGAGCGGCACCAGGACGACGGAGGGGCCGTGGCGCACGACCTCCATGTCGACCTCCCGGCCGTTGGTGAGCACCACCCGGTCCACGGCGACCGTGAAAATCCGCCCCTGGTGCACGATCCTCCGCGCCTTCGCTCTCATGCGTCGCTCGGTCATCGCGAATGGCCTCCGGCGTCATCCCGCGGTGACGCGGATCTCGTCGAGCACGTGCTGCAGGTCGGCCGGGAGCGGCGACTCGAACGCGAGCCGCCGGCCGTCCGCCGGATGGGTGAACGCCAGGCGCCAGGCGTGCAGGAACGGCCGCTCGAGCCGGCCGAGCGCCTTGAGGTGCGGCGGCACGCGGCGATGCACGCCGCCGTAGGTGGCGTCGCCCACCACCGGGTGCCCGATCGCGCTCAGGTGCACGCGGATCTGGTGCGTGCGCCCGGTGGCGAGGCCCACCCGGAGGAGCGACACGCCACGCAGGTGCTCCGCGCCGGCGATGCGCGTGACGGCCGACCGGGCGCGCCGCGCGCGCGCCGACATCTTCTGGCGGTTGCCGGGATCCCGGCCGATCGGGAGGTCGATGCGGCGTCCCGCCTGCACGAGCCCCCACACGAGCGCGTAGTACTCCTTGTCCACCTCGCGGTCGTGGAACTGCCTGGCCAGCTCCGCGTGCGCGCGGTCGTGCTTCGCCACCACCATCACTCCCGACGTCCCGCGGTCCAGCCGGTGGACGATGCCCGGCCGCTCCTCGCCGCCGACGCCGCTCAGGTCCCTCACGTGGTGGAGCAGCGCGTTTACCAGCGTGCCGGACGCGTGGCCGGCCGCCGGGTGCACCACCATTCCCGCCGGCTTGTCCACCACGACCAGATCCGCGTCGTCGTAGAGGATCGCCAGCGGCAGCGGCTCGGGCTCGACCGCCGAGGGCGCCGGCGGCGGGATGTCGACCTGGACCGCCTGCCCCTCGCGGACGGGCGTGCTCACGCGGCACGGGCGCCCGTCGAGCGTCACGCGGCCGTCCTTGATGAGGCGCTGGATCTGGGATCGGGACCGCTCGGGCAGCACGGCGGCCAGGAACCGATCCAGGCGCAGGCCGTCGTGCTCGGCCGTCGCCTCGAGGCGCATGGCGGCAGCCTCGTCCGGCGCCGCAGGGAGGACGGAACGGTCGGTCATGCGGCCCCTGGTCCCCGGAGAGACGTCTCGCCCCTCAGACGTCGGTGCCGCGGGGCTTGACGCCGAGCAGGTCGAGCAGCACGAGACACGCGCCGGTCGTGATGGCGGCGTCCGCCACGTTGAACGCCCAGAAGTGCCAGGCGCCCCAGTAGACGTCGACGAAGTCCACGACGTAGCCGGTCGCGGCGCGGTCGATCAGGTTGCCCACCGCGCCGCCGAGCACCAGCGTGAGGCCGACGCGCGCCAGGCGGTCGCGCTCGGGCAGGAGCGTGGCGTAGTAGGCGATGGCCGCGAAGGCGGCGATCGCCACGGCCAGCATGATCACCGACTTGAACGGGAAGTTGGCGGCGTTCAGGATGCCGAACGCGGCGCCGCTGTTGTGCACGTGCGTGAGGTCGAGCAGGCCCGGGATCACGTTCACGCTGTCGTGCAGCGGGATCTGCCAGCGGACGAGCGCCTTGGCGATCTGGTCGAGCGCCACGACGGCGCCGGCCAGGCCGTAGGTGACGACCTGCCGGGGCCGCGCGTGCTCGCGCGTCGCCTCGGGCGCCGCGGCTGCCGTGGTCTCCGTCCCTGCGGGATCGCTCATCGTACCTCGTCCGGTGCGCCGGCCATCTGCGCGACCGCGTCCACGCAGCGGTCGCAGAGCCCTTCCGTGTCGGCGGCGTCCGACACCGACGGGACGTAGCGCCAGCACCGCTGGCATTTCACGCCGCCCGCCCGGCCGACGACGATGCGGACCGGGCCATCCGCCGGCCCGGCGTCCTCGCGCACGAGGGTCACCTCGGACACGATGAAGAGCGCGGGCAGGTCGGGCGCGTGGCGCTCGAGGAGGTCGGCCGTGGCGCCCGCGGCGCGGATCTCCACCCGGGCCTCGAGCGAGGTGCCGATCACCTTCTGCTGCCGGACCTTCTCCGTCTCGACGTTCACCGCCTCGCGCAGCTCGATGAGGCGCTCCCACTCCGCGACGAGCGCCGGGTCGCGCAGCGCGTCCACGTCGTCCGGGAACTCGGCCAGGTGCACGGAGTCCGCGCGGCGGCCGGGCAGGTGCTGCCACACTTCGTCGGTCGTGACCGGCAGGATCGGGGCGATGAGCCGCGCCAGGCCGTCCACGATGCGAAAGATGGCCGTCTGCGCGGAGCGGCGCGCCGGCGCGCCGGCGGCGTAAGTGTAGAGCACGTCCTTCGACACGTCGAGATAGAACGCGCTGAGGTCCACCGTCATGAGCGCGTTCAGCGTGAAGAAGATCGGCTGGAACTCGTACCGGTCGTACGCAGCCATCATCCGCGCGGCCGCCTCCGCGTAGCGCGCCAGGGCGTAGCGGTCCACCTCCTGCATCGCCTCCGGTGCGACGGCGTCGGTCGCCGGATCGAAGTCGTGCAGGTTCGCGAGCAGGAACCGGAAGGTGTTGCGGATCTTCCGGTAGGCCTCGACCGCCCGGGCCAGCACCTCCTTGCCGAGCCGCATGTCCTCGCGGTAGTCCACCATCGCGACCCAGAGGCGCAGGATCTCCGCGCCGCTCCTGGCGATCGTGTCCTGCGGCGGGATCACGTTGCCGAGCGACTTCGACATCTTGCGGCCCTGGTCGTCGAGTACGAACCCGTGCGTGACGACCTGGTGGTACGGCGAACGGCCGCGCGCGCCCAGCCCGACGAGCAGCGAGCTCTGGAACCAGCCGCGGTACTGGTCGGAGCCCTCCAGATAGAGGTCCGCCGGCCAGGTCAGCCCGTCCCGCTGCTCGAGCACCGCGACGTGGCTCGACCCCGAGTCGAACCAGACGTCGAGGATGTCGCGCTCCCGCTCGAACGCCGCGCCGCCGCAGGCGGGGCAGGCGAGCCCGGCGGGCAGGAACTCCTCGATGGGCCGTTCGTACCACGAGTCGGCGCCGTGCCGGGAGAAGACCTCGGCGGCGCGCTCGGTGAGCCCGGGCGTCAGGATGGCCTCGCCGCAGGCGGTGCAGCTCACGGCCGGGATCGGCACGCCCCACGAACGCTGGCGCGAGATGCACCAGTCGGGGCGCCCCGTGAACATGTTGCGCATCCGCTCCAGGCCCCATGCGGGGTACCAGGCCACGCGCTCGGTGGCGTCCACCGCCATGGCGCGCAGCGTCGGCCCGTCGCCCTCGCCGTCCATGCGGATGAACCACTGGGACGTGGCGAGGAAGATGACCGGGTTGTGGCAGCGCCAGCAGTGCGGGTACGCGTGGTCGAACGTCTCGCGGTGCCACAGCCGGCCGCGTGCGGCGAGCGCCTCTTCGATCTTCGGGTTGGCGTCGAACACGCGCAGGCCGCCGAAGAGCGGGACCTCGTCGAGGAAGTGCCCGGCCGGGCCGACTGGCGCGTAGATGTCGAGACCGTAGCGCACACCCGTGGCGAAGTCGTCCGAACCGTGGCCCGGCGCGGTGTGGACGGCGCCGGTGCCTTGGTCCAGCGTGACGTAGTCGGCGAGCACGGCCACCGAGTCGCGGTCGTAGAGGGGGTGCCGGAAGCGCAGCCCCTCGAGCGCACGGCCCTTCATGCGCGCGACCGGCGTGCCGAGCGTCACGCTGGTGCGGCGTTCGACCGCGGCGGCGAGCGCCTCGGCGACGATGACGGTCGTACCCCGGGCGGCGTAAGCCGCGTAGTCGAGGTCCGGATGGAACGCGATCGCCAGGTTCGACGGGATCGTCCAGGGCGTCGTCGTCCAGATCAGCACCGACACGGGCCAGCCGGCGAGCGCCGGCACGCGCGCGGCGAGCTCGGCCGCGCTCTCCGGCGCGAGCGGGAACTCCACGTCGATCGACGGCGAGGCGTGCGGCTCGTACTCGACCTCGGCCTCGGCGAGTGCGGTCCGGCAGTGGATGCACCAGTGCACGGGCTTCTTGCCCTTGTAGACGAGGCCGCGCTCGACGAAGCGCCCCAGCGCCCGGACGATGGCCGACTGGTAGTCGTAGCTCATCGTCAGGTACGGGGCGGACCAGTCGCCGAAGATCGCGAGGCGCTGGAAGTCGGTGCGCTGGATGGCGACGTACTTCTCGGCGTAGCGCGCGCAGGTCCGCCGGAAGTCGGCGATGCTCATCTCGCGCTTCTTCGGCCCCAGCTCACGATCCACCTTGAGCTCGATGGGCAGGCCGTGGCAGTCCCAGCCCGGCACGTACGGCGCGTCGAAGCCCGCCTGCGAGCGTGACTTCACCACGAAGTCCTTGATGATCTTGTTCAGCGCGTGGCCGTTGTGGATCTCGCCGTTCGCGTAGGGCGGGCCGTCGTGCAGGACGAACTTCTTCCGGCCCGCGCGCACCTCACGGATCCGCGCGTACAGGTTCATCGCCTCCCACCGGGCGAGCATCTGCGGCTCGGTGGCCTGCAGGTTCGCCTTCATGGGGAAGGCCGTCTTCGGGAGATTCAGCGTCGCTTTCCAGTCACGCATGCTGCACGCGTCGCGCCGGGCGCTCGGGGGCGGCCCACCCGGCACGGGTTGGGGCCCGAAAAGGCTCGATCCTTCTATTCTAGTGCAGGATGCACTCCCGCGGGCGGGCCGATTGACCGGTGAGGGCGCGACGACCGCGTGCGCGCGGTCGCCCGCACGCCGTCCCGCGCCGGGCCCCGCAAGGCCGGCTTGTATAATGACCGTATGTCCGCCACTTCGGCCGGGGCGCCCGCGATCCGGCGTGTCGTGCTCGACAACGGCCTCACCGTCCTCGTCCGCGAGGTGCGCACGGCGCCGCTGGCCTCGGTCTGGTGCTGGTACCGGGTCGGCTCGAAGGACGAGGGTCCCGGCCTCACCGGCGCGTCGCACTTCGTCGAGCACATGAACTTCAAGGGCTCGACCAACATCCCACGCGACCAGGTGAAGGGGCTCGTCGAAAAGTTCGGCGGCACGTGGAACGGCTACACCTGGCTCGACCAGACCACGTATTTCGAGACCGCCTCCCGCGACGCGCTCGACCGGATGCTCTTCATCGAGGCCGAGCGCATGGCCAACTGCCTGTACGAGCCGGAGGACTGCGAGGCCGAGCGCACGGTGATCATCTCGGAGCTGAGAGGCGGCGAGAACGACCCGGACCAGCTCCTCGAGATCGAGCTGACCGCGACGGCGCTCAAGGCGCATCCCTACCGGCACCCCACGATCGGCTGGCTGTCGGACCTGCAGGCGATCGGGCGCGACGAGCTCTACGGCCACTACCGCCGCTACTACGGCCCCAACAACGCCGCGCTCGTCGTCGTCGGTGACGTGGACGCCGATGATGTCGTCCGGCGGGCCGGGCGGCACTTCGGCGCGATCCCGCCGGTGGCCGACCCGCCCCGCCCGCGCACCGTGGAGCCCCCGCCGCTCGGCGAGCGCCGCGTGCTGCTCGAGCGGGAGGGGACGACGGCCTATCTGAAGCTGGCGTGGCACGCGCCCGCGGTGGACGACCCCGATTTCCTGCCGATGCTCGTGCTCGACGCGATCCTGACCGGCGCGAAGGGCGTCAACGTGTGGTCGAGCTTCCGGACCCCGCCCCCGCAGCGCCGGTCGCGGCTCTATCGCGCGCTGGTGGACACGGGCCGCGCCTCGATGGTGGGCGGATCGCTGATTCCGACCCAGCATCCGTTCCTCTACACGATCTCGATCACGGTGACCGACGGTATGCCGATCGCGGACGTCGAGCACGACGCCCTCGAGGCGATCGACCGGCTCCGGGCCGACGGCATCTCGGCCGACGAGCTCGAGCGCGCGCGCCGGCAGCTGGCCGCGCGGTTCGTCTTCGAGAACGACAGCGTCACGAACATCGCGCACCAGATCGGCTTCTTCCACACCGTCGCGACGCTCGACACGTACCAGACGCTGGCCGCGCGGTTGTCGGGCGTGACGAAGGATCAGGTGGAGGCGGCGGCGCGCGGGCGGCTGGCGCCGGGGCGCCGCACCGTCGGCTGGTTCAAGCCGGTGCCGATCGACGGCGCGGCGGCGGGTGCGCGGTCGTGACCGGGGCGCCCGCTCCGGGCCTCGCGCCCGCTCGCCGCGTGCTCGCCAACGGCGCCGCGATCCTGGCCAGGCAGACCACCGCGACGCCGGCCGTGGCCATCAATCTCACGATCCGCGCCGGCGTCGTGTACGAGCCCGAGACGCAGCCCGGCCTCGCACACTTCCTCTCGCGCACGATCGACCGCGGCACGGAGCGGCGCACGGCCGACGAGCTGGCCGAGGCGCTCGACGGCGCCGGCGTGTCGCTCGGGGTGAGCGTCAACCGCCACACGCTCACGCTGGCCTGTACGTGCCTGACCGAGGACGTCGCGCGGCTGCTCGATCTGATCGTGGACGTCGTCCGCCGGCCGGTGTTTCCGGAGGCCGAGGTGGCGCGGCGCCGCCAGGAGATCGTGACCAGCCTGCGGCAGGACCAGGACAACCCCGCCGTGCGCGCCGTCGAAGCGATGCTGGCGTCGCTCTACGGCGACGCTCACCCGTACGGGCGGCCCTCGAAAGGCCGGATCGACGACGTGGCGCGGCTCGACCGCCAGGCGCTCTCGGCGTTCCACCGGCACGCGATGACGCCGGGCGGCCTGACGCTCGTGCTGGTGGGCGATCTCGAGGCCGAGCGGGCGCTCGACCTGGCCGCCGCGCTCCTGGAGGACTGGCCGTCCGCGCCCGCCGCCGAGGCGCGGCTCGCGCCGCCGCCGCCGGTCGCCGAGCGCTGCACCATCGTCACGCCGATGATGAACAAGTCGCAGACCGACATCGCCTACGGCTTCGCCACGGTCGCGCGCGCGGATCCGGCGTACAACGCGTTCTGGATCATGAACACGGTGCTGGGGCAGTACGGGCTGGGCGGCCGGCTCGGCGACAACATCCGCGAGCGGCAGGGCATGGCGTACTACGTGTACAGCGCCTTCGACCCGGCGGTCGTGGCAGCGCCGCTCCTCGTGCGCGCGGGCGTGGACAGCGCGAACGTGGATCGGACCCTCGCGGCCATCGACGCCGAGATTGCCGCGCTCGCGCGCGACGGCGCCACCGTCGAGGAGTTCGAGGACACCCGCCGCTTTCTCGTCGCGTCGATGCCGCGCCTGCTCGAGACCAACGCCAGCATCGCGGACTTCCTGCAAACCTCGGAGTTCTTCGGTCTGGGCCTCGATTACGATGTCCGCATGCCGGACGAGCTCCAGGCCGTGACGCGCGAGGAGGTCCACGCCGCGGCGGCGCGTCTCGACCCGGCGCGGGCGACCGTCGCCGTGGCCGGGCCGTACGCCGGAAACGGACGGGGCGCCGGGGGAGCCTGAGCGCAGGCGTCATCGTCATGGGATCGACCAGAGCCGTCTTCTTCGACGTCGACTTCACGCTCATCTACCCGGGCCCGACGTTCCAGGGCGAGGGCTACCGCGCGTTCTGCGCGAAGCACGGCGTGAGGGTGGACGCCTCGCGGTTCGCCGGGGCGGTCGCCGGCGCGTCGGCCGTCCTCGACGACGCGCAGGACCACGCCTACGACCCGCAGATCTTCATCGACTACACGAGCCGCGTGATTCAGGGGATGGGCGGCGCGGGGCCTGGCGTCGCCCTGGCGGCGCGGGAGATGTACGACGAGTGGGCCGGCAACCAGCACTTCCTCCTGTACGACGACGTGCCGGACGTGCTGGCAAGCCTGCGCCGGGCGGGGCTGCGCGTCGGCCTCATCTCGAACTCGCACCGGTGCCTGGCGTCGTTCCAGAGCCATTTCGAGCTCGACGGCCTCATCTCGGCCGCGGTCTCCTCGTCGGAGCACGGCTACATGAAGCCGCACCCGAGCATCTTCGAGGCCGCGATGCGGCTCGTCGCCGCCGCGCCCGCCGAGTCGGTCATGGTGGGCGACAGCATGGCGCAGGACATCGAGGGCGCGCGGCGGCTGGGCATGCGCGGCGTGCTCGTCGCCCGTTCGGGCCGCACCCCCGTCCCCGCGCCCGACGACGTGCCCGTCATCCGGTCGCTCCGCGAGCTCGAGGCGCTGCTGTGAGCCATGGAGACATGTGAACGAATCGCCGATCGTGTCCTGAGGTGTACGTAGTGCCGGGCTTCAGCCCGGCCGCGGCGGCGCGCCGGCCCCGGGCGGTATCGGGGCCGCGCCCTGCGACGGCTCGCGCGGCAAACGCACCCTCCGGCGCGTGTGCTTACGATGCGCGCGGCGGCTGGGGTTCGTCGCGTGGACAGCCAACAATCATGTGCCGCACCCGGGCAACGCCGACTTCATTGTCGAAAGCGACGCCGCCGCGCCCGGACCGCCTGCGGGCGCGTTTGCCGACTGACGCGTGCGCGCGCGAGGTCGCAACTGGGCGCTTGCCCCGACGCCACCCGGGGCCGGCGCGTGCAATGGCGTGGCAGCCTGTGAGCCGTGAGCCCTCAGCCGTGAGCCGCTATCCATGCAAATCCGCGATCTGACCACCATCGAAGACTTCCGCCGCGTCGTCGAGCTCGAGATGGCGATCTGGGGCTACACCAACAGCGACGACGCCGTGGGCGTGCCGATCCTCGTCGTCACCAGCAAGCGCGGCGGCATCCTGCTCGGCGCCTTCGACGACGGCGAGATGATTGGCTTCGCGTACTCGCTGCCGGGCATCAAGGCCGGCCGGCCGACGCAGTGGTCGCACATGCTGGGCGTCGTACCGCGTGCGCGCGACACGGGGCTCGGGACCGAGCTGAAGCTGGCGCAGCGACGCCGGGCGCTGGCGATGGGCCTCGACCTCATCGAGTGGACCTACGACCCGCTGCAGGCGCTCAACGCGCACCTCAACTTCACCAAGCTGGGCACCGTCGTGGAGGAGTACGAGGTCAACATCTACGGCGACTCGTCGAGCCCGCTGCACAAGGGGACGCCGACCGACCGCTTCGTGGCCGAGTGGTGGATCCGCAAGCCGCACGTCGAGCGACGTCTCGCGTCCCGTACGCTTCCACCGCTGCGCGCGACCGACGTGTTCGACGCGCCGACGGTGAACGCGACGGAACGCGCGGGCGAGTGGCTGCGCTGCGCGTCGTACGATCTGGAACGGACCGACGCGCGCCTGACCGCCGAGATCCCGATGGGCTTCGGCGAGATGATGGTGCACGAGCCCGAGCTGGCGCTCGACTGGCGGATGCGGACGCGCGCGATCTTCACCGGCTACTTCGAGCGGGGCTATCGCGTGGTGGACTTCTTCCTCGACCGGCGCGGCGGACGCGGGCGCTACCTGCTGTCGTCCCGTGAGGTGCCGACCGAGTGAGGGACGCCGGCCGCCGGGGGCTCCGCCTCGTCTAAACGCCCAGAGGAGGGTCCCGTATGTCGAAGACGTGCGTGTTCGCGGCCCTGTTCTGCATCCTCGTCACGCCGATGGCATCGGCGCAGTCGCCGATGTCCCAAGAAGAAGTCCTGAAGGCGATTGCGCTTGGGCGCTATGGGAACCCCAAACCATACGAGGCGACGCTCAACGGATGGCACGCGGGAGCGGGCGTCGTCTACACGCCGTTCGTCCGCGTCGCCATGGCGGCTCGGCTCGCACGCGACACGAAGCGGCCGTTCGGCCTTGAGGACGTCAGGCCCTGGATGAGCTCTCCGGAGGTCTGGGTGGCGCTCCGCTGGTATCCCAGGGACGCTCCGGGCCGCTATGCGGACCTGGTCGAACAGGCCAAGGCGGAGCACCAACGGCCCGTCGTGATGCTGGGTCCGAGCGGCTTCGGGCCCAAGCAGCTCGACGGGCGCGATCCGCTGTGGAGCAAGGGACCGGAGGCGCTGGCGCCGCTCGGGCCGCTGCCGTTCGAGGACATCATTGCCGTGGCGGCCTTCCCGCGGGAGGCGCTGGTGCCCGGACACGACATCGTCGTGTACTACAGAGTGCCCTCTCCGACGGGAACGATCGTGTATCCAATTCGCGTGATGCGCCTCGAGGAAGGCGTGATCGGCACCTGGCGATGACCGGCGCCGCCGCGCCGCTTCACCCCGGCGGCCAGCCGAGCCGCCGCCCGCCCAGCAGGTGCAGGTGGATGTGGAAGACGCTCTGGCCGGCGCCGCGGTTGCAGTTGAACACCGTGCGGTAGCCGGACTGATCGACGCCGCGCGCACGCGCGATCGCCGCCGCCCGCCGGATCATCTCGCCCACCAGCCCGTCGTCCTCGGCGGCCAGCTCGTTGAGCGTCGCGACGTGGCGCCGCGGGATCACGAGGACGTGCAGGGGCGCCTGCGGGTTGATGTCCTCGATGGCCACCAGGCGCTCGTCCTCGTGGACGATGCGTGCGTGAGCCTTGCCCTCGACGATGCGGCAGAAGAGGCAGCTGTCGGTCATCGGTCGTCTTCTTTTTCGCGCCGCGCGACGGCCGTGCGGTCGATGCCCTGCAGGTCGGCGCGGATCCGCTCGAGCGTCCAGCCCCGGCGCGTGAAGTAGCTCCGCACCGCCTCGTCCTGGCCCAGGCCGAACTCGCAGACGAAGCGCCCGCCGGGCCGCAGGCAACGCCACGCCTGATCGATGATGCGCGCCAGCGCGTCGAGGCCGTCGGCGCCGCCGAAGAGGGCCACCGCGGGCTCGTGGTCCCGGACCTCGGGCTGCAGGCCGGCGGCGAAGCGGCTCGCGACGTACGGCGGGTTGGCGACGATGAGGTCGGCGGCGAGCGCGAGGCCTTCGAGCAGGTCGGTGCGCACGAAGCGGACGCGTGCCGCGACGCCGTGACGCTCGGCGTTGCGTCGGGCGACGGCGAGCGCCGGCGCCGACACGTCGGTGGCCGTCACCCGCGCCGCCGGAAGCTCGTGCGCGAGCGCGACGGCCAGGCAGCCGCTGCCGGTGCCGACGTCCACGAGGGTCGCGGGCGGATCGTCCTTCGCGGTATCCAGCGCTTCTTCGACGAGCAGCTCCGACTCGGGCCGCGGGATGAGGACGTCGGGCGTCACCTCGAAGTCGAGCCCCCAGAACTCGCGCGTGCCGAGGATGTAGGCGGGCGGCTCGCGGCGCAGCCGGCGGCCGACGAGCGTCTGGTACTGCGCCTCGAAATCGGCGGGCTCGGCGTCACGGCGGTGGGCGAGGTAGTGCGCGCGGTCCCAGCCGAGCGCGTGGCGCGCCAGCAGTTCGGCGTCGCGCGCCGCCTGCTCGGGCGGGATGCCGGCCGTCCCGAGCGCGGTCGCCGCGCGCGTCACGTGGTCGAAGATCGTCATCTCAAGGTCGCAGGACGTCAGGAGCCGGCGGGCGCGGTCGACCGCCCGCGGTCCTTCCCGCCGCCGGCCTGGTCGTCGTCGCCGAGCTCGGTCGCCTGCTTCAACTTCTCCGAGTTGAAGTGCGTGACGACCTGCTCGACGAGCTCCGTCAGGTCGCCGTTCAGCACGTCGGTCAGCCGGTAGGTCGTGAAGTTGATGCGGTGGTCGGTGATGCGGTTCTCCCGGAAGTTGTAGGTCCGGATCTTCTCCGATCGCTCACCCGTTCCCACTTGGCTGCGGCGGTCCCTCGCCATCGCGTCGTGCTGCTTCTGCATCTCGATGTCGTAGAGCCGCGAGCGCAGCACCTTGAGGGCCTTCGCGCGGTTCTTGATCTGCGACTTCTCGTCCTGCTGCGACACGACCAGCCCGGTGGGGAGGTGCGTGATCCGGACGGCCGAGTAGGTGGTGTTCACGCTCTGACCGCCGGGGCCGCTCGAGCAGAAGGTGTCGATCCGCAGGTCCTTCGGATCGATCTGGATGTCCACCTCCTCGGCCTCGGGCAGCACCGCCACGGTCGCCGTCGAGGTGTGGATGCGGCCGCTCGCCTCGGTCTCGGGCACGCGCTGCACGCGGTGCACGCCGCTCTCGTACTTGAGACGGCTGTACACCTGCCGGCCCTCGATCATCAGGACCGCTTCCTTGATGCCGCCGCCGCTCGTCTCGCTGAGCGACATCATGTCGATGCGCCAGCTCTGGCGCTCGGCGAATCGTGTGTACATCCGCAGGAGGTCGGCGGCGAAGAGCGCGGCCTCGTCGCCGCCCGTTCCCGCCCGGATCTCCAGCATGACGTTCTTCTCGTCGTTCGGATCCTTGGGGATGAGCAGCACCTTGATCTCGGCCAGCAGCGCGTCGCGGCGCGCCTCGAGGGTCTTGAGCTCGTCGAGCGCCAGCGCGCGCAGGTCGGCGTCGTCGCCGGCGGCCAGCTCGCGGGTCTGCTCGATCTCCGTGACCACGGTCTTGTAGTCGCGGAAGCGGTCCACGAGCGGCTGGACCTCGGCGAGCGCCTTGGCGTGCGTGCGGTAGGCGGACGGATCGGCCTGGACCGACGGATCGGCCAGGAGCGCCGTCAGCTGCTCGTAGCGGGTCTCGACGGCGTTCAGCTTGTCGAACATATGCGGATCCCGATTAGCGCCGCCCGCCGGACACCGGCGGCAGAAAGGCCACGTCGTCGCCGTTGGCGAGCGCCCGCGTCATCGGCGAGTAGTCGTCGTTCACCGCGGCCGACACCGACCGGGTGTAGGGTTCGAGCGCCGGGAACTCGCGCGCGAGCGCGCCCCAGACGTCGGCCACCGTCGCCGCGCCGCCGACCTCGCGCGTCAGCTCGTCGCGCCGGGCCAGCTCGCGGAGCCGCGCGAACAGGCGGATGGTCACGCGCATGATCGCCCGAGCGCCTCCTGGCGCGCCTGCTCGTCGTCAGGATCGGCCGTGGCTCCCTCGATCCAGACGTCGCCCCCCTCGAAGTACTCGTGCTTCCAGATCGGCGCGATCTGCTTCACGCGCTCGATGGTGTAGCGGCAGGCCGCGAACGCCTCGGCGCGGTGCGGCGAGCCCGCCGCGATCGCCACGCTGGCCTCGCCGATCTCGAGCCGCCCGACACGGTGGTGCAGCGCCAGGCGCACGGTGGGCCACCGCGCGCGCACCTCGGCGTCGATGCGCTCGAAGGCGCGCACCGCCAGCCGCTCGTGCGCCTCGTACTCGAGCCGGAGCACCCGGCGGCCGAGGTTGCGCTCGCGCACTAGGCCCAGGAACGTCGCCACCGCGCCCGGGCGCCCCGGCGCCGCGTCACCGGGCGCCGACACGAGGCCGATGAGCGGTTCCAGCGAGAGCCGGTCGCTCGTCACCGCGAAGCGCGAGCTGGACATCATCCCAGTATAGCCCAGGGCTCAGACGCCCTTGCGCGGCGCCGCCGCCTCGATGGGCCACAGGTGGTTGACCGGCCCGTGGCCGCGGCCGATGGCCGGCGCGCGCCGGATCGCCTCGGTGAGGTAGATCTTCGCGCGCTCGACCGCGTCCCGGAGCGGCACGCCCACCGCCAGGTTCGCGGCGATGGCCGAGGCGTAGGTGCAGCCCGTGCCGTGCGTGCTCGTGCCCGCCAGCCGGGGCGCCCTGAACAACGTCATCTCACGGCCGTCCCAGAAGACGTCCACGGCCTCATCGCCCCCGAGGTGCCCGCCCTTGACGACCACGGCCTGCGGGCCCATCTCGCGGATCCGCCGCGCCGCCCGCCGCGCGTGATCGAGATCGGCGACGATCATCTCGGCCAGGACCTCGGCCTCCGGCACGTTGGGCGTGAGGACGAACGCGCGCGGCAGGAGCTCGGTCCGGAGCGCCGCGACGGCTTCGTCCTCCAGCAGGCGGTCGCCGCTCTTCGCGATCATCACCGGATCGACCACGACGCGCGGGAGCTCGAGGCTCTCGATGGCGGCGGCCACCGCCTCGATGATGGCGGCGTTGGCGAGCATGCCGGTCTTGACGGCGTCGGCGCCGATGTCGGTGACGACCGCTTCGATCTGGGCCGTGACGAGGTCCGCGGGCAGCGCGAGCACCGCCGTGACGCCGACGGTGTTCTGCGCCGTGATGGCCGTGATGGCGCTCGTGCCGAACACGCCGTGAGCGGCGAAGGTCTTCAGGTCGGCCTGGATGCCCGCGCCGCCGCCCGAATCGCTGCCGGCGATTGTCAGTGCGGTGTGCATACAGTAGAATCCTCGCTATGATGAGCGGTCGTGCCCAGCGCTTCGCGGTGTCCGAGACCTTAGTGTCGGCGTTCGCCGGCCGCACCGACTACGCGTCGGCCACGCGTGTCGGGGCCGTGCTCTTCATCACGGCGCTCACTGCCGCGGCCGCGCAGATCAGCGTGCCGCTGCCGTTCACGCCGGTGCCGTTCACGCTGCAGCCCATGGTCGTATTGCTCGGCGGCGCGGCGCTTGGCGCGCGCCTCGGGCTCTCCAGCCAGGTACTGTATCTCGCGCTCGGCCTCGCGGGCCTGCCCGTGTTCGCCGCCTCGCCGCTGCTGCCGCAGGGCGCGGCGCGGCTCCTGGGGCCGACCGGCGGCTACCTGATGAGCTATCCGTTCGCCGCCTTCGTGGCCGGCTGGCTCGCCGAGCGCGGCTTCGACCGCCGCTACCTCACGTCGGTCGTGGCCATGGCCGCCGGCCTCGCCGTCATCTTCGCCGCGGGCGTCGGCTGGCTCGCCTGGCTCCAGCCGGGCCACGCCGGCTTCGCGGTCGCGATCGGGTCGGGCCTCGCGCCGTTCCTGCCCGCCGACCTCCTGAAGATCGTCCTGGCCGCCGCCGTGCTGCCGCCGGTCTGGCGCTTCACCGGCCTCGGCTGCACCTAACCTCACGTGGGGCTCCGCCCCACACCCCGGCTCGGTCGCTCGCGGGGCCCCATCGCCCCGCGCCGCTCCCTCGCGGGCCGCGCCGTGCGCGGCCTGCCGTGCTTGCGAGGAAGGTGACCGTTTCGTACACGTTCTGACGAGCAAGCACGGCTAGCGCCTTGAATGTCGGCATTCGGCGTTCGGCATTCCGCATTCCGCATTCCGCATTACCGCACGTAGCCCAGGCTCCGCAGCCGCTCGATCGCCTCCTCGTCCAGCGTCTGCCCCCGGCGCGTTTCGTCGGGCGCCACGCGCGGGCCGTAGGTCGCCACCTCCCGCAGCGGATGCGCCTTCATGAACGCCGGCGCGAACAGCGCGAGGACCGGCCGTCCCGCCAGCGCCCGGCTCGCGGGCAGCCCCAGCGCGTACAGCAGGGTCGGCGCGACGTCCACCGCGCGCGCGTCCGCGACGGGGGCGTCCTGGGCGGCGTCGTCGCCGGCCAGCGCGAAGAGCCCCGGACCGCCGCCGGCGACACGACCCGGTTGCGTGACGAGCGCGACGAGCGCGGCCGGCGTGCCGGCGCGGCCGAGCAGCGGCGCCAGCAGATCGTCCACGAAACGATAGTACGCCTTCAGCGCGTCCACGCGGCCGGCCAGCGACGAGGGCGGCAGCGCCGACGAGTCCGGGCCGGCGAGCAGCGTGTACTGCGCGATGTCGAGGCCGGGCAGGTAGGCCACGAGCAGGTCCAGCGGGCCGAGCGCCTGGCTCGTGGCCATCTCCACGACGAGCGCGTCGAGCTCGCCCGAACGCTGCAGCACCGCGCGCGTACGCCCGTCGGCGACCTCGCCGAACGCCGCGGCGGCGCGGGCGCGCGCCCGCTCGCGCAGCGCCGGCCATTCGGCGTGCAGCGCGTCGTACAGCGCCGGCGGCGCGATCTCGGCGTCGAGCGCGCCGCCGCGCTCGAGGCGCAGCGGCGCGCGGTCGGTCACGACGATGCCGGCGCCCTTGGGCGCGGGCCACGTCGCCCACCAGTTGACGACGGCCGTCCGCAGACCCTTCCCGGCGGCCACCTCCCAGAGAGTCTTCTCGCGGCGCTCGTCGGCGCTCGCGACGGCCGGACGCGTCAACCGCACCAGATCGGTGGCGGCGGCCAGCGCCTCGACGAGCGGCGAGCGGCTGGTCGCCACCGCGCCCTGCACGCCGGCCACCCGGCGCGTCTCGAGGCCGGTCACGCCGTGCACCGACGGCGGC
>JAHECP010000204.1 GCA_024641665.1 Acidobacteriota bacterium
GTGGTGCCGGCGGTGCGCGAGGGAGCGGAGCGGGCGCCGCTCGACGCCGTCCCGTTCGCGGGCCACGTCGACGCGCCCGCGGCGGCGCCCGGCCCGACCGTCGCCGCACCGGCCGACACGGCGGTGGATCGCAGCCCGTGGCTCATCGTCGGCGATGCGGGCGTCGCGGTCGGCGCCGGCGTCAAGAAGGCCGGCGTCGCGACCGCAGGATTCTTCGCCCGACTCGGCCGATCGATCGCTGGAACGTTCTAGGGCGGCCCGGCGTACGTCCACCTCGTCTCGTCTTGACTCGTCAGGAGGCCTCCTTGCGCGTGCATCTCGTGAATCCCAGCCACGTCTCGTTCGGCATCGCCGTGATCACCCCGCGCTGGCTGTACGTGCTGGCGGCAGCGACGCCGGCGACGTGGGGCGAACCGGTTCTCACCGACGAGACGCTCGAGCCGCTCGACCCGGCGACCATCGCCCCGGGCGACGTGGTCGGGATCGGCATCCACACCGGCAACGCGCTGCGCGGGTACGAGGTCGGGCGCCTGGCGCGCGAGCGGGGCGCCTGGGTGGTCTACGGCGGCATCCACGCCACGCTCTACCCGGACGAAGCGCTCGAGATCGGCGGCGCGCACGCGGTGGTCAAGGGGGACGGCGACGTCGTCTGGGCGCAGGTCGTCGCGGACTGTGTGCAGGGGACGCCCGCGCGCGTGTACGACGCGGGCCGCGTCGGCTCGGACGCGTTCCTGCGCGCGCGCTGGGACCTCCTGCCGCGCGAGCGCTACATGTGGGCGTCGGTGCAGACGGTGCGGGGCTGCCCGAAGCACTGCTCGTTCTGCTCGGTGTGGCGCACCGACGGGCAGGAGCCGCGCCAGCGCGGCGTGGACGCGGTCGTTGAAGAGGTCGTCCAGCTCCGGCGCATGGGCTTCCGGTTCATCGCGCTCGCCGACGACAACTTCTACCCCGTGACCCTCGACGATCTCGCCACGGCGGACCGCCGCCAGGACAAGACGCGGCTCCACGAGCTCGAGGCGCTCCGGGCCGAGCGATTCGAGCTGATGGCGCGGCTCGCGAAGCTGCCGGAGGACATGGTGTTCTACACGCAGATCACCATGGAGGCGGCCGAGGACCCGGCGTTCCTCGAGGCGATGTCGCGCGCGCGCATCCTCGGCGCGCTCGTCGGCGTCGAGTCGGTCACGCCCGAGGGGCTGAAGGACATCTACAAGGGCTTCAACCGCTCGGGCGAGGATCTGGTCGCGCAGCTCCGCGCGTTCCGCCAGCACGGGATCCACGTGCTCGGCTCCTTCATCTTCGGCCTGCCGAGCGACGACCCGGGGACCTTCGAGGCGACCGAGGCGCTCGCCGAGCGCGCCGACATCACCTTCGCGCAGTTCGTCATGCTCACGCCGTTTCCCGGCACCCTCGATTTCGTGAAGTGGGAGCAGAACGCGGCGCGCGAGGGCGTCAGCATCGGCGGCGTGCCCGTCACCCGGCACTGGCTCATCCCGCAGGAGCACCGGCCGAAGGTCTACGTGCCGCACCCGGTGATGTCGTCCGACGAGATCCGGCGGCGCACGCAGGACGTGTGGGACCGCTTCTACAGCCTGAAGAAGGTCTGGGCGCGATCGAAGGTCGTAAGCTCCATTCGCGCGCGCCTGGCCTTCGTGCTCATCTCGAAGCTCTACCGGCAGATGTATGCGAACACCGGCATCGCCACCGATTCGGCGCGCGTGGCGCGCTCGACACGGTGGGCGAGGCTGCTGGCCAAGCCTTGCCAACGCCTGTTCGCCGCGCCGCCCATGCCGGGTCTCGAGGTGCCCGGCGCCTGACGCCCGCGCCCGGCGCGCGGGGACGAGGGCGCCGCCGCAGCGTGACAAACTCCTAATTCGTTAAGAGCACTACCCGCTCCCCGGAAAGAGTTCCCATGCGCACCCCGCCGCTCGTCGGTGCCGCCTTGTTCGTCGCCCTGGCCGCCACGCCGCACGCCGGCGACGCGCCGGCGGCCGGGCCCGCCGGCCGCACCACGCCCGGCGAGGACCTGCCCGTGGTCAGGACGCGCCATTACCGGATGTCCGGACACATCCGCCCGCTCCTGGCCTTCTGGATCTCCCGCGACGACGTCGGGGACGGCCGCCTCGTGTGGCGGCGCGGCCCTCAGGGCGAGGAGGGCTGGGACTTCGTGCTGGGCACCGATCCGGCGCGCGCCCCGCGCGGCCTGAACCGCTGGGGCTACATCGCCGAGGAGACCAGGGGGCGATCGGGCACGCTCCTCGCCGTGATGTCGCAGTCGGAGGAGGACACGCTCGGCCAGGTGCGCGCGGGCGACGACCGCAAGGCGTCGGCCGGAGAGTTCCAGGCCATCCGCGCGGTCGTGGAGGAGGGCGAGTCGCGGGCGCAGATCTCCAACGTGCGCACGCCCACGGCGCTGACGATCCACGACGTCGACGCGCTCGTCGAGCGCGTGCGCGTCGGCCTCGAGGATGCGACGCTCAGGACGACGGCGCTCGATCCGGACGTGCGCCCGGGGTTCCTCGCCGCGGTGGCCGAGCTGGTGAACGGCAGCGTGGCGGCCTGGCGGAGCGGCCGGCCGCCCGCCCCCGACGGGCCGGGCGCCCCGATCCCCTACGTGTTCGGCGAGAAGCGGTGCACGGTCACGCTGACGTCCTCGCGTCGCCTGGACTCGTTCGAGGACGGCGACCGGACGTGGCGAAACGTGGTGCGCGGCAGGTTCGACATCCTCACCCTCGCGACGGGCGACCACACGCGCTTCGAGCTGGTGTACGGGCTCGAGGGCGATCTCGCCGGCGTGCCGGTGCAGATCGTGTACTCGCCCAAGTGGTGGCTGAAGGTGGTGCTGCACCTCGAAGACTAGCGTGGGGCTCCGCCCCACACCCCGGCTCGGTCGCTTGCGGGGGCCCCAACACCCCGCGCCGCTCCCTCGCGGGCCGCGCCGTGCGCGGCCTGGCCGTGCTTGCGAGAACGTAAGTGTTTCGTACACATTCGAGCGAGCAAGCACGCTGGTGAGCCGGAGTTGACCGGCAGCCCCGCCGCGCGAATAATCGGCGGCACCGGGGCGGCGCCCGCCCGGCAGGGGAGGTCCCGATGCTGCGCTCCAGGCTGTTCGCGTCCCTCGTCGTCGCCGTCCTGCTGTTGAGTGCGGGCTCCTCGGCCCAGGCCCCGCGCGCCTACGATCTCCTGATCCGCAACGCTCGCATCGTGGACGGCACCGGCAGCCCGTGGTACCGGGGCGAGATCGCCGTTTCGGGCGACACCATCGCGGCCGTCGCGCCGTCGATCGCCGGCACGGCGGCGCGCGTGATCGACGCGCACGGGATGGTCGTCTCACCGGGCTTCATCGACATCCACACGCACGCGCGTCGCGGGATCTTCGACGTGCCCACGGCCGACAACTACGTGCGTCAGGGCGTGACGACGCTCTTCGAGGGGCAGGACGGCGACTCGCCCCTGCCGATCCGCGACTTCCTGGCGAAGGTCGCGGCGACGAAGATCACGCCGAACTTCGCCACGTTCGTGGGGCAGGGGTCGATCCGCGAGAAGGTGATCGGCCTGGAGGACCGCCCCGCGACGCCAGCCGAGATAGAGCGGATGCAGGCGCTCGTCGGCCAGGCCATGGAGGACGGCGCGTTCGGCCTGAGCAGCGGTCTCTTCTACGTGCCGGGCGCGTTCACGCCGACCGAGGAGGTCGTCGCGCTCGCGAAGGTCGCCGGCCGGATGGGCGGCATCTACATCTCGCACATGCGCGACGAGGCGTCGAAGGTCGTCGAGAGCGTCGCCGAGACGATCCGCATCGGCGAGGAGGGCGGCCTGCCGACCCAGGTGACGCACCACAAGATCATCGGCGCGGCGTACTGGGGCAGGAGCGTCGAGACGCTGCGCCTGGTGGAGGAGGCCCGTGCGCGCGGCGTGGACGCGACCGTCGATCAGTACCCCTACACGGCGTCCAGCACGAGCATCGAGGCGGCGCTCTGGCCCAAGTGGGCCCAGGAGGGCGGGCGCGCTGCGGTCCTCGCGCGCCTGAAGGACCCGGCGACGCGCGCGAAGATCCGCGCCGAGAGCGCCGTCATCATCCGCGACGAGCGCGGCGGCGGCGACGCCAGCAAGGTGCAGCTTGCGCGGTGCGACTGGGACCCGTCGCTCGCCGGCAAGACGCTCGCCGACGTCGTGCGCGCGCGCGGCGCCGAGCCGACGCTCGAAAACGCCGCCGACGCCGCGATCTGGATCGTCGGGCAGGGCGGCTGCCAGGGCATCTTCCACGCCATCGGCGAGGAGGACCTCGAGCGCATCCTCGCCTATCCGGGAACGATGATCGCGTCGGACGGCGAGGTGCCGATCTTCGGCAAGGCCTCGCCGCACCCGCGCAGCTACGGGACCAACGCGCGCGTGCTCGGCGTCTACGTGCGCGAGAAACACGTCCTGACGCTTGAGGACGCCGTGCGCAAGATGACGTCGTTCCCCGCCCAGCGCACAGGCCTCGTCGATCGCGGCGTCCTCAGGCCCGGCATGAAGGCCGACCTCGCCGTCTTCGACCCGGCGACGGTCAGGGACATGGCGACCTACACCCAGCCGCATCAGTACGCCGTCGGCGTCGCCTACGTGATCGTGAACGGTCAACTGGCGTTCGAGAACGGGAAGATGACCGAAGCGCGGCCCGGGCGCGTGCTCTACGGCCCGGCGCGGACACGCTAGGTCGCACTCGAAGGCGCTGGGCGCTGGGGGCTGGGCGCTGGAGGATCAACCGACAGACGCAGGCAAGGAGGTGTGCGGTGGCGAAGCCGCAGAAGGCCCGATGGGTGTCGGCGACGGCGGCCGTGCTGATGCTCCTGACGTATCCCGGCGCGACGGCGCAGGAGGATCGCGTCGCGCGCATCCACGAGCATTTCGTGTTCGCGGACATGCACGCGCACCCGAGCCAGTTCCATCGCGCCAACGTGGCGCGCATCGAGCCGGACGAAATCGCCCGCTACCGCCGCGGCCTGATGGATGTCGTCGTGGCCAACATCAGCACGGACGCCATCTACAGCGGGCGCTACGTGCAGGCGGACGGCACCAGAATCCCCGCGCGCGAGTACCGGCCGAAGCCGGGCGAGCCGTTCGCGTTCACGCTCGAGCGCTTCGACAAGATCCTGGCAACCGTCGCCAGCGGCGACGCGGTGCTGGCCACGAGCCCAGACGCCGTCATGGCCGCGCGGAAGGCAGGGAAGCTCGCCATCCTGCCGGCGCTCGAGGGCGGTGACGGGCTCGAGGCGAGCCTCGACAACCTGCGCGCGCTCCACGACAAGGGCCTCCGGCTCCTGCAGCTCGTGCACTTCCGCGCCAACGAGCTCGGGCACATCCAGACCTACCCGTACTCGCCGGGCGGCCTCACGCCGTTCGGAAAGGAGGCCGTGCGCGAAGCCAACCGCCTCGGCCTCATCGTCGATCTGGCGCACTCCAACACGGAGACGATCATGGACACGCTGGCGCTGTCGCGCGCGCCGGTCCTGTTCAGCCACGGCGGCATCACGGCGCTCGACCATTGCGACCGCTGCCTCACCGACGAGGAGATTCGTGCCATCGCGCAGAAGGGCGGCGTGGTCGGGATCTGGCCCGACGGGGAGTACAACCCGACGATGGCCGACATGGTGCGCCACATCGACTACGTGAAACGGCTTGCCGGCGTGGACCACGTGGGGATCGGCAGCGACCTGCGCGGGATGAGCCAGTACACGGCCGGCTTCGGCGAGGAGGCCAACTTCCGCGCGATCGCCGAGGGACTCATCGACGCCGGCTACACGGACGAGGAGGTCGGCCAGGTCATGGGCGGCAACTTCATGCGCGTGTGGCGGCGCGTCCTCGAGGTGGCCGATCACTAGACCGACAGGAGCTCACCATGCGGCGCCGCGCCACCATTGCTCTCGTCATCATCACGGTCGTCGCGCTGGACGCGCCGCGCCTGTCCGCGCAGCCGCTCCCACGCGTGCGGCTGATCGGCACCGGCGGCACCATCTCCGGCGGCGCGACGGGGTCGCTCAAGGCGGACGACCTCCTTCACCTCATCCCGGAGCTGGCGCAGGTGGCCGAGGTGAGCGTGGAGGATTTCTCGACGATCGGCAGCTCGCGCATGACGCCCGAGCTGCAGTCCGGCCTGGCCCGGCGCGTGAACGAGATCTTCGCGTCCGACCCCGACCTGGCGGGCATCGTCATCACGCACGGCACCGACTCGCTGGAGGAGACGGCCTTCCTGCTGGACCTGCTCGTGCCGCTGGGCCGTCCGGTGGTGTTCGCCGCGGCGCAGCGGCCGCCCCGGATGGCCGATTCCGACGGCCCGCGCAACCTCCTGAACGCGGTGCGGATCGCCGCGTCGCCGCAGGCGCGAAATCTCGGCGTACTCGTGACGCTGAACGACGAGGTCCACGCGGCGCTCGACGTGCGCAAGACGCACGCGATTGCCCTCGACGCCTTCAAGTCGCCCTGGCTGGGGCCGATCGGCTACGTCGACGCCGGACGGTTGCGCATCGCGCGCCGGCCGGCGCGTCACCTCACCCTCTCGCCCGCGCGCGTCGAGCCGAGAGTCGATCTCCTGACGCTGGTGGCCGGCAGCGACGGCCATCTGGTTCGCGCGTCGGTGGTCAGCGGCGCGCAGGGGCTGGTGGTGGAGGTGTTCGGCCGCGGCAACGTGCCGCCCGCCGTCATGGACGCCGTGCGGGAGGCCCGTGAAAAGGGGGTCGTCGTGGTCTTCACCACGCGGACGCATGGCGGCCGCGTCGAGATCGGCGACGACGCGAGGAAGCTGGGCGTCATCGGCGGAGAAGACCTCGAGGGGCTGAAGGCGCGAGTGCTGCTCGTGGTCGCGCTGGGCCAGACGCGTGACTTGCCGACGATCCAGTCGTACTTCCTCGCGTTGTCGCAGTAGGGGCATTCCGCGCCTTGCCGCCGTCGCGCGTTGTGCCCGGGTCGTTCGATCCGCCATAATGGCGGCTTCCCCGCAGGTCGTTGCGGCGTGAGGGACCGATGTGTGCCATCCTCGGCATTTTGGAGCTGAAGTCCGACCCGGCGAAGCTGCGTGAGACGGCGCTGGCGCTGTCGAAGCGGCAGCGCCATCGCGGCCCCGACTGGAGCGGCATCTTCTCGTCCGAGCGGGCGATCCTGGCGCACGAGCGCCTGGCGATCGTGGACATCGAGCACGGCGCCCAGCCGCTGTACGGCCCGGATCGCGGCACGGTGCTGGCGGTCAACGGCGAGATCTACAACCACCAGCACCTCGAGCGCCGGCTGCAGCAGCGCTATCCCTTCCAGACGCGGTCGGACTGCGAGGTGATCCTGGCGCTCTACGCGGAGCGGGGGGGCGCCGACTTCCTCAACGACCTCAGCGGCATCTTCGCGTTCGTGCTGTACGACGCGGTGCGCGACCGCTACCTCATCGCGCGCGACCCGATCGGCGTGATGCCGCTCTACACGGGGCGGGACGAGCACGGCAATCTGTTCGTGGCGTCGGAGATGAAGGCGCTCGCCGGCGTGTGCCGGACCATCGAGGACTTTCCGCCCGGGCACTACCTCGACAGCGCGATCGGCGAGATCCGCCGGTACTACGAGCCGCGGTGGCGCGACTACGACGCGGTGCGCGGCCGCGCGTGCGACATCGACGCGCTCCGCTACGCGCTCGACCGGGCCGTCGAGCGGCAGCTGATGTGCGACGTCCCGTACGGCGTCCTGCTCTCGGGCGGTCTCGACTCGTCAATCGTGTCCGCCCTCGCGCAGCGCCACTCCAAGAACCGCGTGGAGGACGGCGGGCTGACCCCGGCCTGGTGGCCGCAGCTCCACTCGTTCGGCATCGGGCTCGAGGGGTCGCCGGATCTCGCGGCCGCCCGCGAGGCGGCCAGGGCCATCGGGACCATCCACCACGAGCTGCACTTCACCGTGCAGGAGGGGCTCGACGCGCTGTCCGACGTCATCCACCACATCGAGAGCTACGACGTGACGACCATCCGGGCCTCCACGCCGATGTACCTGCTCGCCCGCCGCATCAAGTCGGTCGGGATCAAGATGGTGTTCACGGGCGAGGGCTCGGACGAGATCTTCGGCGGGTACCTGTACTTCCACAAGGCGCCGAACGCCCGGGAGTTCCACACGGAGAACGTCCGCAAGCTCGACCTGCTCCACAAGTACGACTGCCTGCGGGCCAACAAGTCGATGGCCGCCTGGGGCATCGAAGCGCGCGTGCCGTTCCTCGACCGGGAGTTCCTGGACGTCGCTATGGGTTTCGACGCGGCGGACAAGATGGTGACGGCCGACCGCCCGATCGAGAAGTGGGTGCTCCGCAAGGCCTTCGAGGAGCTGCTGCCGCCCTCGATCGTCTGGCGCCAGAAGGAGCAGTTCTCCGACGGCGTGGGCTACTCGTGGATCGACAGCCTGAAAGCCGTCGCGGAGCGGGAGGTGGACGACGACGCGCTGGCGCGCGCGCACTATCGCTTCCCGGTGAACACGCCGCAGACGAAGGAGGCGTACTTCTACCGCTCGATCTTCGAGCGGCACTTTCCGGGCGACGCCGCCGCGCAGTGCGTGCCGGGCGGGCCGAGCGTGGCGTGCAGCACGCCGGCCGCCGTGGCGTGGGACCAGGCGTTCGCCGGCCTCGTGGACCCCTCGGGCCGCGCCGTCCGCGGCGTGCACCGGGAGAGCTACTGAATCAGCCGCCGAGCAGCTCGTTGACCTTCTTCATCACCGCGAACGCGTCGGCGACGTAGACCACGTCCGCCTTCCCGCGGGCCCAGCCGCAGTTCGCGTCGAGGTTCACCGCGCGACGCTCGTTGATGAAGCGCCAGCCCACGACGTGCGGCTCCTCGCCGTGGCAGCAGGTCGCCAGCCCCTTCGGGTGGCGTGGCGTGGCGCCGGTCTGGCCGACCTGGTTGAGGTGGGTCATGAAGCGCAGCACGGCCTGGCCCTCGCCGCTCTGCTCCACGAGCGACTTGCTGCCGCCGAGCGACGCCTTCGTGCGATCGAGAAACCCCCGGATGAGCGATTCGGCGTCGGCGGGGTGCGCCTGGCCGTCGGCCTGCTTCTTCGTCCAGCCCGCGCCGGCCACGAAGAGCAGCGCGGCGTCGGGCCGGATCGTCTGCGCGTCGGCCGCCGGCGACGCCACGCCGACGACCGTCGTGCGGAGCCGCTCGTCGCCGAGCGCGACGGCGACCGCCTCGATCGGCACGTCGGTCGGGGCGCCCGACCACACGGGGTGACAGCCCGGGTCGAGGCCAATCACCCAGGGCCGCTCGGCGCGGGTCAGCACGGCTTCCAGGCGCTGCCGGTAGTACCACCGCGCCGCCGACACCTGGCCGCCCTCGACCGTGAGCCCGGTGACGTGCGTGTCGGCGCGGCCGCCCAGACGGTGGGCGACGCCCGCGAGGACACGCGCCCAGCGAGAGGTGCCGGCCGCGAGCACGATCGTCGCGCCGGCGGCGCGGGCCAGCGCCTCGG
>JAHECP010000359.1 GCA_024641665.1 Acidobacteriota bacterium
AGGAACGCCACCTTGCGCGCGCTGCCGCGCGCGCCGGCCACGAGCGCCAGCGCGACCGCCAGCGCCGACGGACTCGAGTTGTACGAGTCGTCCACCACGCTCACGCCGCCGGGCAGCCGCAGCACCTCGCCGCGGTGCGGGGCCGGCTTCAGGGCCGCGGCGCGCGCCGCCATCTCGGCGAGCGGCACGCCGAACTCGGTGGCCGTGGCGATGGCCGCGAGCACGTTCGCCAGGTGGCCCCGTCCGACGAGCGGTGTTGTCACCGTCACCGCGCCCGCCGGCGTGCGCACCTGCGCCCGGCTGCCGTCGAGGCCGAGGTCGTCCACCACCTCGGCGCGCACGTGGGCGCCGGGGGCGAAGCCGAAGGTCACGAGCGATCCGGCGAAGCGCCCGGCGTGGCGCATCACGCGCGGGTCGTCGACGTTGGCGACGAGCACGTCGCCCGGGCGGGCGCGCTCGAGGATCTCGGCCTTGGCGGCCGCGAGCGCGTCAGCCGACGCGAAGAACCCGAGGTGCGCGTCGCCCACGTTGGTCCACACCCGCACGTCCGGCTCCGCGACGGCCACGAGCGTGCTCAGTTCGCCGGCGTGATTCATGCCCAGTTCCACCACCGCCACTTCGGGGTCGTGCCGCAGCTCGAGCAGCGAGAGCGGCAGGCCGATGTGGTTGTTCAGGTTGCCGCGGTTGCGGAACACGCGGTACCGCGCCGCGAGCATGTCCGCCGCCGCCTCCTTCGTCGTCGTCTTGCCGGCGCTGCCGGTGATGGCCACCACCCGTGCGCCGGACGCCCGGCGCACGTGCCGCGCCAGCGCCTGCAACGCCGCCGTCGTGTCGTCCACCGCGAGCACGAGCCCCTCGGGCCCTGCGGCCCGAAGCGTCTCGATCGCGGCCGGGTCGCTCGCCACCACGCCCGCCGCGCCCGCCGCCTGCGCCGCGGCGGCGAAGGCGTGGCCGTCGAACCGGGCGCCGCGAATCGCGAAGAACAGATCGCCCGGCGCCAGCGTGCGCGTGTCGATCGAGAACCCGTCGACGAGCCTCGCCGGGTCGCCCGCGAGCACGCGCGCGGCCATGGCGCCCGCGATCGTCGCGCCCGTCAGACGCACCCGCGGCACCTATCGCACCGCCGACCCCGCGCGGCGGCGCGCGAGCGCGGCCTGCGCCACCTCGACGTCGTCGAACGGCAGCACGCGGTCGCCAATCACCTGGTACCTCTCGTGGCCCTTGCCCGCCACCAGCACGAGATCGCCGGGCTGCGCGAGCTGCACGGCCCGCTCGATGGCTTCGCGCCGGTCCAGCACGGTCAGGCACTCGGGCGCGCGGCCGGAGCCGCCGCCCCTGGCCGCGCGATCGGCGGGCGGCGTGATGCCCCGCTTGATCTCGGCCAGAATCGCCTCCGGGTCCTCGCTGCGCGGGTTGTCCGACGTGACGATCACCACGTCGCTCAGGCGCGCGGCGACGGCGCCCATGAGCGGACGCTTCGTGCGGTCCCGATCGCCGCCACAGCCGAACACGGTCACGAGCCGGCCGGCGGCGAGCGGGCGCGCGGTCTCGAGCAGGTTGCGCAGCGCGTCGTCGGTGTGCGCGTAGTCGACGACCACCTGCACGTCGTCGCCCGGACCGGAGACGACCTGGAAGCGACCGGGCACGAGCGCGACGTCCGCGAGCCCTCGCTCGATCGCGCCGACCGGCAGGTCCAGCGCGAGCGCGGCGGCGGTGGCCGCCAGGACGTTGTAGACGTTCGGGCGACCCACGAGGCGCGACGCGACGCGAACCGGCCCGCGCGGGGAGCGGATCTCGAAGCGCAGGCCCTCGAGCGACTGGTCGATCGGGCCCGGCGCGACGTCCGCCGTGCGGTCGATGGCGTAGGTCACCGCGCGCGGCACGACCGGCACCAGGCGGGCGCCGTTCGGGTCGTCGACGTTCAACACGCCCGCGGCGCCCGGTTCCAGCATCTCGAAGAGACGGCGCTTCGCCGCAAAGTACGTCTCCATGTCGTGATGGAAATCGAGGTGGTCGCGGGTGAGGTTCGTGAACACCGCGGCGCAGAAGCGGGTCCCCTCGACGCGCTGGAGCGACAGCGCGTGCGACGACACCTCCATCACGCACGCGCGGCAGCCGCGATCGACCATTTCGCGCAGCAGGCCCTGCAGCTCGGGCGCCTCCGGCGTCGTGTGGGGCGCGTCGCGCTCCTCGTCGCCGATCCGGTAGCTCACCGTGCCGATGCGCCCGCAGCGCAGGCCCGCGCGCTCGAAGATCGCGCTCAGCATGTAGGTCGTGGTGGTCTTGCCGTTCGTGCCCGTGATCCCGGCCACGCGCAGCGTGTCGGCCGGATGGCCATAGAAGGCGCCCGACAGACGGGCGAGCGCCAGCCGCGCGTCCGGCACCTGGATCCACGGCAGGTCGAGTCCGGCCGGTCGCGGCGATTCCGCGACGACGACCGCCGCGCCGCGCGCGGCGGCCTCGCCGGCGAACGCCGCGCCGTCGGCCTTGCGGCCGCGCCACGCGACGAAGACCGCGCCGGGGGCGACACGG
>JAHECP010000205.1 GCA_024641665.1 Acidobacteriota bacterium
CCACCCTGCAGGAGCACCTCGCGGGCCGCGCCGCCGCCACCGCGCCGGTGACGCGGATGATCGCCATGACGGCCGAGGAGGTCGGCGCGCGCGCCGAGCGGCTCGCCCGGCGGCTTCGCGCCGCCGGGCTCACGGCCGAAATCGTGGACGGCGCGTCCACGATCGGCGGCGGCAGCGCGCCGGGCTCCACCCTCCCCACGCGGCTCCTCGCGCTCCGCCGTGCGGGCGACACGCCGGACGCCCTCGAGGCGCGCCTCCGCCGCCTCGACCCGCCCGTCATCGCGCGCATCGAGCGCGACCGCCTGGTGCTGGATCTGCGAACGGTTCTGCCGGAGGAAGACGAAGAGCTCGCCGCGTTGCTTGGCCAGCTCGGATAACGGGCCAAGGGGCCAGGTGCACGGGGTGCAACGTGCACGGCCGTGCAGATGGGTGCGAGGAGGCGCCGAGACTCACGATGGGGCGCGGCTTCGTCTTGGATGACGCTGCGCGCCATCGAAGCGGCCGCGCCACCACGCACCGCGTGCACCCAGTGCACCATGCACCGTGTGCACCCGTGAGCCCTGAGCCCTGAGCCGTCAGAAAATACTGCCCACCGACTGCGTCGCCAACTCGAGCACCTGCGTCGGCAGCACGCCGAGGTAGAAGATCGCAATGACGGCGAGCGAGAGCGCGGCCATGGCCACGCGCGGCACCGCCGACTCGCGCGGCGCCTCGGCCGGCTGCTCGGTCATGTACATCATCACGATGATGCGCAGGTAGAAGAAGACCGAGACGACGCTCGACAGCACGCCGATGATGGCGAGCGCGTACTGTCCGTGCTGCACGGCGGCGTAGAAGATGTACCACTTCCCGATGAAGCCAGCCGTCGGCGGGAAGCCGCCGAGCGAGAGCAGGAAGACGGCCATCAGCCCGGCCAGGCCCGGCCGGCGGTACCACAGCCCCGTGAAGTCCGCGAGCTCGTCGTGCGGGCGGTCGCCCGTCGCGAGCAGGGCCACGACGCCGAAGGCGCCGAGATTGGTCACCGCGTAGGCCAGCAGGTAGAAGAGCACGGCCGCCTTGCCCGACTCCGAGTCGCCGCCGGCGAGGCCCGCGGCGATGATGCCGACCAGGATGTAGCCCGCGTGCGCGATGCTCGAGTACGCGAGCATGCGTTTGACGTTGGTCTGCACCACACCCACCACGGTGCCGACGATCATCGTGAGGACGGCAATCCACCAGAGCAGGGGCACCCAGCTCGCGCTGAGCGGCTCGAACGCCGAGAGGAACACGCGGACGAAGGCGGCGAACGCGGCGGCCTTGACGGCGGTCGACATGAAGCCGGTGACGATGGTGGGCGCGCCCTGGTAGGCGTCGGGCGTCCACATGTGGAACGGCACGGCCGACACCTTGAAGGCGAAGCCGACCATGAGCAGGCCGACGCCGAGCAGGGCCAGCAGGGACGGGTGCATGGCCTGCGCGGCCACGAGCGGACCGAGCTGGTCCAGGCGGGTCGAGCCGGTCTCGGCGAACGTGAGCGCGATGCCGTAGAGGAAGAAGGCGCTCGAGAAGGCCCCGAGCAGGAAGTACTTGAAGGAGGCCTCCGCGCCCGCCGCGCTCGTCCGCCGGATGCCCGTCAGCACGTACACCGACAGCGAGAAGATCTCGAGCGCGATGAAGATGACGAGCAGGTCGGTGGCCGCGGCCATCAGCATCATGCCGGCCAGGCCGAAGAGCAGCAGCGCGTAGTACTCGCCGGCGGGAATCTGCTCGCGCTCGACGACCTCGCTCGAGAGCAGGATCGTCAGGATGCCGATGATCGCCAGCACGACGTTGATGAACAGCGCGAAGTTGTCGGCCTTCACCACCTCGAACGCCACCGCCTGCCGGTCCCACAGGAACACCGACGCCAGGATGGCGCCGACCAGCCCGATGAGCCCGAGGCCGCTCGGAATGCGCTCGCCCGGCTCGCGAAACGCCTCGGCCACCATGGCCGCGAGGGCGGAGAGCGTGACGATCAGAATCGGAATGACGGCAGCCAGGTCGCTCATGATGCAGGTTCCGTGACGGTGACGGGGACGCCCGGGGCGGGCGCGCCAGCGCGGACGGGCGCCGCATGAACGGCCAGGGGGTCCCGCGGCGCCGGCACCGGGAGGCTCCCGTCCGCCTGGCGGTTCAGCACCGCCGCCGACCGGTGCTGGTCGATCCGCTCGATGATCTTCGTGACGGCCGGCACCATGGGCTTCAGGAACGGCCCGGGCATCACGCCCATCACGATCGCCATCGCGACCGTGGGCACGAGCACCCAGGCCTCGCGCGCGGTGAGGTCCGGCAGGTTCTTGTTCTTCTCGTTCGTCACCGGCCCGTAGTTCACGCGCTGGAACATCCAGAGCATGTACACGGCCGACAGGATGACGCCCGTCGCCGCGACGGCCGCGAAGCGCGGGTTCCACAGGAACGCGCCCATCAGGATCAGGAACTCGCCGACGAAGCCGCTCAGCCCGGGCAGCGCGATCGACGACAGCGTGATCATCATGAACACCGCGGTCAGCCGCGGCATCACCTTCTTCAGCCCGCCGAACTCGGCGATCAGCCGCGTGTGCCGGCGGTCGGACAGCATGCCGACGATGAGGAAGAGCGCCCCGGTGCTGACGCCGTGGTTCAGCATCTGGTAGACGGCGCCCTCGACGCCCTGCAGGTTGATCGCGCAGATGCCCAGCACCACGAAGCCCAGGTGGCTGACGCTCGAGTAGGCCACCAGCTTCTTCAGGTCCGGCTGCACCATGGCGACCAGCGCGCCGTAGACGATCCCGATGACGGCGAGGCCGGCCAGGTACGGCGCGAAGTAGAGCGCCGCGTCCGGGAAAAGCGGGAACGCGAACCGCAGCAGGCCGTAGGTGCCCATCTTCAGCAGCACGCCGGCCAGGATCACCGAGCCCGCCGTCGGCGCCTCGACGTGCGCGTCGGGCAGCCACGTGTGGAACGGGAAGAGCGGCACCTTGATCGCGAACGCCACCGCGAACGCCAGGAAGAACCAGTACTCCTGTCGGGGCGTCAGCTGCAGCGTGTAGAGCTCGACGAGATCGAAGCTGTAGGTCCCCCCCGGCATCCGGCTGTGCAGGTACGCGAGCCCGAGAATGGCGATGAGCATCAGGACGCTCCCCGCCATCGTGAAGAGGATGAACTTCACCGCCGCGTACACGCGCCGGTCGTAGCCCCAGATCCCGATGAGGAAGTACATCGGGATGAGCATCGCGTCCCAGAACAGATAGAAGAGGAAGAGGTCGATCGACACGAAGACGCCGAGCATCGCCGCCTCGAGCGCCAGCATGAAGAAGCTGAACTCCTTCACTTTCTTGTGGATCGACCCCCACGAGCTCAGCAGCGCCAGCGGCGTCAGGAAGGCCGTCAGCACGAGGAGGAACAGGCTGATGCCGTCCACGCCGATGTGGTACGAGATGCCGAAGGCCGGCAGCCAGGCGTGTTGCTCCTCGAACTGGTAGGCCGCCGAGGCGGGGTCGAAGCCGGCCCAGAGGGCGAGCGTCAGCAGGAACACGACGAGCGAGACGCCCAGCGCCAGCCGGCGCACCAGCTCGTCACGCTCCCCGTCGCGCCCGACGACGAGCAGCAGCACGGCGCCCAGGAGCGGCAGAAAGACGATGGTGGTCAGCAGCGGGAATGACATCACGGCCACAGGTAATACCCCACGATCACCACGACCCCCAGGAACAGCGCCGCGGCGGAGACGCGCACCGATCCGGTCTGCAGCCGGCGCAGGAGCCCGGCGCCGCCCCGGACGGTGAGCCCGGTGCCGTTCACCGCGCCGTCGATGACGCCCGCGTCCACGACCTTCCAGAGCACGCCAGTCGACAGGCGCTTGATCGGCTGCACGATCGTCGCGTTGTACAGCTCGTCCACGTAGTACTTGTTCAGCAGCAGCCGGTGCACGCCGGCGAACCGGCGCGCCATCGCGTCGGCGGCGTCGCGCCGCTTGAGGAAGAAGAACGCCGCGATCCCGATGCCCGAGAGCGCCAGCACCGTCGAGATCCCCATGAGCCCGAACTCGGTCGAGGCCGGCACGGCCTCGCCGCCGGCGGGCGCACCCTCGGCCGGTCCGGCCGCCATCGGCTCGTGCAGGGCCGTCACCGGGCCGTGCGCCTCGAAGCTCGGCTCGAGGAACCGCTCGATCCGGTTCTCGCCGCCGAGCACGTGCGGCACGCCGACGTAGCCCGCCAGGACCGACCCGATCGCCAGCACGATCAGCGGAATCGCCATCGACGGCGGCGCGTCGTGGAGGTGCCCGTGCGTCGCGTGACCCGCATGCGCGTCCACTCCATGACCCCCCGCGTGGACGTCGCCGTGCGCGGCAGCGGCCGCCGGCTCCCCATGGAAGGCCAGGAACACGAGGCGGAACATGTACACGGCGGTCAGGAGCGCCGTCACGACGCCGATGCCCCAGAGGATCGGGAACCCGGCCGTGTAGGTCCGGAAGAGGATCTCGTCCTTGCTGAAGAAGCCCGAGAAGAGCGGCACGCCCGAGATCGCCAGCGTCGCGGCGAGGAACGTCCAGTAGGTCACCGGCAGGTCGCGCTTGAGCCCGCCCATCCGGCGCAGGTCCTGCTCGCCGGCGAGCGCGTGGATCACGGCGCCCGACCCGAGGAAGAGCAGCGCCTTGAAGAAGGCGTGCGTCATCAGGTGGAAGATGCCGGCGGCCCACGCGCCCGCGCCCATGGCCAGGAACATGTAGCCGAGCTGCGAGACGGTCGAGTACGCGAGCACGCGCTTGATGTCGTTCTGGACGAGGCCGATCGTGCCGGCCACGAGCGCCGTCGCGGCGCCGATGACGGCCACGACCGCGAGCGTCTCCGGCGCGTGGCCGAACAGCACCGCGTTCCGCGCGATCATGTACACGCCCGCCGTCACCATCGTCGCGGCGTGGATGAGCGCGGAGACCGGCGTCGGGCCCTCCATGGCGTCGGGCAGCCAGATGTAGAGCGGGATCTGCGCCGACTTGCCGGTGGCGCCGGCGAACAGCAGCAGCGTGATGAGCGTGATCGTGCCGCCCGCGACCTCGCGCGGCATCGGCGCCACCAGGCCGGCGAGCTGCTGGAAGTCGAGCGTGTTGAAGGTGGCGAAGATGAGCAGGATGCCGAGCAGGAAGCCGAAGTCGCCGACGCGGTTGACGACGAAGGCCTTCTTGCCCGCCTCGATCGCCGACGGCTTCTGGAACCAGAAGCCGATCAGGAGGTAGGAGCAGAGCCCGACGCCCTCCCAGCCGACGAACATCACGACGAAGTTCGCGGCGAGCACCAGCACGAGCATGAACGCGGCGAACAGATTCAGGTACGAGAAGTACCGCGCGTACTCGCTGTCGGTCTCCTCGTGCATGTAGCCGATCGAGTAGATGTGGATCAGGGCGCCGATGCCGGTGACGACCAGCACCATCACCGTCGCCAGCTGGTCGAGCCGGAGCGCGAAGGCGATGTCGAGGTCGCCGGATGCGATCCAGCGGTAGACGACCTGCTCCACCGGGGCGGCCTGGCCGAACAGGAGCGGCCAGGTGGCCACCGCGGCGACCAGGAACGCGGCGACCATGACGCCGCAGGCGAGGCCGCCCGACACCGACTTGGACAGGCGGCGGCCGACGGCCGCGTTGACGACGAACCCGAGGAACGGCAGCAGCGGAATCAGCAGCAGCACGGGCCTACCACCTGAGCGACGTGAAGGCGTCGGGATTGAGCGTTTCCCGGTGCCGGAAGAGCGCGATGACGATGGCCAGGCCGACGGCCGCCTCGGCCGCCGCGACGGTCATCACGAAGAACACGATGATCTGGCCGTCCACGGTCCCCAGGAACCGGCCCGCCGCCACGAACGTCAGGTTGACGGCGTTCAGCATGATCTCGATCGACAGGAGCAGGGTGATGATGTTCCGCCGCAGGAACACCCCGGCCGTGCCGATCGAGAACAGGATGGCCGACAGCACCAGGTAGCTGTTGAAGGTGACCACGGGCTACGACTCCTTCCGCGCCATGACGATGGCGCCGACGAGCGCCACCAGGATCAGCACCGACGTGGCCTCGAACGCGAACCGGTAGTCGGTGAACAGGACCCGGCCGATGAGACGCACCGAGCTCACGTCGGGCAGCTCGCCGCGCAGGCCGATCGCGCCCAGGCGGCGGAGCGCCCACGTCAGCTCGATCGCCAGCGCGACGGCCAGCGCCACGCCGAACCGCCGGGTCCCGGACCCGCCGAACAGCCGCGCCGGGTCCTCGCGCGGCACGTTGAGCAGCATCACCACGAACAGGAAGAGCACCATGATGGCGCCCCCGTAGATGATGATCTGCGTCACCGCCAGGAACGGCGCGTTGAGCAGCACGTACAGGCCGGCCAGCGCCATGAACGACACGATGAGCAGCAGCACGCTGTACATCGGATTGCGCTGGCCGACGACGAGCACCGAGGCGGCAATCGCGACGGCGCCCAGCAGGTAGAAGAGGTAGACATCCATGGCCATCAGCTGTCAGCCCAGGTACACCACGACGCCGGCTGTCACGAGCAGGTTGACCACCGCCAGCGGCAGCAGGAACTTCCAGCCGAACGCCATCAGCTGGTCGTAGCGATAGCGCGGCAGCGTCCAGCGCATCCACACGTAGAAGAACAGCAGCACGAACGCCTTCGCCAGGAACCAGAGCCAGCCGAGCGACAGCGGCAGGAAGGGCCCGTGCCAGCCGCCCAGGTAGAGGTCCGTGGCCACCGCCGACACGGTGACCATGTTGATGTACTCCGCGAGGAAGAACATCGCGAAGCTCATGCTGCTGTACTCGGTGTGGTAGCCGGCGACCAGCTCCTGTTCCGCCTCGGGGAAGTCGAACGGCGCCCGGTTGGTCTCGGCGACGCCCGCGCACATGAAGATGAAGAAGCCGACGATCTGCGGGAAGACGTTCCAGCGCGGGATGACGTGCAGCCAGTAGCCGGCCTGCCCGTCCACGACCTGCCGCAGCGACAGCGACCCGGCCATCATCACGATCGCCGCGATCGCCAGGCCGTAGCTCAGCTCGTAGCTGATCATCTGCGCCGACGAGCGCAGGGCGCCGAGCAGCGAGTACTTGCTGTTCGAGCTCCACCCCGCCAGCACGATGCCGTAGATGCCCATCGACGTGACGGCGAAGATCACGAGCAGCGCCACGTTCACGTCGGCCACGCCCAGCTCGATCGGCTCCCGCAGCAGGCCGAACAGCGTCGTCTCGGCGCCGAAGGGGACGACGGCGAAGGCCGCGAACGCCGCGGCGGCCGAGAGCATCGGCGCGATCGCGAAGAGCAGCGCGTCGGACGCCTTCGGGCGCAGCTCCTCCTTGAACATCAGCTTGATCACGTCCGCGAAGGGCTGCATCAGCCCCTTCGGCCCGACCAGGTACGGCCCGTAGCGCTGCTGGAGGGCCGCCGCCACCTTGCGCTCCATGTACACCATCGCGGCCGCCGACAGCAGCAGACAGGTGAAGACGACCAGGATCAGGACGAGATGGGCGATGACCGAGGCGTTCATAAGTGCGTCCTGGAATGCTGAATTCTGAATGTCGAATGTCGAATTGAACGAACTCGTGTCACGCCGTAACAGCCTTCAGTGTGATCTGATGCTCTTCATTTCGACATTCAGCATTCGACATTCGACATTCGACATTCGACATTCGTCAGTGCGTTCCCCCCGCCCGCCACTCGGCCGGCAGCGTGCACCGGCCCTCGCGGATGTGCGCCTCGTACTCGTGCCGGAAGTGCTTCACGGTGGTCAGGGCCGGGGCGACGGCCGCGTCGCCGAACGGACAGAGCGTCTTGCCGCCGATGTTGTTCGCCACCGTCGTGATGAGGTCGATGTCGCGCTCGCGCCCTTCGCCGCGCTCGATGCGCGCGATGAGCTTGAGGAGCCAGTCCGTCCCCTCGCGGCAGGGCGTGCACTTCCCGCACGACTCGTGCTTGTAGAAGTGCATGAGGTTTTCGGCCAGCCACACCATGCAGGTGGTGTCGTCCATCACCATGATGGCCGCAGAGCCGAGCATCGATCCCGCCTGCGCGATGTGGTCGAAGCTCGCCGGGATGTCGAGCTGGTCGGGCATCAGGATCGGCACCGACGAGCCGCCCGGGATCACCGCCTTCAGCTGGCGCCCGCCGCGAATGCCCCCCCCGTAGTCGTACACGAGCTCCTTGAGCGTCGTCTTCATCGTGGCTTCGTAGACGCCCGGACGCTCGACGTGGCCGCTCACGCAGTACAGCTTGGGTCCGGTGTTCTTCTCGAGGCCCAGCCCCTGGTACCACTCGACGCCATTCAGCAGGAGCGGCGGCACGTTGCACAGGGTCTCGACGTTGTTGACCGCCGTCGGGCAGTTGTAGAGGCCCGAGATTGCCGGGAAGGGCGGCTTGATGCGCGGCTGCGCGCGCTTGCCCTCGAGCGACTCGAGCAGCGCCGTCTCCTCGCCCGCCTCGTACGCGCCCGCGCCGCGGTGCACGTAGATGTCGCAGTCGAAGCCCGTGCCGAGAATGTTCTTGCCGAGATACCCGGCCTTGTAGGCCGCGTCGAGCTGCTGCTCGAGCACGTGCTGCACGTGGTAGAACTCGCCGCGGATGTAGATGTAGGCGACCTTCGCGCCGATGGCGTAGCAGCCGATCGCGCACCCCTCGAACACGAGGTGAGGGTTACGCTCCATCAGGACGTGGTCTTTGAACGTCCCCGGCTCGCTCTCGTCGGCGTTGCAGGCGATGTACTTCGGCGTCGACGGGTCCTTGGGGATGAAGCCCCACTTCATGCCCGTCGGGAACCCGGCGCCGCCGCGGCCCCTGAGCCCCGACGCCTTCACCAGGTCGATCACCTCGTCGGGCTTCATGGCGAGCGCCTTGCGCAGCGCGTCGTAGCCCTGGTGCCGGAGGTAGAAGTCGAGCGTAAAGGAGTTCGGCTCGCGAACGTATCGGGTGAGAACAAGTTCCATAGCTGTTAACGGCTCAGGGCTCACGGCTTTACATCCGACGGGACTGGGAGCTGGGGACTGGGGGCTGGGGGGCTTCATTCCGCGGTCATTCTGCGGTCTTTCCTGACCCCTGACCCCTGACCCCCATAGGCGTTAACTTAACAGCCACCGGCGCAGCAGGCCGGCGAGTGAGACGCCCTGCACCGGACGTTGGCGGCGCGCATCATTGAGGTCAAGACTCAGTTCACCACGTGCGGTTGCGTCGA
>JAHECP010000040.1 GCA_024641665.1 Acidobacteriota bacterium
CGGGAGCCTCAACCCCACGGCGCCACCATGTGCGCCGGCGCACATGGTGGCGCCGTGCGGTCGCGATCGCCGGCAGCGCCGCGGTCCTGGCCGCCGTCGTCTGGGGCTGGACGCGCCTGGGCGACCGGGGCACGCCGCTCAGCGCCGCCGCCCCGGTGGTCGCGGTCCTGCCCTTTGAGGTGGCGGGCAACGATCCGCAGACCGCCGCGCTCGCCGCGGGCCTGGCCGACACGCTCACGCTCGACCTCTCGGCGCTGCGCAGCCTGATCGTGGTGCCGCGCACCGAGACCCTCGCGCTCGACGGCGCGGACGGGCCCGCGCGCGCCGCGCGCGAGCAGGGGGCCACCTACGTCGTGCGGGGCGCGGTGTCACAGGCGGGCCCGACGCTGCAGCTCGACATGAGCCTGATCCGCCCGGCCGACGGCCGCGCCCTCTGGCGGCAGTCGTACCACGGCCCGGCCGCGAGCGCGCTCGCGCTCGAGCAGCGGGCGCGGCAGGATCTGGCCTTCGCGCTCCGCGGCAGCCTGAGCCGCGAGACCTTCGCGCAGATCGGCACGAGCGACGCGCAGGCCTTCGCGTACTACTCCCAGGGCCGCAGCTTCCTCGACCGCTGGGACGTCCCGGGCAATCTGGATCACGCCATCACGCTCCTCCGCGCGGCCGTCGCGCGCGACCCCCAGTACGCCGTCGCCCACGCGAGCCTCGGCGAGGCGTACTGGACCGAGTACACGCAGACGAAGGACGCGGCATGGACGCAGAAGGCGCGCGACGCGACGCTCGACGCGCTCGCCATCGACCCGAACCTGCCGCAGGTCCGCTACACGCTGGCGATGATCTACCGCGGCTCGGGCCGCACCGACGACGCGGTCGAGCAGCTCCGGCTGGCTCTCGCCCGGTGGCCCACGGCCGCCGCGCACCGTCTGCTCGGCGAGACGCTCGCGGGCCGCGGCGACATCGACGGCGCGGTGCGTGAGTTCGAGCAGGCGCTCGCCATCGGCCCCGGCTACTGGCAGGCCTACGCCGCGATCGGCGCCATCGCGATGCGCGCGGGCCGGTACGACCAGGCGCGCGGCGCGCTCGAGCGGCTCGTGGAGCTCCAGCCGGACAACGCGGTCGGCTTCCGGCTGCTGGGCACGCTGTACCAGACCGTGGGCGACGACGCGAAGGCGGCGGACGCGTACGAGAAGGCCATCGCCCTCGCGCCGAATGCGTCAGGCAGCGTCTACTCGAACCTCGGGCTTCTGCAGTACACCGCCCGACGGTTCGAGGAGGCGGCGCGCACGTTCGAGACCGCCGTGCGCTTCAGCCCCACCGACGCCGTGCTGCGGCGCAATCTGGGCGACGCCTACCGGCGGATCGGACGCACGAAGGACGCGCGCGCTGCGTACGCTGAGGCCGCGCGGCTCGCCGGGGCCGCGCTCGGGGTGAACGCCCGCGACGCCGCGATGCTGTCGCTGCTCGCCGTGTGCGAAGCCAAGCTGGGACGCGACCAGGCGACCCGGCAGCGCGTCAAGGACACCCTCGACCTCGGCCCCTCGACGAGCGAGGTGTGGTACCGCCTGGCCGTCGCCAGCGCGCTCGTCGGCGACACCGCGCCGGCGCTCGACTACCTCGAACGCGCGCTTCAGGCCGGCTACAGCGCCCGGCTCGTTGCGTCCGACGACGACCTGTCGTCGCTCAGACAGCAACCGGAGTATCGTCGGCTTGTGCCGCCGGGATCGTGAGCGCGCGGCTCCCCGCGCGAACGCAAGGAGGCATCGATGACACCCTCGCTACAGGTAGTGGTCAAGGCGGAGAAGGGCCCCGGCGGATGCACCGTGGCCCCACCGCCCGCGGTCCAGTTCAACGGCGGAGGCCTCGCCGTCTGGAGGTTCGAGAACGAGTGCGACAGCCGTCATACGCTGAAGATCGCGAACTTCAAGGTAAAAGGCCAGGACCAGCCGGAGTGGCCGTTCGACGAACCGGGAAACCACGCGAGTTGTTCCGTCGATCCCGGGGGCCACGGCTTCATCCGGTTGAAGGTCCTGTCGAGGGGCCAGATGAAGCAGAAGTACGGCGTCGATCGGCAGGGCACGTGGCGGTACGCGTACGAGACGGAACTCGACGGACAGTCGGCCGATCCGGAGATCATCATCGACTGGCCCATGATGTAGCGCGGGCGGCGCGCGGCGCGTGTGATATGTTCCTGGCATGAGCGCACCGCGTCGTGCCGTCCATCCGAAGTCGCGGAAGCTGTTCCAGCGGGCCCAGGCCGTCCTCGCCGGCGGGGTCGACAGCCCCGTGCGCGCGTTCCGCGCGGTCGGCGGCGATCCCCTCTTCATCCGCCGCGCCGCCGGCGCGTGCATCGTCGACGCCGACGGCCGGCGCTACATCGACTACGTGATGTCGTGGGGCCCCCTCATCCACGGGCACGCGCCGCGCGGCCTGGTCCGCACGCTCGCCGCCGCCGCGGCGCGCGGCACGAGCTTCGGCGCCCCGACCGAGCTGGAGGTGACGCTCGGCGACCGCGTGCGCCGCCTGATGCCGTGGATCGAGCGCGTGCGGTTCGTCAACTCCGGCACGGAGGCCGCGATGAGCGCGGCGCGCGTGGCACGCGCGGCCACCGGGCGGGACCGGATCGTCAAGTTCGAGGGGTGCTATCACGGACACGCCGACCCGTTCCTGGTGAAGGCGGGCTCGGGCGCCCTCACGCTGGGCACGCCCACCAGTCCCGGCGTCCCGGCCGCCACGGCCGCCGACACGCTCGTCGCCACCTACAACGATCTCGGATCGGTCGAGCGCGTGCTCGATGAGCACCACGGCGCGGTCGCCGCGGTCTTCGTCGAGCCGATTGCCGGCAACATGGGCGTCGTGCCGCCGGCCGAGGGGTTCCTGGCCGGCCTGCGCGCGCTGTGCGACCGCGAGCAGGTGCTGCTGGTGTTCGACGAGGTAATCTCCGGATTCCGCGCCTCGGCGGGCGGCGCGCAGGGCCTCTTCGGCGTGCGGCCGGACCTCACGTGCCTGGGCAAGATCATCGGCGGCGGGCTGCCGGTGGGCGCCTACGGCGGCCGGCGGGATCTGATGGAGCTGGTGGCGCCGAGCGGGCCCGTGTACCAGGCGGGGACGCTGTCGGGCAATCCGCTGGCGATGGCGGCCGGGCTCTGGACGCTCGACCGCCTGACGCCGCGGCTCTACCGCCGGCTCGCGCGCCTGAACGCCACGCTCGCGGCGGGCCTGGCCGACGCCGCGCGGGCCGCGGGCGTGCCGCTCCAGGTCAACGCCGTCGGCTCGCTGCTCACGCCGTTCTTCACGCGCGCCGCCGTGCGCGACTTCCAGTCGGCGTGCACGGCCGATACCGCGGCCTACGCCCGCTTCTTCCAGGGCCTGCTGGCGCGGGGGGTCTATCCCCCGCCCTCGCAGTTCGAAGGGTGGTTCCTCTCGGCCGCCCACACCGAGCGCGACATCGCGAAGACGATCGCGGCGGCGCGGGAGACGCTGGAGGAGATGGGGTGAGCCGGCTCAAGGCTCAGGGCTCAGGACTCAGGGACGTACGTGAACCCTGAGCCACGAGCCACGAGCCGTGAGCCGCCTTCGCGCTCCGCGCTTCGGCGCGCCAAGGCCGTGAGCCGTTACTGCAGCGTGAGCCCCGTATCGAGGCGGACGCGCAGGATGGTGCCGACCGGCAGGGTCACGTCGGAGCCGGGCGTCGCGGCGACCATGCCGCCGCCGCCGATCATCGCGCCGAGCAGGGCGCCCTTGCCGCCGCCGAGCAGCGCCCCGATGATCGCGCCGGCCGCGGCGCCACCGCCGACCTTCTTCACCTCGTTCCCGGTGCTGCCTTCCATCATCTGCGTCACCGTGCCCTTGATGTCGTAGTGACGGCCGTTGACGGTGATCCGGTCGAAGCTGAGCCTCAGGCTGCCCTTGCGGTCGGCGCGGCTGGCCTTGTCCACCGCCGACACGACCCCGCGTATCGTCGAGCCCGCCGGCACGATGATGCGGCCGTCGCGCGTGAGATCGACAAGGGTCGTCGCCTCGAAGCGATCCTCGACCGCGTTGGTGCCGGAGCTCAGCTGGTTCTGGAGCCGCACGTCGAACTCGGTGCCGACGGGAATGGTGACCGCGGAGCCGGCGGCCCGTGGCGCGGCGGCCTCGGTGCGCGCGCGCAGGTCGTCGATCTTGTCGCGCAGGGCCACGTACTCGTCGCGCGACACGCCGCCTTCCTTGGTCAGCTTGACGCGGAGGTAGGTCACCTCGTCGGAGATGCCGTCGAGCTCCGTCTGAAGCTTCGCGGCCAGGACGGCATCGTGCGTCTTGAGACGCGCGAGGTCGGCCTTGGCGTCGTTCACGTTGAACTCGAGGCGCTTGATGTCGGCCTCGGACATGCTCTGCTGGGCGAGCGCGCGACCCGCCGTGCCCATGAGCACGACCGCCGCCAGCGCCAACCCGGTTACCCGCGCCACGCTACGCATGATTCCACTCCCTGCACGGTTTCGACGGGACGGCGTCCCATCATTCTGGTTCGACACGCGCTATCCATTCAGTATGCCATGGAATCGGCACGATCACCCGCAACCGTTTGATCCAGAGAGACTTGACTCAACCTCAGCAGCCGCCGGAAGTCCCCGCCCGCCAATGGTATGATGCAAAGAGCGCATGCCCACAGCCATCAAGGTTCATCGAACGGTCGGCGTGAAGGTCGGCCACGTTCAGGTGGGCGGCGGCGCGCCGATCGTCGTCCAGTCCATGACGATGACCGACACGGCCAACGCCGCGGCGACGGCGCGTCAGTCGGTCGAGCTGGCGGAGGCCGGCTCGGAGCTCGTGCGCATCACCGTGAACCGGCCGGAGGCCGCGGCGGCCGTGCCCGAGATCAAGCAGCGGATGCTCGACGCCGGCTGCACGGCGCCGCTCATCGGCGACTTCCACTACAACGGCCATCTCCTGCTGACCCGGCACCCGGCGTGCGCCGCGGCGCTCGACAAGTACCGCATCAACCCGGGCAACGTCGGCACCGGCAAGCGGCGCGACGAGCAGTTCGCGACCATCTGCCAGGTGGCGCGGGACCACGGCAAGCCGGTGCGCATCGGCGTGAACGGCGGCTCGCTCAACCAGGAGCTGGTCGTCGCGAAGATGCAGGAGAACACGGACCGCGACCTCGGGAAGACGTCCGACGAGATCATCGACGAGTGCATGGTGATCTCGGCGCTCGACTCGACGGCGCTGGCCCTCGAGTCGGGCCTGCGCAAGGACCAGATCATCATCTCCTGCAAGCTCTCGCGGCCGCGGAACCTCATCACGGTCTACCGCGCGCTCGCGCGGCAGACCGACCAGCCGCTGCACCTCGGCCTGACCGAGGCGGGCATGGGCATGAAAGGGCTGGTCTGGTCGGCGTCGGCGATGGGCACGCTGCTCGCCGAGGGGATCGGCGACACGATTCGCGTCTCGCTCACGCCGAGGCCCGGCGGCGACCGGCGCGAGGAGGTCTACGCGGCGTGCGAGCTGCTACAGGCGCTCGGCCTGCGGTCGTTCGCGCCGAGCGTGACCGCCTGCCCGGGCTGCGGACGCACGACGAACTCGACCTTCCAGGAGCTGGCCGAACGCATCCAGGAGTACGTGCGCGAGCGGATGCCCGTGTGGAAGACGCGTTACGAGGGCGTCGAGACCCTCACGCTCGCCGTGATGGGCTGCGTCGTCAACGGCCCGGGCGAGTCGAAGGCCGCGAACATCGGCATCAGCCTGCCCGGCACCGGCGAGGCACCCAATTGCCCGGTGTTCATCGACGGCGTGCACACCACGACGCTGCGCGGCACCTACGAGGAGCTGTCGGCGGCGTTCCGCCGGCTCATCGACGACTACGTCGAGGAGAAGTACGCGAGGAAGGGCTGACGGCCCACGGCTCGGGGCTCACCGCCTGTCGCGCGTACGACGCTGCATCCCTGATCCCGACGAGGATCGACCACGAAGCTCACGACGGCCACGAAGACGTGAGGCCTTCTTCGTGAGCCTCGTACTCTTCGTGGTGTCCTCCGTGATCAACGGTGCGCGGCCTGCGGGTCACTCTTCCGCGGGGAGCAGGCCGGCGTCGCGTCCGGCGCCGGGCACCGGCGCAGCGGCGAGCGTGCCCACGCGGCGGATCCAGACGGTGAGCAGCACCAGGCCCACGGCGATCAGCCCGGTCGACAGTCCGACCCAGAGCCCCTGCACGTCCCACCGCCAGAAGAAGCACAGTGAGTAGCCGAGCGGGAGGCCGAGCAGCCAGTGGCCCGCCAGGTTCCACAGCATCGGGCTGCGCGTGTCGCCGAGGCCGCGCAGCGCGCCGGTGAGCACGCCCTGGGTGCCGTCGAAGAGCTGGAACAGGGCGGCGATGAAGAGCAGCGACACGCCGATGCGCACCACCTCCGGGTCGGTCGTGAACAGCTCGACGAGCAGGCGCGGCAGCGACAGGAACGCGAGCGCCGCCGCCGACATGAAGAGCAGCCCGAGCACGAGCGCGGTCCAGCCGGCGCGGCCGGCCCCGACGGGATCGCCGCGGCCGATGGCCTGCCCCACGCGCACGGCCGCGGCGGACGACAGGCCGAGCGGCACCATGAAGGTGAGCGCCGCCAGGTTGAGCACGATCTGGTGGGCGGCGAGCGACACGGGCGCGAGCCGCCCGGCGAACGCGGACGCGCTGGCGAAGACGCCGACCTCCAGCACGACCTGCAGCGCCGCGGGCAGGCCCAGCCGGACGAGCCGGACCATGCGCGCGACGTCGGCCGCGAGCGGCACCTGGAACAGCCCGGTGGCGTCCCGCTCGGCGTGCAGCACGATCGCCCACAACAGCACCGCCGCCATGTACACGCGCGAGATCACGGTCGCCCACGCCGCGCCGCTCGCGCCGAGCGCGGGCGCGCCCAGGTGCCCGTAGATGAGCGCCCAGTTCGCCACCGCGTTCACCACGTTCGCGCTGACCAGCGCGAACATGACCGGCCGCACGACGCTCATCGACTGCAAGTAGCGCCGGAACGCGGCGTACAGCAGGAGCGGCAGCGCGCTGAGGGTGACGATCTCGAGGTAGGGCCGCAGCAGGACGAACACCGCCGGGTCGAAGCCCCACAGGCCGAGCGAGGCGGTGCCGGCCCAGGCCGCCATCATCATCAGCGGCGCCAGCACGAGCGCCAGCGCCGTGCCCGTGTGCAGCCAGCGGTGGCACTCGTCGAGCCGGCCCGCGCCGAAGGCCTGCGAGACGAACGTGTCGAGGCCGAGCAACAGGCCGATCCCGAACACCGCGAGCGCGACGAAGAGCGAGCTGCCCACCCCCACCGCGCCGATGGCGGCCGGCCCGAGCGGTCCCACCATGATGGTGTCGACGATGCCCATCGACACCCAGCCGATCTCGGCCAGGACGACAGGCCAGGCCAGCGCGAACATCGGCCGGAACTCCTGCCGGAGCCATTCAGCGTGCGTCGACGCGAGCCGGGACCGCGGGGACACGGGCAGGATCACCAGGGTATTGTTTCATAGAGCGAGGAGGGGGCGACCCCACCTCCTACCACCCGGCTCCCCGCTTCTGCTTCGGCAGCTTGATGCGGCCGTCGGGATCGAAGAACTTCACGAGCGTGCTGCGAACGCGCTCCTGATAGAACGCCGGGCCGAAGCCGGTGCCGTTCCAGCCCACGAATTCGGTGCCATCGAACGCCGGACGCATCTCCACCTCGCCGGTGGCGCCGTGGAGATTCACCTTGATCTCCTTCAGGCGTTTGCGCTTCCCGCGATCGGACACGACCTCGACGGGCCGCGCCAGCTCGAACCACAACACCCAGTTGCCGGCCTTGATCTCCGTAACGTCCGTCCACGGCACCACGGCCACGGGCGCGACGCCCGGATCGATGCAGCCGCCCCACGCGCGCCAGAACGCCGCTGCCTCCGGCCCGGGGAACTCGGGCACCCCGTGGCTCGTCGCCAGCGCCGGCACGAACTGCCCCATCCGATAGATGCGAATCGTCTGGCGGTCGAACGCCATGACGAAGAAGCTCCGTCCGTCCACGTCGTAGAGCGTGGCCGTCCAGACCACGGCGCCGCCGTCGTCGAGTGTGCGCTGCCACTCGGGGTCCGCGAGCGACGCGTCCTGGCCGGTGACGACGAACTGCCGCGCCAGCAGCGCGTGGGCCAGCAGGTTGCCGTCGTCGAGCGCACGCGCGCGCGCCGCCAGCCACGTCGTCGTGTCGTTGAGATCGTCCAGATCGGCGACGTGCTTGTTGATGACGAACGCGTCCCACCACTCGGAGCGGGGCTTGGTGACGTTGAGCGCCTGCGCGTCGGTCGTGAGACGGTAGCTAGCGGGATCGATCCGCGACGGATCACAGGTGGCGCGACGGGGCTGGGCGTCCGCGGGGAGCGGCAGGACGGCCGCCAGCAGCAACAGGCCCGGAATGAGCGTCCTCATGGCCAGCCTCCTGCCTGGGCTGGCAGCAATGGCCGTGCCAGGGGCCGGACACACGATCGGCGCCAGTTTTCCGGGCCGTTCACGAAGAGACGGGGTCTGAGCCCGGTTCGGTGCGTTGCGCGATTGACCTCTTTCGAGACACCGGCGGGCGACTAGCGCCAGAACATCAGGTGCTCGACCCACTGCACGCGCGTGAGGTCGTTGTAGATGACCGTCACCATCAGCGTGAGCAGCAGGACGAAGCCGGCGAGCAGCAGCCGCTCCTTGACGCGCATGCTGAAGTCGCGGCGGGCGAGGCCTTCGAGCGCCATGATGGCGATGTGGCCGCCGTCGAGGACGGGGATGGGCATCAGGTTCAGCAGCCCGAGGTTCAGGCTGATCATCGCCATCAGGTTGAGGAGCGCCAGGAAGCCGAGCTGCGCGGCGCCGCCCGACAGCTCCGCGATGGCGACCGGCCCCATCAGCTGCTTGACCGACGTCTCGCGCGTGAAGAGGCCCACGAGCGTCTGGACGATCAGCCTGGTCCACTCCCAGTTGCGCGCGAGGCTCAGCTTCACCGCCTGGAGCGGCCCGGGCTCGATCGAGATGAGCTCGAGCGGGCTCAGCTCGACGCCGATCACGGCCGAGTCGCCGCGCTGCTCGGGGGTCACCGAAAGGTGCAGCACGCTGGTGCCGCGGCGCACGTCGAGCGCCAGCGGCTTGCCGGCGTGGGTCTTGATCGCGTTCAGCAGCTGCTCGTGCGTGACGTCGTCGATCCCGTTGGCGCCGAGGAGGACGTCGCCCGCCTCGAGCCCGGCCTTCGCCGCGGGATCGCCCGGCGTGACGGCGCGAACCTGCGGGTGGATCTCCGGCAGGACGCCGATGTCGCCCACTTCGTACTTGGTCTGCGCCCGGGGCGTGACCTCGAGGGTGTGCTCGCCGTCGGCGCGCCGGACCACGATCGGGATCGTGCGGTTCGCCTTGGGCACGATGGCCATGTAGGCCTGCTCCCAGGTGTCCACGGCGTGGTCGGCGATGCTCACGATGCGGTCGCCGCGACGGATGCCGCTCCTGGCGGCCGGCGACCCCTCGGTGACCTTGCCGACGACGGGCGGCTGCTGCTCGTAGGCCGGCACGTCGGCGCCCTGGTAGAGCACGAAGGCCAGCACGACGATGGCCAGCAGGATGTTCATCACCGGCCCGGCCACGAGCACCTGGAACCGCTGCCACTTCGTCTTGGACAGGAACTCGTCGGCGGCGCCGGTCCGCTCGTCCTCGGCCGTCTCCCCCGCCATCTTGACGTAGCCGCCGAGCGGGATCGCGCTGATGCAGTAATCGGTGTCCCCGCGCCGCACGCTCACGAGCTTGGGCCCGAACCCCAGCGAGAAGGTGAGCACGCGGACGCCGATCCGCCGGGCCATCAGGTAGTGGCCCAGCTCGTGCGCGAAAATCAGCACGCCCAACACGAACACGAACGCGAGAACGCTCGTCAACACGGTGTCCTCAGAGGCAGGCGGAACGCGCGGCCCGAGGCGCCCGGGCCATGGCGGCTGGCTTCCCCAGAATGATCAATTTTACCCCGGCAGGCGGGTTCGGGCATAGGCCCTCGCCCAGGCGTCGGCCTCGCGCACCGCGGCGAGCGTGTCCGCCGGCCGGCCCCCGGTCCCCTCGCACGCGTCCATCGTGCGCTCGATCAGGTCCGGAATCCCGGCAAACGCCAGGCGTCCCGCGAGAAACGCCTCCACGGCCACCTCGTTGGCCGCGTTCATCACGGCGGGCAGCGCCCCCTCGGCCCGAAGCGCCCGGAACGCCAACCCGAGACACGGGAAGCGATCCCGGTCGGGGTGCTCGAAGTCGAGCCGGCCGAGATGCGCCAGGTCGAGCGACGGCAACGCGGCGTCCCAGCGCTCGGGGTACGAGAAGGCGTACTGGATGGGCAGCCGCATGTCGGTCACGCCGAGCTGCGCGATCACCGATCCATCCCGCAGCTCGACGAGCGAGTGCACGACCGACTGCGGGTGCACGACGACGTCGATGCGATCGGCCGGCACGCCGAACAGCCAGTGCGCCTCGACGACCTCGAGCCCCTTGTTCATGAGCGTGGCCGAGTCGATCGTGATCTTCGGCCCCATCTTCCACGTCGGGTGCTGCAGGGCGTCGTCGGCGGAGACGGTCGACAGCGCCTCGGTCGAGAGGCCGCGGAACGGCCCGCCCGACGCGGTGAGAATCAGGCGGCGCACCTCGTCCGCGCGGCGGCCGTGCAGGCACTGGTGGATGGCGTTGTGCTCGCTGTCCACGGGCAGGATCGGCACCCGGTGGCGGCGCGCCGCCGCCATCACGAGGTGCCCCGCCATCACCAGCACTTCCTTGTTGGCGAGCGCGATCGCCTTGCCCGCCTCGATGGCCGCCAGCACCGCCTCGAGCGCCGCAGTGCCCGACGAGGCGCAGAGCACCATGTCCACGTCGGGACGCGTGGCCAGCGCCACCAGGCCGGCGCCGCCGTGGCCGGCGATCTGCACCGTCGCCGCGCCCTGATCCGCGAGCGCCGTGCGCAGCACGGCGAGCGCCGGCTCGGTGGCCATCGCGACCGCGCGCGGCCGGAACCGGCGCACCTGCTCGGCCAGGCGCACCGCGTTCTCCCCCGCCGCCAGGCCCACGACCGCGATCCGGCCGGGATGGGCGTCCACGACGGCGAGCGCGCTGCGCCCGATCGAACCGGTCGAACCGAGAATGGCGACGCGCTTCACTGGGGCGCTGTGCTCCACGGGCCGCTCACCCGGCGTAGCGGAGGAAGATGTAGAAGGCCGGCGCCGCGAACAGCCAGCTGTCGATCCGGTCGAGCAGCCCGCCGTGGCCCGGGATCAGGCCGGACGCGTCCTTCAGGCCCGCGCTGCGCTTGAGCAGCGACTCGAACAGGTCGCCGGCGATGCCCAGCGCCGCGAGGGTGGCGCCCACGAGCGCGAGCCGCCACGCGTCGAGGCCCGGCAGCCAGACGTGCCCGGCCGCCACGAGCGCCAGCGTCCCGGCGGCGAGGCCCGTCACGGCCCCCTCGACCGTCTTCTTCGGGCTGATCGACGGCGCGAGCGCGTGCCGTCCGAACAGCCGCCCGCCATAGTACTGTGCCGAGTCGCTCACCATCACGGTCAGCATCAGCGCGACCACGGCGCCACGGCCGTGAATCGCGCGCACGGCGACCAGCGCGCCGAGCGGCAGCCCCAGGTACACGGGCGCGAAGAGCGCGGCAGCCACGCCCGGGAGCACCGCCGGCCCCGGCCGCCCGAACGCGACCGCCGCGGCCGCAATCGCGATGAGGGCGGCGAGCAGGATGTCCGCGACCGGCGCCAGGCCGAGCCCGAGGGCGGCGCAGCAGGCCAGCACCGCCGTGCCGGCGAGCACGCGCGGAAACGGTGCGCCGAGCCGGGCCGCGAGCCCCGCGTACTCGACGAAGGCCAGCAGCGCCGCGATCTCCGCGAGCCCGAGGGTGGCGACGGGCGGGAGGTACCAGACGGTGCCGAACACGATCGGCAGCAGGACGAGGGCGCTCAGGATGCGCGTCATCAGGTCTCGACGCCCGCCGCGCGCGCGGCGCGGTCAGCGGCCGGCGATCGCCGGCTCCTTGAGGCCGCCGTAACGGCGGTCGCGCTTCTGGTAGGCCAGGATGGCCTCGAGCAGATGGCGGCACCGGAAGTCGGGCCACAACGTGTCGGTGACCCAGATTTCGGCATAGGCGATTTGCCACAGCAGGAAGTTGCTCACCCGCATTTCGCCGCTCGTGCGGATGAGCAGATCGGGATCCGGCTGGCCGCCGGTGTAGAGCAGCTCGCCGAACCGCGGCTCGTCGAGCTCCTCCGGCTTCAGGCCGGCCGCAATCGCGCGGCGCGCGGCGTCCACGATCTCGGCGCGCCCGCCGTAGTTGAGCGCGATGTTGAACAGCATGCCGGTGCAGCCGGACGTCCGCTCCTCGCCGATCGTCAGCTCGCGGCGCACGTCGGGCGCGAGCTCGTCCTTCCGGCCGACGACGCGGAATCGGATGTTGTTGGTCAGCAGCGTCTTCAGCTCGAGCCGGAGGTAGCGCTTGAGCAGGCTCATCAGCGTGGACACTTCGCTCGCCGGCCGCTTCCAGTTCTCGAGCGAGAAGGCGTAGAGCGTGAGCACCTGGATGCCCAGCCGGGCCGACGACTCCACCACGTCGCGGACCGAGTCGATCCCGGCGCGGTGCCCTTCGACCCGCGGCAGATGCCGGCGCGACGCCCAGCGGCCGTTGCCGTCCATGATGATGGCGACGTGCGAGGGGAGCCGATCGAAGTTGATCTGGCGGGCGAGCGTCTCCTCCGGCGACCCGGGGACCGCGACGGCAAGGATGTCCTGGAGGCTCATGAACTCGCGTGTGTTTCGGCGAAACCTAACCCGTGATGATACAGAGTCTTAGCGACCCGTTGCAAGGCTGGCCCTCCCGCCGGGCTGGGAACGGCCGCCCGCCACCCACGCTCCGACTATAGATTACTTTGCGGTACAGAGTAAAGGGGAGGACCGCGACCTCAGTACGCCACGCGCACGAGCATCAAGCCGCGCGCCGGCGCGGTCGCGCCGGCCTGGCCCCGGTCGCGGGCCTGGAGGAGCGCCGCCACGTCGGACGCCGCGCGCCGGCCGGCGCCCACCTCGACGAGCGTGCCGACGATCGTGCGGACCATGTGGCGCAGGAACCCGTCCGCGTCGATCTCGACGACGACGAGGAGGCCTGCGTCGGGCGGCGCCGCAGGCGCGTGCGTCTCCACGCGGACCCCGCTCACCGTGCGCACGGTCGTCGCCACCTCGCTGCCGGCCGCCTGGAACGCGCTGAAATCGTGGCGCCCCTCGAACGCCCGCGCGGCGTCGGCCATGGCCGCGACGTCGAGCGGACGCGCCAGGTGCCACACGTACCGGTGCTCGAAGGGACTCACGAACGGCGTCTGGCGGATCTGGTAGCGGTAGGTCTTGCCCGTCGCCGAGAAGCGCGCGTGGAAGCCCGGTGCCGCCTCGGCCGCCTCGAGCACGCGCACGTCGGGCGGCAGCGTCGCGTTCAGCGCGCGCGCGAGCGTCTCCGGATCGATCGCCGCCGAGAGCTCGACGCTCGCCACCTGACCGAGTGCGTGCACGCCCGCGTCGGTGCGCCCGGCCCCGGCGACCGTCACTGGACGTCCCTCGATCGGCGCGAGGGCGCCTTCGACGAGCGCCTGGATGGACGGCCCGTTCGGCTGGCGCTGCCAGCCGACGTAGTCGGTGCCGTCGTAGGCGAGCGTGAGCTTGATGACGCGCACGAAGAGAACCTCCGAACCCGAGAACCCGCGAATCCCCGAACCGACAAGACTCCTCTTGTCAGTTGCGTCTTCGAGTTGTGAAACCGCTTCTGACCGGCGGCAACTGAGCCGCGGCGCGCTGCCGTCTTCGAGCAATCGCGCCGCCGGCTCCAGTTGCTGTTAGACCGCCACCTATTCAAGCTCTTCAAGCGAGATCGCTCTGCCCTCGCGAATTGCCGTCCGGGCCTCCGCCACTCGCCGCAGAAACTCGGGGTGATGCTCCAGCCGATACTCAAACCAATCGTCATCCGTGGCGAAGCCGATGAGCACACCCGCTGGCCGACCGTGCCTGGTGATCACAATTTCGTCCTCTGTGGCCAGCCGCAAGTACCTGGAGAGGTCATCCTTCACTTTCGCCAACGCCACCGCCTGGACTCGGCGTCCCTCTTTCGCCAAGCCAAGCCTCCGCTTGCGCCTTGGTGACGATGGCAAGGACTTCGACCGCCGTTTCTGTAACGTCATAAAACACCCTGATGTCGCCCACGCGCAGTCGGTATTGCGGCTGGCTGAGGCCGCGCAGTCGCTTACTGCGACTCCTGCTCGCCTTCCGCGGCTCATGTCTGAGATGACGCTCAATCGTGTCCTTGACCAACGCCCGCTGGTGGCCCGGCAGCTTCCGAAGGACCCGCGCGGCCTCCGGAGCCAAGACAATATCGAACGCCATATCTGGCTAGATGATAGCCAGAATGTACCGGCGACGCAAATTGTTGGTTTCGTGGCGGTCTAACGATGAAGCCAGACTCCGCCCCCTGGACCGCCTGATCGCTCCACGGCTGGGAGAGGTCGAAACCGGAGTGCTCGAAAGCGAGGCGCGTGCCGTCGCCGTCAGATTGGAGTCGGAAGGACACCCGCCTCAGCTCACCGCTTTCCTCACGAGCACGCCGATCCTTGCCTCGTCGGCGGCGGTCAACTCCTTCAGCGCGAAGGCGACCGGCCACACGGTGCCTTCGTCGAGGTTCGCCTTGTCGCTGAAGCCGAACGTCGCGTACCTCGCCTTGAACTTGTGCGCGCTTTGGAAGAAGCAGACGACATTGCCTTCCTTGGCGTACGCGGGCATCCCGTACCAGGTTCTCGGCGAGAGGGCTGGCGCGCTGGCTTTGATGATGGCATGGAGCCGCTCGGCCATGGCGCGATCCGGTTTCGGCATCTCGGCAATCTTCGCGAGCACGTCCCTTTCCGCGTCCGCCTTTTTCGCGTGCGGGCCGCGGCGCGCTTCCGCCTTCAGCTCTTGGGCGCGCTCCTTCATTGCGGCTCGTTCCTCGTCCGTGAATCCCTTGGCCGCCGTGCCGGTCACGGTGGCGCTCTTGGCGGACTTCTGTGTGCCCTTCGCGTGGGCGAGTTTGCCCTGACCCTTCTTCTCCGACATCAGCGTCTCCTTACTGGTCGCCTTCCGCCGCCGAACGTTGCAAATGAGCCGCGCACCGTCGCAACTCGGCGGCGCGTCGGCTCCATTTGCGTGTTAGCGGGCGCGTTCGATCAGGCCTCGACTGGTGTCAAGCGGTACACGCGACTGGCCAAGCGGGAGGCCCTCTTGATGTCACCGGCCCGCAGCGCGTCCCGAACGTCGTCCAGCTTGTACGCGTCCTCAATCGAGAGGTACGGCGTCCACCCGCCATCAGCTTCGACCAGAGTGACATCGACTTCGGCCGCCAGGCTGCCTTCCCGGACGAGTCGTTTGCTCGACTTGGCGTTCATCTGCGTCTCCTTCGCCACATCTCATCCCATTTCGCGGGGTCAGGCCGGTACGCGGTCACGACTACCGCCGGTGAGCTCTGACCCGCCGGAATTCCCCAGACGACATGAATCGGTTGATTGGACTTGTCCCGCTCCAAAACCAGGACACACGGCCCCTTCGGGTAATCTGGGTATTCCTCGATCGCCTCCGCACCCGTCAGTCCATCGATGATATCGCGGACCGGTATGTTGTCTGCGGCGAGTTCCTCGTAGCCGTGAAGCGAGACCCGCACCTCGCGGCGGGCCACCAGCGCCTGTATCTGTTCCAAGATCGCGGTCAACACCGTCACCCGTTGTCATTGTGATCCGTCATTCCGGATCCACTTCCGTCCCGCTAACGAATAGGGTTTCATCCGCACTGCCGCGCTGATCGGGCGTGAGCGAGCGCGGGCTCAGTGCGGATAAACCCGGTTGGACTGAACCGCGTGGCTCAGGGTGTCGAGTCGGCTATGGGGATTGTAAGGCGGAACGGGCGTGACGGGGTGTGACTTTCGACCGAGGCGTGCGAGCGTGAAGGACGCGTGGGGCCGTGTGGGACGCGCCGGGGTGCACGGCGACGAGTCGTGGTGCTCGCGTCCGCAGGGCAGAGCGGGCCCCGAGCGGAGGCGGGGCGCAGGGCGGCCGACCGGACGCCTGTCCGCGGTGGATTCGCCGTCGGAGGGCGACGCGTACGGGCTTCATGAGGTATCCGGCGAGGGTGCCCCGTGCACGACGATGACCGTGATCTGCATCCGGCCCTCGCCGCACACCGGACAGCGCGAGAGGTCGACCCCGGTGAGCCGATGGAGCCGCCCCGCGGCCGACGCCGGTCGGGCGTGCTCAGGTGCGGGTTGGTTGAGGAGGACGCGGCATCGTGCCAACAGGCGTCGACGCGTGCGATTCGCGAGCAGGCCGAAGTGGCGAATGCGCATGAAGCCGCGGGGCACGACGTGCAGTAGGAAGCGGCGCAGGAATTCGTCGGCCTCCAGCGTCAGGACCTTCACGCGGTCATGGTCGGCGTAGTCCTTCCAACGGAATCGGACGTGGCCGTCGCGGTGATCGACGAGGCGATCATTCGACAGCGCGACGCGGTGGGTGTACCGACCGCGATAGTTGAGGACCTGCTCGGGGCCGGCGAAGGGCCGCTTGGCATACACGACCCAGTCGACCGCTCGCAGTCGATGGAGGAACGTGGTGAAGGCGTGCCGACCGGCCAGATCGGCGGTCCCCGCTGCGAAGATCAGGTGGTGGGCCTCGAAGGCGCGTTGCAGGCCGGTGAGGTACTTCGCGCGAAAGACCATCGACAAGGCCCGGACCGGAAACAGAAACGAGGATCGACCGGCGATCCACCGCGAGCGGTCAGTCGCCAAGGCGCCGCCCGTGACGAGGCAGTGGAGATGGAGATGTTGCGTGAGGGCTTGCCCCCAGGTGTGAAGGATCGCGGTGAGGCCGATCGTGCCACCGAGGTGCCGCGGGTCGCGTCCGAAGGTGAGGAGGGTGTCGGCGGCCGCGCGGAACAGCCGCGCGTAGATCACCCGCGGGTTGCCCTGCGCGAGCGCGTTGAGCGCGTGCGGAAGGGTCAAGACGACATGAAAGTACGGAATGGGCAGCAGGTCGGCGCGACGGGCCGCGAGCCACCGTTCCTTCGTCAGCATCTGACACTTCGGGCAATGACGATTGCGACACGAGTTGTACGTGATCCGCACGGCTCCACAGCGGTCACACGTCTCCCGATGCCCGCCGAGGACGGCGGTGCGGCAAGTCGCGATCGCCTGGAGCGCCCGATGCTGGACCGTGGCGAGGCGGTGGGTGCGGCGATACGCCTCGCCGTGCGCGCGCACGATGTCGGCCAGTTCGAGCCGAGCCGGGGCTGTCGACACTGCCGTGTCCCGTGGGGACACGCTGCACACCACTCAGGCCGGCGGGCGGATCGGTGACGGAGTGTCGAGCAACTCGAGGCGCGTGGCCGGGGTCGTCAGCGACGCGCGCGTGAGATGCCAGGACCGGGTCGTCGTCTGGATCGACTGATGCCCCAGCCGCCGCTGAATCGTGTGCACGTCGACGCCCGCCTCGAGCAGATGGGTCGCGAAGGCGTGCCGCAGCGCGTGAATGCCGCCCGGCTTCGTGATGCCTGCACGGCGCTTGGCGGTCTGGTACGCGCGCTGGAGGCCAGTCGGATCCAGCGGGTGCGGGCGATGCGGCGACGGAAACAGCCACGTCGCGGGGTGATAGATGCTCCAGTACGCGCGCAACGCCTCCAGCAGGTGCGGCGACAGAACGGTCTAGCGGTCCTTCCCGCCCTTCCCTGGCTCGACGCGGAGCGTCATCCGGGCGGAGTCAATGTCGCCGACGCGCAGATGGAGGACTTCGTTCAGGCGCAGCCCGCCCGCGTACGTCGTCAGGAGCATGGTGCGATGTTTGAGGTTGGCGGCGTGGGCGATCAGGCGCCGGACCTCCTCGCGACTCAAGAGCGCCGGGAGTGTGCCGGGCTGGCGCGGGGATGGAAGGCAGAACGTGGTGCGATCGCGCTTCAAGGTTTCGTGGTAGAAGAACCGCAGCCGGTGCACCACGATGTTGCAGGTGCTCCAGGACCGCTGCCGGTCGCGTATCAGGTGCAGCAGCTACGCCTGGACCTCCGCATCCGAGATCTGGTCTGGCGAGCGGTCGTAGGACTTCGCCAGCCCGGCCACCGCCCACACGTACGCCTCGCGCGTCCGGTCGGCCATCCCCCGCACGAGCAGGTCCTCGTCCATCCGCCGGCGTAACTCCGTCATGACACACCTCGGCTGGCTCGAACGTCTTCATTGGCGTTCGTCAGCGGCCATTCTGCGACAGCGCATGCACCGGAGCTGGAAAGAACAGGTGGGACGACCGACCGCCACAGCCTCAGCGGCGCGATTCGATCACAAGCGGGGGGGGGATGAGGTTCTTGTCTACCGCGATCAGCGGTTTCGTTCAACGAATAGTCGACCGAACTGGATACTCCGATACGCCTGTGAACGGCCGCAGTCTAGCACCGCGGTCGGCCGCATCAAAGTGTCCTGGAAGTGACGACGGTCGTGCGTGTTGCGGGCAATCGCCGGGAAGGAGCGGATTGGAGATAGGCCGATCTCGATAGCACGACGAGCCACCGCGGGGCTCGCGGCCTATCTGGCGCGAACGGGAGAAAGGGGCGGCAGTTGGTCCAGCGGGCTCCGCACGCCACGCCCGCCCTGATTGAGCACGTGCGTGTAGATCATGGTCGTGCTCACGTCGCGATGCCCCAGGAGTTCCTGGATCGTGCGGATGTCGTAGCCGGCTTCGAGCAGGTGGGTCGCGAACGAGTGGCGAAGCGAGTGGCACGTCGCCGGCCGTGCGATGCCCGCCGCCCTCACCGCCTCCTTCACCGCGCGCTGAACGACCGACTCGTGGAGGTGATGCCGGCGACGTTCGCCGGTCATCGGGTCGCGATAGAACCGCGTGGCGGGAAAGATCCACTGCTTCACCCGCAATTCGGCGCATTCCAGCAGCCGGAGGCCCGCGCCGTACATCAGTGACGCCATCAGCCACACGGGGCCATGGAGCCGGGCCAGCAGGCGTGCGACCTCCTCGCGCGAGAGCACGACCGGCAGCCGTGCGGGACGCTGCGCGCGCACCAGCTCCGTCATCCAGGGCAGGCGCTGGCCGAGCACGACCTCGTAGAGGAACAGGATCGCGCTGAGCGCCTGATTCTGGGTCGACGCGCTGACGCCACGCGCCGCGAGCCGCGACAGGAACGCCGTCACCTCGGGCTCACCCAGCTCCCGCGGATGACGCGTGCCGCTGGAGACGATGAAGCGCCGGATCCACCCGACGTAGGCCTGCTCCGTCCGGTCGCTGTAATGCCTGAGGCGGATCGCCTGCCGCACGGCGTCGAGCAGCTTCGGCGGCGACGAGGGAGGCTGAGGATTGACCTTCACCGCGTGCAGACACTCGCGAATCTCGTGCCACCCGAATAGGCGCCAGCTTCCGGCGAATCCTGACGACCCCCCGCCCGCACGTGGCACTTCTTACCCAGACACGCGCACTGCGCCACGGCAATTTCTGACGGTGCTGCGCCATCAGGCAGGCCCCCTGTGCGCGCCGCGCGGAGGGCTCGTCAACGCCCGGAGGCTGCGTGAGCGGCCGCCGCGACTTCAATCTGCCGCACGGAGCCGAGCGCGCGCTGGTGCACGATCGCGACTGCGACTACTCACTGATTAGTTTGATTTGACTGGCTGGACCGACGGGACCCGGAACCCAAGAACCCGAGAACCCGGAAACCCGAGAACCTCCCGAACTGCCGAACCGACAAGACTTTCTACGTCCGCGATCCGGGCTTCACGACCGGCAGCCCCTTCGCGCACAACGGACACGCCTCGGCCTCGAAGGTCGGCAGCGGATAGTGCACGAGCGAGGCGAACGGCACGTCGAGCACGCTCGGCTCGGCGCCGCGGTCGATGATCGAGGCCGCCGCGATGACCTCGGCGCCGGCCGCGCGCGCCACCTCGATCGTCTCGCGCGTGGATCCGCCGGTGGTCACGACGTCCTCGACGACGATCACGCGGTCCGACGCGTCGAGGGCGAAGCCCCGGCGCAGCGTGAGCCGACCCTCCTGCCGTTCGGCGAACAGCGCGCGCACGCCGAGCGCGCGCCCCACCTCGTGGCCGATCACCACGCCGCCGAGCGCGGGCGACAGGACCGCGGTGGCGTCGGGCGTCCCGGCGAGCACCCCGAGCGTGTGCCCGAGCGCGCACCCGAGCGCTTCGGCGTGCGGGGGATGCTGCAGGACGAGCGCGCACTGCAAGTACCCGCCGCTGTGCAAGCCGGACGACAGCTTGAAGTGCCCCTCGAGCAGCGCCCCCGACTGCCGGAACAGACCCAGAACCTCGTCGCGTGTCATGCGCTGTCTCTCAGTCAGTCGTCAGCGGTCAGCGGTCAGGGGTCAGGCAGAGCCTGCACGCGCGACAGCGTGCTCTTCCTGACGGCTGACCCCTGCCCTCTGACTGCTGTCCCTGTCACCTCTTCAGCCTCAGGTTCTCCTCGAACAGCTTCAGGATGCGCGTGTACTCGTCGGCCCAGCTCGACGCCCGGACGAACCCGTGGTTCTCGACGGGAAACACGGCCAGCTCCCAGTTCTTCTTGTGGAGCTCGATCAGCCGCTGCACGAGGCGCACCGAGTCCTGAAAGTGCACGTTGGTGTCCACCATGCCGTGGCAGATGAGGAGCGCGCCCTTCAGCCCGTCGGCGAAGTAGATGGGCGAGCTCTGCTCGTAGGCCCGGGGATCGTCCTGCGGCTCGTTGAGGATGTTCGCCGTGTAGCCGTGATTGTAGTGCGCCCAGTCGGTCACCGGCCGGAGCGCGGCGCCCGCGGCGAAGGTGTCGGGCGCGGTGAACATCGCCATGAGCGTGATGAAGCCGCCGTAGCTGCCGCCGTAGACGCCGACGCGCTTCGGGTCCACCTTCTGCGCGGTGACCAGGTACTTCGCGCCGTCGACGATGTCGTCGAGGTCCTTGCCGCCCATGTGGCGGTAGATGGCCGTGCGCCAGTCACGGCCGTAGCCCGAGGAGGCGCGGTAGTCCACGTCCAGCACCACGTAGCCGCGCGAGATGAGCAGGTTGTCGAACATGTACTCGCGGTAGTAGCTCGCCCAGTACTTGTGCGCGTTCTGGGCGTAGCCCGCGCCGTGGACGAACACGACGCCCGGCCGCGTCCGGTCCCGCTTCGCGCCGAGCATCTCCGGCGTGTACAGCCGGGCGTAGACCTCCGCACCGTCGCGTGCCTTGAAGATGACGACCTCGGGGTCGGCCCACTTGAATGAGCGCCACTCCGCGGTGGGCGTCGTCGTGATCTGCCGCATCGACGCGCCCGGCTGCGCCGCGACCAGGTAGAGCTCCGGCGGTTTGTTGCTGTAGGAGTAGACGTCGCCGTACATCGAGCCGTCGGGGGCCATCTCGGGGTCGTGCGCGCCGGTGAGCGTGGTGAGCCTCGTGCGCGGACCACCGTCGAGCGCCATCGTGTAGACGTGCCGCTCGCCCGGATGGACTTCCGTCGACACGAAGAGGAAGTGCTGCCGGTCCGGCGTGAGGTCGGCGCTCGTGACCTCCCAGCGGCCCGAGGTGAGCTGCACCGCCTGCGGCGAGGCCGCCGACACGTCCTCGGTGTACAGGTGCGCCCACCCGTCCTTCTCCGAGACGAACCAGATGTGCCGGTTGTCTGGCAGGAACCGGGCCACGTTGCCGAAACCGCCGAAGCCGCCGCGCACCTCGCGGATCCAGGCGTCGTCGTGCAGGCGGTCGAGCACGCTCGACTTGCCGGTCTCCGGGTCGATCAGGGCGAGCCAGCGGTCCTTGTTGTCGAACGCCCGGGCGTAGCCGACCGCGTACTTCCCGTCGGCCGAGACCTCGGGCATGCCCCAGTTGATCGCGCGCGGGCCCGGCTTCTCGGCCTGGTCGCCGGCCCGGGGCGGCGCGTCGCCGGCGAACCCGCCGTCGGCCCAGACGCTCTTCTTCGTCTCGAGATTCAGGATGGCCAGCTTGCGGGTGTTCTGCGCGTCCCCGACATTGGTGCGGCCCGGGATCTCCTCGACGTACGCGCTCTCGGTGACGTAGCTCGGCACGCTGGTCGCCTTCGCGCCGCGCGCGCGCTCGTTGACGAGCACGAAGACGTGCGCGCCGTCCGGCGATAACTGCAGATCCACCGCCGACTGCCCCTCGGCCAGCTCCAGCCGGGGCAGCGCGTCGGCTTCCTCCTTCGCCTCGGCCTTCTTCTTCTTCTCGATCTGCTCGCGGGTGTACTCGATCAGCTTCGACTCCTCCTCTTTCAGGTACTTCTGGCTGTCGGTCAACCGCGGCTCCGGCTTCTTCGTCGACACGTCGGTGAGCTGGGTGACGAGCGCGTTCCCGCCCGCCTCGATCGGCACGATGTACAGGTTCCCCTCGCGGACGAAGGTGACATGGGTCTCGTCCCTCGCCCATTGCGGGTTGCTCTCCCGCTCGGTCGTCCGGGTGATCTGCCGTCGCGTGCCGGCCACCGAGTCGACGATGACGATGTCCCCGTCGTCGGCGAACAGGACGCGCCGGTGGGCGCGATCCCACCGTCCGTTGGGCGGCGGAGCCAGCTTGCGCTCCTCGTCGGTCAGCTTGCGCGGCTCGCCGCCGTCGCGGCCGACGACGTAGGTGGACGGCTCGTCCTCGCCGGGCTTCGTCCACTCGAAGTACAGCCGGCTCGAGTCGCCGGACCAGCGCAGGCCCGTCGGGGCGGCGCCGAGCAGGTCGGGGCCGCGCGTGATGCTGTCGACGGTCAGCGGAAACGCGGCGGGAGCCGTGCCCTGGCCGGCGCGGCCGGCGAGGGTCGGCGCCCAGACGCACGCGGTCGTCAGGAGCAGGAACAGGAATCGGCGCATGGTGCCAGGTCCTCGATGGTGAACGGCGGTGGCCCGGATCGGCGACGCGGGCGGGCCACCCGACAGGGGCCCGAGCGGCCCTTAAGTATACAATCCGGGTGAAACCACCGCTCGGCCCGCCTCGTCTACTGTTATTTGACACGACGGCTCTTGGGGCGCGACGGTCGGACGTGCGCGCCCGGTTCTTGCTATTCCATCGATCCGTCTGGTGTCAGCTACTTCAGGAGAACGCATCAAATGCGCGTGCACCACAGAGTTCGGACGGGTTCGGGCAGCGGCGGGGTGCTGCTGCTCGTCGCGCTCGTGTCCATTTCCGGCCGTCAGGTGTTCGCTTCCGGACAAGGACCGTCGTCCGCCGCGCCGCCGATGATGGCGGCCGCCGAGCAGGCCGTCCAGCAGGTGGCCCAACAGACGGCCCAACAGGAGGTCCAGACGCCGACCGGACCGGTCCGGCGCATCACCGTGGACGAGGCGGTCTCGATGGCCATCGAGTCGAACCTCGGGATCAAGGCCGACCGGCTCGGACCGCAGATTCAGGACGACGCGCTGGCGCAGGCGCGCGGCGTGTTCGCGCCGAACCTGTTCACCGGCCTGACCCGCAACAGCAACACCAACGCGACCCAGAGCTTCACGCAGGCCGCGAGCGACACGATCACGAACACAGGGTTCTCCAACACGACCGGCATCCAGCAGCGGCTGCCGTGGGCGGGCGGCAGCTACGACATCCGCTGGAGCGGCGCGCGCTCGGAGACGACGGCGTACTCCAACTTCAACCCGCAGCTGAGCTCCAGCCTCACCTTCACCTTCCAGCAGCCTCTCCTGCGAAACCTCTCGACCGACGCCAACCGGCGCCTGGTGTGGAACACCGAGAACCTCCGCCGGATCGCCGACCTGCAGCTCCGCCAGAGCATCGTCTCGACCACGCGCGCCGTGCGGAACGCGTACTGGGATCTGGTGGGCGCCATCGCGAGCCAGCAGGTCGCGCAGCAGTCGCTCGACCTCGCGCGGCAATCCCTCAAGGACAACCAGACCCGCGTCGAGGTCGGCACCATGGCGCCCATCGACATCGTCGAGGCGCAGGCCGAGGTCGCGAACAACGAGGAGTCGGTCATCGTGGCGCAGTCCCGGATTGCCACGGCGCAGGACGCGCTGCGCGTGCTCATCATGAACCCCGACCAGTCCGACTTCTGGACGACCGACCTCGAGCCCGCCGAGGCCGCCGAGCTGCACCCGGTGACGATCGACGTCGACAAGGGCATCGCCGGCGCGCTCACCGACCGCACCGACATCCTGACCGCGAAGCGGCAGCTCGACAACACCGCGATCGACGTGCAGTACTACCGGAACCAGCGCCTGCCCAGCGTCGACCTGAACCTGTCCTACGGCCTCACCGGCACGGGCGGCACACAGTTCACCTACGGCGACGGCATTCCGCCGCCGATCCTCAGCCAGACGGAGAAGGGGTTCGGCAGCGTGCTGAACGACGTGTTCAAGCGCCAGTACCCCGCGTGGACTCTCGGCTTCCAGGTGGGCTACCCGATCGGCACGAGCCAGGCGGAGGCCGCCCTGGCGGGCGCGCGGCTGCAGCAGACGCAGGCCGAGACCAACCTGAAGAACCTCGAGCTGCAGGTCGCCGCCACGGTGCGCAACGCCGGGCGCCAGGTCACCACGAACCTGAAGCGGGTCGAGGCGACGCAGAAGGCGCGCGAGCTGGCCGAACGGCGGCTCGACGCCGAGCAGAAGAAGTTCAGCGTCGGCCTGACGTCCTCGTTCATCGTGTTCCAGGTGCAGCGCGACCTCGCCGTCGCCCGCTTCAACGAGCTGGCCGCCATCATCGACTACAACAAGTCGCTCGTCGACTTCGAGGCGGTGCAACAGGCGCCGCTAAGGTAGAGGGGTCAGCGGTCAGGGGTCAGCGGTCAGGGGTCAGCGGGGCCCTTCTGACCGCTGACGGCTGACCCCCGACCGCTGACTAGTGTCGCGCCTCCGGCCCTGCTAGACTCCCCCCGTGCCGAAGCTCTCGGTGACCGTGATCACCCGGAACGAGGAAGCCAACCTGGCGGGAGCCCTGGACTCGGTGGCCTGGGCCGACGACCTCGTCGTCGTGGACGCCGGCAGCACCGACGGCACGGTCGAGGTCGCGCGGCGGTACACCGAACGGGTGTTCGTGCGGGAGTGGCCGGGCTACAGCGCGCAGAAGAACCACGCGGCCACGCTCACCCGGCACGACTGGATCCTCTCGCTCGACGCCGACGAACGGGTGACGCCGGAGCTGGCGCGCGAGATTCGCGCCCGGCTCGAGCACGAGCCGCCGGAGCAGGGCTACCGCATCCCGCGCGTGACCTGGCATCTCGGCCGGTGGATTCGCTCGACCGACTGGTACCCGGACTACCAGCTCCGGCTCTACGACCGGCGCGCGGGCCGGTGGGTCGAGCGGCACGTGCACGAGTCGGTGGCCCTCGAGGGACGGCCCGGCACGCTCCGCGGGGAGATCGAGCACTGCGCCTATCGCGACCTCGCGCACCATCTCGAGACGATGCAGCGCTACACGGGGCTGGCGGCGCGGCAGATGCAGGAGGAGGGAACGCGTGTGGGCCTCGCGGGGCTGATGCTCCACCCGCCGCTCGCCTTCCTGCGCAATTACGTCCTACGCGGCGGCGTGAAGGACGGGATCCCCGGCCTGGTCGTCTCGGGCATGAACGCGTTCTACGTGTTCCTGAAGCTGGCGAAGCTGTGGGAGCGGCAGCAGACGAGCCCCGAGTCCCCGGCTTCCAGTCCCCAGTCCCCAGCCCCCAGGCCCGGGTCCCGAGCCCCGAGTCCCGAGTCCCGTCGGGATCTCCCCCCCTAGCCATGTTCTCCCTCCACATCGACACCGCCCGCACGTGGCGCGGAGGCCAGAACCAGGTGCTCCTGACCGTGGAGGGCCTGCGCGCGCTCGGCCACCGCGCGGCGCTCGTCGCGCACGGCGAGGGCGAGCTGCGCACGCGGGCGGCGGAAGGGCTCGAGCTGGTGCCGCTGACGCCCAGGACGGAGATGGACCTGACGGCGGCGTACCGGCTGTCGCGCGTGATCCGCCAGCTCAAGCCCGACGTCGTCCACGCGCATGACCCGCATGGCGTCGCGATGGCGGCGCTCTCGCTCTCGATGGGCGCGCCGGCGCCGCGCCCGCCGCTCGTGGCGGCGCGCCGGGTCGACTTCCACCTGAAGGACAACGCGCTCTCGCGCTGGAAGTACCGCCAGGTGGACCGGTTCATCTGCGCGTCCGACCTCATCCGGTCGATGCTCCTGCACGACGGCGTGCCGGCCGAGGCAGCCGTGACGGTGCACGAAGGGATCGACCTCTCCCACGTGGAGGCGGCGCCGCCGATCAACATCCACCAGGAGTTCTGGCTGCCGCACCACGCGCCGGTCGTGGGGAACGTGGCGGCGCTCGTGCCGCACAAGGGACAGCGGCACCTCATCGAGGCGGCGGCGCGCGTCGTGCGGGAAGTGCCCGACGCGCGCTTCGTGATCGCGGGCGAGGGCGAGCTGCGGCCCACGCTCGAGCGGCAGATCAGGGAGCACCGGCTCGAGAAGCACGTGTTCCTCGCCGGCTTCCGCCCCGACGTGCTCTCGCTGCACAAGAGCTTCGACGTGTTCGTGCTGTCGTCGGTGACCGAGGGTCTGGGCACGTCCATGCTGGACGCGATGGCCTGCGGCAGGCCCGTCGTCGGCACGACCACCGGCGGCATTCCGGAGGTCGTCGTGGACGGCGAAACCGGCCTGCTCGTGCCCCCGCGGGATGACCGCGCGCTGGCGGCCGCGATCGTGCGGCTGCTCAAGGATCCCGACCTGCGGGCGCGGCTCGGCGCGGCCGGCCTGGCCCGGGTGAAGGCGCGCTTCAGTGCCGAGCGCATGGTGCGCGACACGCTCGCCGTCTACGAGGGGGTCGTGAGGTCCGGCGCCCGCGCCGCCGTCGAGGTCGGCTAGCGCGCGGCCGGGCGGCAGAGGCCACGCAGCGGGCACTGGTGGTCGCGTTGCGGCGTCCCGTAGCCGCAGGCGTTCATCATGCCGAGGTGGCAGAGCGAGAAGTCGTAGCGGACCGGGTCGTCGGGATCCAGCGCGCGCAGCGCGGCGGTGATCTCGACGGCCATCTTCCAGCCCGGCGTGCGCCGGCGGGTCAGGCCCAGACAGCGCCCGACACGGATCACGTGGGTGTCGAGCGGCACGACGAGCTGCGCCGGCGAGACGCCGCTCCACAGGCCCATGTCGATTTCGTCCCGGCGCACCATCCACCGGAGATAGAGGTTCAACCGCTTGCACGCGCTCCCCGTCGAGGGACGCGAGAAGAAGAACCACACCCCCGGCCGTGCCGGCCGGCGGCCGTAGGCCCGCGTCACGTCGAGCGCGCGCGCCCGATCGGCGAACGACTCGAGCGCGGCGCCCACGTCGGTCGCGTCCGGCTGGAGGCCCGCCAGAAAGAAGCGCTCGATCGAGCCCGCCCGGTCGAGCATCTGCCGCACGGCCCACACGAGCGCGACCAGGTCGGCGCCGGTGGCCCAGCGGTGCACGAGCGCCGCGAGCGCCGCGCCGTCGCGTCGCGGGTCGAAGCGATGCACGTACGCCGCCGGGCTGTCGCCCATGGGCTCCAGCACGCCCTCGATCGACGCGAGCATGCTCGCCACCCGGCCGAAGGCGAGGCCCGCCGCGAGAAAGCCCGCCACCTCGCGATCCGCCGGGTCGGCATAGCGGCGCACGAGGTGCACCGGATCCGTCGCCGAGTCGGCGCGGTTGAACGCGTCGTAGAGCCGGTCGAGCGCCGGCCGGAGGGCGGGGTCGAGCGCGCGCCGGTCGGCCGGACGGGCGGACGGGCGGCGCGCAGGCATCGCAGGGCTCAGAAGGCGGTGACGGCCTGCCCCGCCCGGCACATGGGACACCGGTCGGCGGGGTAGTTCTCCTCGGCGCGATAGCCGGCCAGCGCGAAGTTGGGCACGCCGAGGTCCACCATCGCCTCGAGACGGTCGTAGATCTCCACCGTCGCGATCACCGTGCCCCCGGCCTCGGCCGCCAGGGCGGCGCAGCGCTGGAACGTCTTTCCGGTGTTGCGCACGTCGTCGGCGAGCATCACGCGGCGGCTCGCCATCTGGCGGGCGTAGAAGGGCCGCAGGACGAAGCCGTGCTGCGGGTGCACGGTGAACGGCGCGAACTGGCTGGGCGGGTGCGTGAGGCTGCGCCGCCCGTCGAGCAGCCCGGCCATCGTGTGGGCGAGCAGCGCACCGCCCATGACCGGACCGGCGACGATCTCGGTCGTGGCGAGCAGGTCGCCGGGAATGATGTCGAGCAGATCCTGCGCGAACCGCCAGATCGTCGACGGCTGCCGGAACAGCTGGTGCGGGTTCAGGTAGACGCGGCCGTGGAAGCCGTTGCCGTAGTCGAAGTGCCCGCTGAGCATGAGCACCTCGAACTCCTGAAGGTTCCGGAGCGCCTGCTGGCGCACTTCGTCGCGACGGTTCACCGAGTGCCTTCCTTTCCCCCGAATCCGTTTGCGCCCGAGACGTCCGGGTTCACGTAACAGACTTGACCGCCGACGATCGTGGCGGCGACCGCGCCGCGCAGGCTCCAGCCGCCGAACGGCGAGTTCCGCGAGAGCGATCGCGATCTCGACAGGTCCACCGTCGCGGTGTGATCCGGCGCGAGCACGGTCACGTCGGCCGCGCTGCCCGGGGCCAGCGTGCCACCGGCCACGCCCAGGATGCGCGCCGGGTTCGCCGAGAGGAGCTCCACGAGGCGCGGCAACCCGATGTGCCCCGCGTGCACGAGGCGGTCGAGCGCCAGCGGCACGGCCGTTTCGAGGCCGATGATGCCGAACGGCGCGTGGTCGAACTCGACGCGCTTCTCGTCGGCGTGGTGCGGGGCGTGGTCGGTCGCGATGGCGTCGACCGACCCGTCCGTCAGCCCCTCGATGAGCGCGTCGCGGTCGGCGGCCTCACGCAGCGGCGGGTTCATCTTCACGTTGGTGTCGTAGCCGGCGAGGGCCTCGTCGGTGAGGACGAGGTGATGGGGTGTCACCTCGCAGGTCACGGGCACGCCGCGCGCCTTGCCCGCGCGCACCGCACGCAGCGAGCCCCGCACGCTCAGGTGGGCGATGTGCACGCGGGCGCCGGTCAGCTCGGCGAGCGTCACGTCGCGCTCGACCATCAGCGCCTCGGCGGCCGCCGGGATTCCGCGCAGCCCGAGCGCCGACGCGTGGAAGCCCTCGTGCGCGACGCCCTCCCCCTTGAGCGACGCGTCCTCGCAGTGATCGATCACCGGCATGCCGAACATGCCGGCGTACTCGAGGGCCCGGCGCATCAGCAGCGCCGTCGCGACCGGCCGCCCGTCGTCGGAGACGGCCACGCAGCCGGCCTGCTTCAGCTCGCCGATGTCGGCCAGCTGCTCGCCCTGGGAGCCGCGCGAGACGGCCCCGATCGGGTACACGCGCGCCAGCCCGGCCTCGCCCGCCTTCTTGAGGATGTACTCGGTGATGCCGGCGCTGTCGTTGATCGGGCTGGTGTTCGGCATGCAGGCCACGGCCGTGAAGCCGCCCGCCACGGCGGCCGCCACGCCCGTCGCGATCGTTTCCTTGTGCTCCTGCCCCGGCTCGCGCAGGTGCACGTGCATGTCGATGAAACCCGGACAGACGACGAAGCCGGCGGCGTCGACGACGCGTGCGCCGCCGGGCGGAAGCGCGGGCCCCACGGCCGCGATGGTGCCGCCGTCGATGAGGACGTCGGCGGTCCCGTCGAGCCCCTGCGCGGGGTCCACGACGCGGCCGCCCTTGAGGAGGAGCTTCATACTCCCTCCATGACGCCGCCGGCGAGCAGGTAGAGCACGGCCATGCGCACGGCCACGCCGTTGGCCACCTGCTCGAGGATCACCGAGTACGGCCCGTCGGCCACGTCGGACGCGATCTCGACCCCGCGGTTCATCGGTCCGGGATGCATGATGATGACGTCGGGCTTCGCGAGGCGCGCGCGTGCGGCGGTCAGGCCGAACACCGTGAAGTACTCGCGCAACGACGGGAAGAAATGCCCCTGCATGCGCTCGCGCTGGATGCGGAGCATCATGATCACGTCCGCGCCCTCGACCGCCTCCTCGATGCGCCAGGTGGCGCGCACGCCGAAGCGCTCGACGCCGGGCGGGATCAGCGTCGTCGGGCCGGACACCCACACGTCGGCGCCCATCCTGGTGAGCAGCAGCAGGTTCGAGCGCAGCACGCGGCTGTGCAGCAGGTCGCCGACGATGGCGACCTTCAGGCCGGCGAGCCGGCCCTTGTGCTCGCGGATGGTGAAGGCGTCGAGCAGCGCCTGCGTCGGGTGCTCGTGCATGCCGTCGCCGGCGTTGATGACGCGCGATCGGCAGACGCGCGAGAGCAGGTGGCACGCCCCGGAGGACGCGTGCCGCAGCACGATCATGTCGGGCGCCATGGCCTCGAGGTTGAGCGCGGTGTCGACCAGCGTCTCGCCCTTCGTCACGCTCGAGGTCGACGCCGCGATGTTGAGCGTGTCGGCGCTCAGCCGCTTCTCGGCGACCTCGAACGAGGTGCGCGTCCGCGTGCTGGGCTCGAAGAACAGGTTCACGACGGTCTTGCCGCGCAGCGCCGGCACCTTCTTGATCGCGCGCGAGCCCACTTCCTTCATCGCCACGGCGGTGTCGAGCAGCAGCGTGATGTCGTCGGCGCCGAGGTCGGCGATCCCGAGCAGGTTCTTCACGTGCAGCGACGCCGCCGGAACCGAGCGGCCCGGCTCGTCGCCCCCCCGGTGCACCGAAGCGTCGATGGTCATCGATCTCCTCGCTCCCGCGGCGCCCGCGCGCCCTACCCCTCGATCACGACCTCGTCGCGCCCGTCGATCTCCTCGAGCAGCACCTGCACGCTCTGCTGGTGCGAGGTCGGCAGGTTCTTGCCGACGTAGTCCGCCTTGATCGGCAGCTCGCGGTGGCCGCGGTCCACCATGACGACGAGCTGGATCGACTGCGGCCGCCCGAAATCGATCAGCGCGTCGAGCGCCGCGCGCACCGTCCGGCCCGTGTACAGCACGTCGTCGACGAGCAGGATCTTCTTGTCGTCGATCGAGAACGGAATCTCGGTGCTGCGCACGAGCGGCTGCGGGCCGACCGCGTGCCGCATGAGGTCGTCGCGGTAGAGCGTGATGTCGAGCGCCCCGGTCGGCACGTGCACGCCGGCAATCTCCTCGATGCGCGCCGCCAGCCGCTTCGCGATGGGCACGCCGCGCGTGCGGACGCCGACGAAGGCCAGCTCGTGCACCCCGCGGTTGCGCTCCAGGATTTCGTGGGCAATCCGGGTGAGCGTCCGACCCATGCGATCGGCATCCATGACCGGCGGCATCACGCGCTCCTCGGCGCGCCCGCGCGCGCCACGCGGAAACGAAACGGCAGTCCTGGCTTCGGGGGAAGACTCCGCAGACGGTCGGCGGTGTGGTACACGGAAGGAACCTCTTCGCGATCTCGCAGGACCGCTCTTAAAGAGACGAGTGATTGTATCACACGCACAGGCAGGACCGAGGGGCGGAGCCCGCACCAAGGCCGCGCACGGCGCGGCCCGCGAGCCGGGGTCCCCAACGCGCGGACTTTGCGCGTTGGGGTGGGACGGAGCGGCCGCCTTCGCGCGTCGCGCTTCGGCGGGCCAAGGCGCGGGGCCCGCAAGCGAGAGAGTGGAGTGGGCCGTTCGGGCCCCACGGAACGACCGAGCCAGGCGGGGTGCACCCCTCGACCTTGCTCGGGGTGCCCTGAGCACCGTCGAAGGGCAGGGGACCCCGCCGATCCAAAGGAAGACCGAGCCGGGGTATGGGGCGGAGCCCCATCTAACGTTCGTGCGAGGGGATGAAGGTGATCGGGTGGCCCGCCGTGAAGGCCGGCACGAACAGGTCCGTGCGCGCGAAGCCGTCCATGTCCCGCCCGACCGGCAAGCCCAGGTAGTACAGCACGGTGGGCGCGATGTCCACGACCGAGCCGCGCGGGAACTTGCCCTTCGCGACGCGCGCCCCGTAGGCGAGCAGGAACCCGTCGGGCGCCTCTTCGTGCGTGCCGCTCAGGTCCGGCGAGCCCAGCACGCGCGCCAGCAGCCGCTTGCCCGGCGTCACCGGCTGCATCCCGAACCCCGACACGACGAGCAGCAGGTCGTCGGGACCCAGCCCGGCCATCGCCCGGCCGACCTCGCCGTCGACGAAGCCGTAGTAGCGGTCCAGCACGTGCCCGAACTGGGCCCGTTCGGCGTCCGACACGTCGCCGAACGCCCGCGGCTCCGCGTAGCGGAGGTACATGTGCCCGGTGGTGTCGAGCCCCTGATACCGCACGGCCAGGAAGCTCACGTTGAACGCCTGGCGCGCGCGCTCGGCGATTTCGCCGTACATGCGGTCCCAGCGCTCGGGCCGCGAGCCGGGGGGCTCGTCGGCCGCCGGCGGCACCGGCGCGTTGGCCGGCAGAATCTGCCGCGACGCCGGCTGCGCGGCGCTCGCGTACACGGCGCGCGCCAGCGGGATGAGGTCGGCCGGATAGGCCGCCTGCTCGGTGTCGCTGGGGATGGGGGAATCGGCCACCGTCTGGAACCGGTCGCTCACCATGAAGCCCCGCACCGGCCTCACCGGGTAGGTCCCGGGCCACCGCACGACGCCCACGTTCAGCCCGTACCGGCCGATGATGTCCCACAGCGGCAGGGCCCGCCAGTCGGCCGACGTGTGCGGGTCGGCCCGCACGAAGCCGAACTCGACCAGCCCCTGCGCGAAGCAGCCGTCCGGCAGCAGATCCACGGGCGCGTCCCCCGCCTGCACGCGGTAGGTGGCCGACGAGCGCACGCCGTTCTTCGGCGGGTACTTCCCGGTCGCCACCGCGGCCCAGACCGGCTCGGCCTGCGTCGGACGGAGCGTGGCCAGGTCGATCGCGGCCCCGGTATCGAGGATGCGACCGAAGTTCGGGAAGCGCCCCTCGCTGACGCGGGGCCACAGATAGTCGAGCGAGGCGCCATCGAGCAGGATCAGCGTCACCCGCGGGACGCCGGCCGGGCGCGCCGGGCCCGTCACGCTGCCGCCCAGCTCGCGCGCGCCGAGCGGGCGGGGACTGCCCAGCCCGCGCGCGGCCAGCGGGAGCGCGAGCGATCCGGTCACGGCGATGGCGAGCAGCGTCGCGCTCACGGCGCTCCCCCGCCGCCCGAACGAGTAGCGCACGACGGCGATGGCCGTCAGCGCGACGGCCGACGCCGTGGTGGCGGTCGTGCCGAGCAGCATGCGACGCGCGGTGTCGGCGTCGAGCGCCAGCGCGAAGCCGCGCACGTTGAGCCACATCAGGAACGACGCCGCGCCCGCGGTCAGCGCCATCATCCAGGCCAGCACGCGCACGCTGATCCAGCCGGGTCCGAGCGGCCGGATCGCCAGCAGCTCGCGCAGCACGAAGAAGGCGTAGAAGAGCACCGTGAGGTTGACGCCGTAGAAGAGCAGCATCCGCGCGAACCAGCGCGCAACGCTCGGTGACAGCAGTGGCACCTGCGGGTTGAGCTGCAGCAGCAGCACCGTGAGGTACGCCGCGCCGAGCGCGGCGGCCAGCGCCGAGTTGGTGAGCATCCGGAGGTAGCGCATGCGACGACGGCGCGGGGCCGTCCGCTCCATCATACCGCCCCGGCGCGCCCGCGGCCGTACGCGCTCCTGCTATACTCCCGGAGGTATGCCGGTGGATGTCGAGGCCGTCGTCCGCTCCAACACGCGCCTGTCGGACGACTACAACGTGGTGGCGCTCGACGCGCCGGCGGTCGCCGAGCGCGCGCGGCCGGGTCAGTTCGTCATGATCAAGCCCGCGCGCGGCACCGACCCGCTGCTGCGGCGCCCGTTCTCGATCTTCGAGGTCGTCACCGGCAGCGACGGCCGTCCGGCGGGCCTCACGCTGCTCAACAAGCGAGTCGGCGTCGGCACGACCCTCCTCTACGAGGTGGAGCCGGGCCGGCGCGTCGCGTGTCTCGGTCCGCTCGGCCGCCCGTTCACGCTGGTCGATCCCCCCGCGGAGGCCTGGATGGTGGCGGGCGGCGTCGGCCTGGCCCCGTTCGCCACGCTCGCGGCCGCGCTGCGCGCGCGCGGCGTGCGGGCCGCGCTCTTCTACGGCGGGCGGCGCAACGCCGATCTCTTCTTCACGGATCGGTTCGCGCGGCTCGGCGTCGACCTCACGCTCGCGACCGAGGACGGCAGTCGCGGTCGCCGGGGCCTGGTCACGGCGCCGCTGGCCGAGGCGCTTGCGGCCCGGCCGGCCGCGCCGCCGCTCGCGCTCTACGCCTGCGGCCCGACGCCCATGATGCGCGAGGTGGCCCGGCTGGCCGCGGCCCACGGGCGCCGCGCCGAGGTCTCGCTCGAACAGGTCATGGGCTGCGGTCTGGGCGGCTGCTACAGCTGCGTCGTGCGCATCCGGCGCGGCGGCGGGACGCCGCACTTCGTCCGCTCGTGCGTCGAGGGACCCGTGTTCGACGCCGGCGACATCGTCTGGGAGGAGCTCGCGCCGTGACGCGCCGGCGCGCCTGGTCATGGATCTGTCCGTCTCGCTCGGTCCGCTGCGCCTGAAGAACCCGCTCATCGCGGCGAGCGGCTGCTTCGGCTACGGCGTCGAGTACGCCGACCTGGTGGACCTGTCGACGCTCGGCGCGGTGGCCGTGAAGGGCCTGTTCCTCGAGCCGCGCGAGGGGCATCCGCCGCCGCGCATCGTCGAGACGCCGTCGGGCATGCTGAACGCGATTGGCCTGCAGGGCATCGGCGTGCGGCGCTTCGTGGCCGAGATGATGCCCGACCTGCGGCGGCTGGGCGCCACGGTCATCGTGAACATCTGCGGGTCGACGCGCGACGAGTACGTCGAGCTCGCGCGCATCCTGTCGGACGTCGAGGGCGTCGCGGCGCTCGAGCTGAACATCTCCTGCCCGAACATCAAGGAGGGCGGCATCCAGTTCGGGTGCAGCCTGACCGGCACCCACGGCGTGGTGAGCGCGGTGCGCAAGGCGACCGCGCTGCCCGTCATCCCGAAGCTCACGCCGAACGTCACCGACGTGGCCGCGTTCGCCCGCGCCGCCGAGGAGGCGGGCGCCGACGCGGTGTCCCTCGTCAACACGTTCCTCGCGATGGCGATCGACGTGGAGACGCGCCGCCCGAAGCTGTCGAACGTGATGGGCGGCCTGAGCGGCCCGGCCATCCGCCCGATCGCCGTGCGCATGGTCTACGAGTGCTTCCAGTCGACGCGCCTGCCGATCGTCGGGATGGGCGGCATCGCGAGCGCCGCCGACGCGCTCGAGTTCGCCATCGCGGGCGCCACCGCCGTGCAGGTCGGCACCGCCAACTTCGTCGACCCGCTCATCTGGACGAAGCTCCGGGCCGGCATCGAAGACTACCTCGGCCGCCACGGCCTGACGCGCTGGATGGACGTGGTCGGCACGCTCGACACCGCCGGACGATGACCGCCGCAGACCGGATTCTCGTCGCGCTCGACGTCGACACCCGCGTCCGGGCCCTCGAGCTGGCCGACGCGCTCCGCGGCGCGGTGGGCGGCTTCAAGATCGGCAGCCGGCTCTTCACGTCCGAGGGCCCCGGGATCGCGCGCGCGCTCGTCGAGCGCGGCGACCGGGTCTTCCTCGACCTGAAGTTCCACGACATCCCGACGACCGTGGCCGGCGCGGTCGCCGCCGCCACCGAGCTCGGCGTGTGGATGGTGAACGTGCACGCGTCGGGCGGCGAGGCGATGATGGCGGCCGCGCGCGACGCGGCGGCCGAGACGGCCGCGCGCCGCGGGACCCCGCCGCCGCTCGTCATCGCCGTTACCGTGCTCACGAGTCTGACGGCGGAGGCGCTCGCGGCGATCGGCCTCGCC
>JAHECP010000360.1 GCA_024641665.1 Acidobacteriota bacterium
GCCATCATCGCGCTCCGCTGTTGTCTCCTCAGTGGGCGCTTCGAAGACTTCTGGGAACGGCGCGCTGAGACGCGGCTGGCCGCATGACCACCCGTCGCCTCATTATCCTGACGTGCGCCCGTGGTCGGTGGTCAGGGGTCAGGGGTCAGCGGTCAGGAAGATCTGTGTCACAGCGTAACAGGATGCTTCTTCCTGACCTCTGACCCCTGCCCCCTGACCTCTGGCTAGGCGCTGGCGCGCTCGACGACCGCGGCGGCGAGCAGCGGGATCATGATCTCGTGGTGCCCCACGAGCGAATAGCCCCGGCCGGAGCCGGCCACCGGTCGGGTCACCACGTTGGTCTGCGGCCGGTAGAGGCGCACGAAGTCGAGGTTCACGGTGGTGAGGCCCTCGAGGGCGAGCCCGCGGTTGCGCGCGAGCGCGACGGCCTTGAGGAAGACCTCGGGCAGGATCACGGCCGACCCGCAGTTCAGGTACACGCCCCCGGCGAGCCGCGCCACGTTCGACACGAAGTACCGGAAGTCGCGGAGGCTGCCCTCGCCGAGCGCGGCGCCCGACGCCGCCGGGTGCATGTGGATGACGTCGGTGCCGACGGCCACGTGCACGGTGAACGGAATCCCGAGGCGGACGGCCGCTGCGGCGAGGCTCAGGTGCCCGTGCGGCGGCGCGAGGTCGCGCAGGTACGCGCCCACGGCCTGCCCGATGCCGAGGCCCGCGCCCACGCCGGCGGCGATCGCCTCGTTGAGCTGGCGCCCGGTCTCCTCCGCCATGCCGAAGCGCCCGGGCCCGAGCGTCTCGTCCACCTCCTCGGAGGTGGCGCCGGCGAGCGCCAGCTCGAAGTCGTGGATGAGGCCGGCGCCGTTGGTGGCGATCGCCGAGACGAAGCCGCGCTCCATCAGGTCGACGAGGATCGGCGACAGGCCCGTCTTGATGACGTGCGCGCCCAGGCCCCAGACGAGGCCGGCGCCCTTGGCGCGGGCCCCGACGATGGCGTCGACGACGGCGGCGAAGTCGGCCGCCGCCAGGATGCGCGGCAGCCGGTCCAGCCAGGCGCCCAGGCCGGCGCCCGGCGGGTAGGGCCGCGCGAAGTCGGCGGCGTGCGCCTTGCTGGGCCGCGACGCCAGCGGATAGGTCCGCACGCCCGACAGGTCGAACTCCTCGTAGGGGAACTTCACGGGCACATTGTAACCTTAGCCGGGGCTCCGCCCCGGACGCCTGGCTCGGTCGCTCGCGCTCCTCGACTTCGCTCGGAGCGCCCTGAGCCTGCCGAAGGGCGGGGACCCCCTCGCCCCGCGCCGCTCCCTCGCGTTTCCGTGGCTCATTCCGTGGCGATGTCCGTGGCCATTCCGTGGCGATTTCCGTGGTCATTCCATGGCTCATTTCCTGGATCGCCACGTCCCCGGTCCCGCTATAATCCCTTCGTGCTCCGCTCCTCGGTCCGGAAGCTCGTGCGGGCGGCCAACGGCGACCTGGGCTCGGCGTTCGGGCCGCTCGAGGTGCGCGTGCTCGAGGCGCTCTGGCGCCGGCAGGCGTCCAGCGTGCGCGACCTCCAGGCGGAGTTCCCCGACACGGCCTACACCACGCTGATGACGACACTCGACCGGCTGCACCGCAAGGGGGTGCTCGGCCGGGTGAAGGCGGGGCGCGCGTTCGTCTACCGGCCCCGGCTCACGCCCGACGAGCTGCAGTCCGGCCTGGTCGAGCAGGTGCTCGATCTGCTGGTCGGCCGGGACCGCCGGTCGATGCGGCCGGTGCTCTCGTGCTTCGTCGAGACGGTCGGTGAACGCGACGCGGCGCTGCTCGACGAGCTCGAGCGGCTGGTGCGCGAGAAGCGGCAGGAGAAGAAGCCGTCGTGACCTACGACGCGATGCTGCTGGTCGTCGTGCTCGCGGCCTTCGCCGTGGCCAACGTGGCGATGTCCGGCGTGGCGGCGGTCCTCTGGCGCGCGGCGCGGCGCGACTCGGACCGGCTCTCGCCGGCGGTGCGCGCGCGCGGGCTGTTCCTGGTGCGCCTGCTGCCGGCCGCCGCGAGCCTGGTGCTGGTGGCCGGCGTGGTGCTGCCGGCCTTTCACGCCTTCGAGCCGCGCGGGCACGACGAGGCGATTGGGGCGTCGCTCGCCGCGCTGTCGGTGTTCGGCGCGCTGCTCCTCGCGGGCGCGGCCGTTCGCGGCTGGCTGAGCGCGCGCGCCACGCGGCTGCTGGTCCGCGTCTGGTCGGCGCGCGCCTGCCCGATCGCGCTGGCGGACACGGCGCTCCCGACCGCGCGCGTCGACAGCGCGTTCCCGCTCGTCGCCGTCGTCGGGCTGCTGCGCCCGCGACTGCTGGTCGCGCGGCGCGTGATCGAGGCATGCACGCCGCAGGAGCTCGACGCGATTCTCGCACACGAGGCGGGACACCTCGCCGCGTTCGACAACCTGAAGCGCCTGATCATGCGCTGCGTGCCCGACGCGCTGGCGTTCACGCCGGCCGGCCCGGGCATCGAGCGCGACTGGGCCGATGCGGC
>JAHECP010000041.1 GCA_024641665.1 Acidobacteriota bacterium
CACGACGGGATGGATCACGCGCGACGCGCCGTCGGTGGCCGCCGCCCCGCGCGGGCGCGTCTCGCGCACCGCGCCGCGGCCGGCGGCCTTCGCGATCCAGGTGGGGGCGCTGGCCAATCCCGAGAGTGCCGAGATCCTGCGGGCGCGCGTCGCCTCGCTCGGCTACGACGTCTACGTGCTCGCGCCGGAGCCGGGCGCGCCAACGCCGCTCCACCGGGTCAGGATTCGCGGCTACCGCTCGCGCGCCGACGCCAACCAGGCCGCCCCGGCGGTCGAACAGGCGCTGGGCGCGAAGGTCTGGGTCACCGAGGACGCGAACGCGCCGCGGCACGCGGCCGCGCCGGTCGCGACCGCCGGCCCGTTCGTCGTGCAGGTGGCGGCGCTCGCAGACGCCGATCGCGCCGGGCGGCTCGTCGAGCAGTTGAAGGGGCTCGGCTACGCCCCGTATCTGCACCCGCCGCAGCCGGGCGCGCGCGACGCGCTCTACCGCGTCGGGGTCGGGCCGTACCAGACGCTCGACGCCGCCCGTGCGGCGGGCGCGGCCATCGAACGGCAGCTCGGCATCAAGGTGTGGATCACCCGCGGCTCAGGAGAGTAGCGTAGGCCGCGCACAGCGCGGCCCGCGTCCCTCGACTCCGCTCGGGACGCCCTGAGCGACGCCGAAGGGCGAGGGAGCGGCGCGGGGCGATGGGGTCCCCGCAATTCGGCAAACTCAGGGCGCTCTGAGCGAGGTCGAAGAGCGCGAGCGACCGAGCCGGGGTGTGGGGCGGAGCCCCACGTGGGTTAGGGCGCGGTGAGCACGAGACGGACGGGCAGCTGGTACGCGCCGGCGGCGCCGGCCCGCAGCGTGAAGCGCAGCCGGCCGTCCCGCTTGCCGCTGCCCATCCAGCGCCCGGCGACCGACGGCGCGCTCGGCACGAGCTGCCCGGTCGAGACGCCCTCGCCCTCGCCGTCGAAGGTGACGAGCGCATCGACATCGGCCGCCCCGCCGGGCCCGTCGATCCAGCGCTCGGGCTCGACGGTCAGCACCACTTCCCCGTCGCGACGCGTGCGCGCCGCCGCCGAGAACTGAAGCTCCGCGGTGGCCGACGACCCGCCGGCGGGCAGATCGAACTGCAGCTGGTAGCTGGACACGCGCAGCACCGTCCGGGCGTGGACCTCCACGTGCACCTGCACCGTCGCGCTGGCCGACGCGTCCGCCCAGACAGGCGCCGCCGCGACCGCGAGGATCGCGAACGAGAGCGCCGCAAGGCGAGCCGGTCGAGTGGGGAGCCCGAACATGGTGCCGCTGTCTGGATATGGTAAGGGCTTGACGGCCCAAGACCAATGCATTCAACGACATACGGACACATGACAGGAGGCGACAACAGCTCTCTCCAACGTGCACGACACGGCAGATCGAGCCCTCGCCGCGAGCGGGTGGCCCTCCCGAGCCGCCCGAACGGCCGTGCTAAAATGTCGTTCTGCCCGATCAGGGCGCCCGCGCGCGGGCGCTTGCGCACACCCTGGCGGTCCTGAGTCCCCGATGATCCAGCTGTCCGGCCTCACCAAAGCGTTCGGCGACCGCGTGCTGCTCGAGGGCGTGACCTGGCAGATCACGCCCGGAGAGCGCGTGGGCCTGAGCGGACCCAACGGCGCCGGCAAGACCACGCTCCTACGCATGCTGGCGGGGCTCGACGAGCCCGACGCGGGCGTCATCGTGAAGCCCGGCGGCCTGACCGTGGGCTACCTGCCGCAGGACGGCCTCACGCACGCGGGCCGCAGCCTCTTCGCCGAAGCGAGTCTCGCCTTCGAGCCCCTGCTCGACCTCAAGGCGGAGATGCACGCGCTCGAGGCGCGGCTCGGCGATCCCGTGGTGCCGGCCGCCGAGCACGACCGCATGCTCGAGCGCTACGCCGAGGCCCAGGAGGAGTTCCGGCGGCGCGACGGCTACACGGTCGATCTGCGCGTCGCGACGGTGCTGCGCGGGCTCGGCTTCGCGCCCGACGAGTTCGACCGCCCGACCGAGACCTTCTCGGGCGGCTGGCAGATGCGCATCGCCCTCGCGAAGCTGCTGCTGGGCAACCCCGACCTGCTGCTCCTCGACGAGCCCACCAACCACCTCGATCTCGACGCGCGCAACTGGCTCGAGGACTACCTGGTGAGCTACCGGAACGCCGTGATTCTCGTCTCGCACGATCGCTACTTCCTCGACGCGGTCGTCACGCGCATCACGGAGATCGGCCTCAAGACGCTCACCGACTACACCGGCAACTACTCCGGCTACCTCCGCGAACGCGACGCGCGGATGGAGCGGCTCCGCGAGGCCAAGCGGCGGCAGGACGAGGAGGTGGCGCGCATGCGTCAGTTCATCGACCGCTTCCGCTACCAGGCCACGAGGGCGTCGCAGGTGCAGAGCCGGATCAAGATGCTCGAGAAGGTCGTGTCGATCGAGATCCCGCCCGAGCGCAAGCGCGTGCACTTCGCCTTCCCGTCCTGCGCGCGCAGCGGCCGCCTCGTCCTCGAGCTCAAGCGCGCGACCAAGGCCTACGGCCGCACGGTCGTCTTCCGCACGCTCGATCTGCACCTCGAACGCGGCGACCGCATCGCGATCCTGGGGCCGAACGGCGCCGGCAAGTCGACGCTCATGCGGCTGCTCTCGGGCGTCGAAGCCCCCGACGCGGGCACGCGCGCCGAGGGCCATCAGGTCGTCGCCCAGTACTTCGCGCAGGACGAGGCGACACGGCTCGACCCGTCGCTGAACGTGTACGAGACGCTCGCCGCCGGGTCGCCCGATCAGATGGTGCCCGCCATCCGCAACATCCTCGGCGGCTTCCTGTTCTCGGGCGACGACGTCTACAAGCCGGTGAGCGTGCTGTCGGGCGGCGAGCGCACCCGCCTCGCGGTGGCGCGCATGCTGCTCCGCCCGGCCAACACGCTGCTGCTCGACGAGCCCACCAACCACCTCGACCTCGACTCCAAGGACGTCCTGCTCGAGGCGCTCGAGGACTTCGGCGGCACGCTCGTCTTCGTGTCGCACGACCGCCATTTCGTCGACCGCCTCGCGACCAAGGTCGTCGAGGTGGGCGGCGGCGACGCCGTCCTCTACCCGGGCACCTACGAGGAGTTCCACTGGCGGAAGACCCACCAGGACGAGGCGGCGGCCGCGGCGCCGCCGTCGAGCGCCCGGCCGCCGAAGGCCAAGGCCGCGCCCGCGGCCCGGCCCAAGGACGAGCGGAGGGCGGACTGGGCCACCCGGCGGGAGGCCGAAGCGGTGATCCGCCGCCGGAAGCGCAGCGACGACGCCCGGCGGCGCCGCATCGAGGATCTCGAGGCCCGCATCGCCGACCGCGAACAGGCGATCCGCGACATCGAGGCGTCGATGGCCGCGCCGGGGTTCTACGACGACCGAGAGGCGGCCCGGCCCGTCATCGACCGCCATCAGGCCCTCATGTGGGAAGTCGGCGACCTGATGAACCAGTGGGAGGCCCTGCAGACCGCCGCCAACGAGCCGGACGCGCCAGCGTCCGATGTCTGAGAGCCGGGGCCGGACGAGGTCTCGCGCTCGCCGGCGGGACCCGGGGCCCGGCGGATTCCCACCGCGGGCGCCCGCCCAGCTGGCTTCAATACCGTCAGCGGATTGCAATATTGTGATCAGATGCCTGCCGATCCGGCGGGCCCGGTGAGGCTCTCCTGTCGATTCTCGCTGAAATCCGGCCGTCGGGGCTGGGTACAGCGTTTGCCCTGCCGATCGGCTGGAGCGTGGTCTGCGAGCGCGACGGCTTTGGTGCGGCCCGCGCGGGCCGCACCGGGCTGATGGCTCGTAAATCAAAGATGGATAACAGCTTGGCGGCATTCGTCGAGCCGATTACAATACTCGGGTCTCCGGCGACCTTCGACCTCTTCCGACAGGACGCCATGCCCGAGCCCAAGCCTCGCACGCCCAAGTCCACGACCGGCGCGGCCCGCCGGGCGCGCGCCGGTCGGGCGCGTGCCGCGGCCGACCTCCCCGTCACGACCGATCTGTTCTTCCGGCACATGGTCAACAGCATGCGCAACGGCGTGCTGGCGATCACGCGGGACGGCCGCCTCGCGTTCGCGAACGAGGTGGCGTGCCGTACGCTCGGCTGCACGGTCCAGCCGTCCGACATCGGGCGGCCGTTCTTCGACGTGCTGCAGGGCTCGCCCGACATCGTGCGGATCCTGGCCGGCGCGTTCGAGCTCAGCCACCTGCCGAACCGCGCGGAGCTCCGGCTGAAGCCGTCGGGCAAGGTGATCGGCTACACGCTCTCGCACGTCAGCGACGAGCGCGGCCGCGCGGTGGGCGCGGCGCTCTTCTTCAAGGACCTGACGCGCGTCGAGCAGATCGAGGAGCGGGAGCGGCTCCGCGATCGGCTGGCGGCGCTCGGCGAGATGGCCGCGGCGATCGCGCACGAGGTGAAGAACCCGCTCGCGGGCATCGAGGTGATGGCAGGGCTGCTGCGGCGGCAGCTGCCCGACTCGGGCGACGCGCAGGCCATCCTGAGCGACATCATCAAGGACGCGAAGATGGCGAACGCCATCGTGCTCGAGGTCCTCGAGTTCGTGCGTCCGATCCGGCTGCAGGTCGAGCGCGTGTCGCTGCCCGAGGTGTTCCAGAACGCGATGGCGATGGCGGAGAGCAAGGTCGCGCGCGGGCGGGTGGAGATCGCCGTCACGCTCGACGCCGACGTGCCGGCGATCCAGGGCGACCAGTACCAGCTGCGGCAGTTGTTCACCAATCTCCTCACCAACGCCTTCGAGGCCCTGGGGGGCCGGGGCCACGTCTGGATCCACGGCCGTCATCTCCGGCTGGAGGACGACGGCGGGCTCGGGACCGACGGCCACGCGTCCGAGGCGGTGATCGTGGAGGTGTCCGACGACGGGCCGGGCCTGCCGGGCGAGCTGGTGGACCGCATCTTCAGCCCGTTCTTCACCACCAAGCCGCAGGGCTCGGGGCTGGGGCTGGCGATCGTGCGCAAGATCGTGGACGCGCACGACGGTCGCATCGACGTCACGAAGCGCCCGGGCGGCGGCACGGCGTTCCGGGTGACGTTCCCGCTCGCCGCCGGCCACCCGTTCTTCCAGTAGGGCCGGGGGCGGGGACGAGCGGACATCGGGGAGAAAGGTCGGAGAGCGATGGGACGCATACTGGTGGCCGACGATCACGACTCGCTGCGCCGGGGCATCGCGCGAGCGCTGACCGACGCGGGCCACGAGGTGGAGGAGGCGCCGAACGGCACGGCCGCGATCGAGCGGCTCCACGAGGGACCGTTCGACGTCGTGCTGAGCGATCTGAAGATGGGCGGCAGCGACGGCATGGACGTGCTGCGCACCGCGAAGACGCTCCATCCCACGACGGCCGTGATCCTCATGACGGCCTTCGGGTCGATCCACACGGCGGTCGAGGCGATGAAGTTCGGCGCCTTCGACTACGTGCAGAAGCCCTTCGAGATCGAGGAGATGGAGGTCAAGATCGAGAAGGCGATCGAGCACCGGCGGCTCCGCCACCAGATCGACTACCTCCGGCACGCCCAGCAGGACATCTACGAGTTCGACCGGATCGTCGGCGCGAGCGGCGCGCTCCAGCAGGTGCTCGACATCGTGCGCAAGGTAGCCAAGAGCAACACCACGGTGCTCATCCGGGGCGAGACGGGCACGGGCAAGGAGCTGATCGCCGGCGCCATCCACCACAACTCGCTGCGCGCCACGCGCAACTTCGTGAAGGTCAACTGCGCCGCCCTGCAGGAGAACCTGCTCGAATCGGAGCTGTTCGGCCACGAGAAGGGCGCGTTCACCGGCGCCGACAAGCAGCGCATCGGCCGGTTCGAGCAGGCCGACGGCGGCACGCTCTTCCTCGACGAGATCGGCGACATGAGCGCGAACACGCAGGCCAAGATCCTGCGCGTGCTCCAGGAGCACGAGTTCGAGCGGCTCGGCGGCACGCGCACGCTGCGCGTGGACGTGCGCGTCATCACCGCCACCAACCAGAACCTGGCGGCCATGGTGGCCGCCGGCGAGTTCCGCGAGGATCTCTTCTACCGGCTCAACGTCGTGTCGATCGACATGCCGCCGCTGCGGGAGCGCAAGGACGACATCCCGGCGCTCGCCGCGTTCTTCATCCACCGCTTCGCCGCCGAGCTGAAGAAGAAGGTGGACGGGCTGCAGCCCGAGGCGCTCAAGCTGCTCATGCGCTACAACTGGCCGGGCAACATCCGCGAGCTGGAGAACGCGATCGAGCGCGCGGTGCTGCTCACCGAGGGCCCGCACATCTCGACCGCGGACCTGCGCCTCGGCGAGCTCACGACGACCGCCGCGCCGGGCGACGGCAGCCCCCTCGTCCGGATCCCGCCCACCGGCATCCCCCTCGAGGAGATCGAGCGGCAGACGCTCATCGAGGCGCTCAAGATGTCGAACTGGGTGCAGAAGGACGCGGCGGAGCTCCTGTCGATCAGCCCGCGCGTCATGAACTACAAGATCAAGACGCTCGGCATCGACTACCCGCGCAGCCGGCGCGCGTCGATCCTCCAAGCGACCGGCTAGGTATAATGGGGCAACCTCGGTCCGTCCTTTCGCCACACGGAGGTTGCCCATGCCTGCACGCCGTGCGCGACGGATTCTCCCTCCGTTCGGCCTGATCCTCCTCCTTGTCGTCGGACTGCTGGGCGGGACCCTGGCGGCGCAGGACGTCTATCCGGGCCGGTCCTGGGAGCACGTCTCGCCACCCGAGGCCGCCGGCTGGTCCAGCGAAGGCCTCAAGGCGGCGCGGGACTACGCCGCCACGATCAACACCGAAGCCGTCATGATCGTCGCCGGCGGCCGCGTGGTCGACGAATGGGGCCCGACCTCGACCCGCTTCAATATCCACTCGATCCGCAAGAGCCTGCTCAGCGCGCTCTACGGCATCCACGTCGCCGACGGCGAGATCGACCTGTCGAAGACGATGGCCGATCTCGGCATCGACGACAACGCGCCGTCGCTCACCGACGAGGAGAAGCAGGCGACCGTCCACGACCTGCTGAAGGCGCGATCGGGCGTCTACCATCCGGCGCTGTACGAGACGGCCGCCATGGCCGCCGCGAGGCCGCCGCGCCACAGCCACCCGCCCGGCACGTTCTGGTACTACAATAACTGGGACTTCAACGCGCTCGGCTTCATCTTCGAGCACCTGACGAAGACGAACCTGTTCCGCGACTTCCAGGCGCGCATCGCCGATCCCATCGGCATGGAGGACTTCCGGATCGAGGACACCGAGTACGTGAGCGGGGCGGACTCGGTCTATCCCGCCTACCCGTTCCGGCTGACCGCGCGGGACATGGCGCGCTTCGGCCTGCTCTTCCTGCGGCACGGGCGCTGGGGCTGGCGGCAGATCGTGCCGGCGGACTGGGTGGCCGACTCGGTGACGTCCTACTCCGACGCCGGCCCGTCCGGCGGCTACGGGTACCTGTGGTGGATCGCCGTCGACGGCCGGCATTTCCCGGGCGTCTCGCTGCCCGATGGCAGCTACTCGGCGCGCGGCGCCGGCGGTCACTACATCCTGGTCATCCCCGCCGACGACCTCGTCATCGTCCACCGCGTCAACACGGACATCCAGGGACGGTCAGTCAGCGCGGCGGAGTTCGGCCATCTGCTCAAGCTGATTCTCGACGCACGGAAATGAGGACGAGGGACGGGAGCCCCATGGAGATCTGAGGGGCTCCGTCTGTTTCACTGCGGGAGCGTCACGCGGCCGATCCCCTTTTCCATCGTGATGGTCGTGCCGAAGGGCTTCGACCGCTCGACGAGGTTCGCCAGGATCTTCGCCGCGAGGTCTGGCGGCGCGAGCATCGGGCGGCCGCGCTCGGCCGGCGGCTCCCCGAAGCCGAGCGTGATGGGGTGCAGTTCCAACCCGGCGAGCCGGCCCCCCTGCCACGTCGCCAGTGCCACGACCGACTGCCAGATCTCCGGGTCCGCCGGAAAGCTCCGGGTGCCGCCGGCGGATCGGGCGTCGTCGAAGTCGGCCGGCTGCGCGAGGGGGCCGAGATGGTACGGCTCGTAGTTCTCGCTCGGGAAGCGCTCCAGCGTTTCGTTCTCGAAGATGAAGTCCCCGAGACTGTACAGGATCGGCGTGTCCTTGTAGATCTCGATGCCGCGCAGCACGTGCGGGCCCTGGCCCGTGACGACGTCGGCGCCCGCGTCCACGGCCGCGTGGGCGAAGGTAACGAGGAAGTCGGCGGGTCGCGTCCGGTCGCCGGTCTGCCCCTCGTGGGCGTGGACGGCGACGATGACGTAGTCCGCGAGCCGGTGGGCGCTGCTGACGACGGCCGTGATCTCGTCGACGTCCTCCCTGAGCGGCTCAGTGCGCACGCCGGGCGGGTCGCCGACGACGAATCGGCTGCCGAGCATCTGCAGGCTGTCGCCCGTCTCCGGCGCGCGCAGGCCCAGCTCCTTCATGGTTGCCCGCAGGCCCTCGAGGCGCTCGCGAGACACGACGTAGGTCGTGGTGAAACGCAGCGGGTTGAGGCCCGGGCGCGCCGGCATGTCACCACGCGTGCGGCCTGCCCGCGCGTGGTCGGGAAAGGTGGACGCGACCGAGATCAGCGCGACGCGCGCCTTCGCGGTCTCCAGGAACTTCGCTTCCCGCGCCTCCGGCAGGCTGTCGCCCACGCCGGCCTGCACGAGACCCGCCTCGGCGACGTACTTCGTCGTCAGCTGCATGCCCAGCACGCCGTAGTCGCCCTGGTGGTTGTTGGCGCGCGACACCAGGTCGAAGCCCGCCCAGACGAGCTCCTTCACCAGGGCCGGATCGGCCCGCATGTAGGTGCCGCCGCTCTCGTTCATGGGGTACGGCTCGTAGTCGTGGAAGAGCATCTCCAGGTTGGTGAACGCCACGTCGGCGCCCCGCACGAGGTCGATCAGCCTCAGGAACGGGGCCTCCTGGTAGACGGACAGTCGCCGGGTGATGATCGAGTCGCCCGTGAGCGCCATCGTGAGCGAGGAACCGGCGGGCGGGGCCTGCGGGGCGGCGGCGAGCGTGATCGCCGAGACGCCGAGTGCCAGGGCGAATGTCAGCCAACGGCCTCTCATACGCGCCTCCTGCAGCTGGGGTGACGAATCCGCGAGTGTGGCGGGAGAACTCTACAGCCGCAGCGGCCGGGGTGCAACGCGCACCGGCTTGGCGGGCCGGCGTGCCCAAACGCCGGGCCGGCCGGGCGTCGAGCCCGGCCGGCCCCATGATCGCGCGCGGATCTAGAAGCGGAAGACGGTCGTGAGCTGGAACGCGCGCGCCTGCTGGCGGTTGCGCATCAGCAGGAAGTCGGAGCTCCAGGTCTGGTACGCGCTGTTGTAGCTGAACTGCGTGAAGTCGCCGCCGTTCAGCAGATTCAGGAAGTTGCCCGCCACCTCGACCTGGCGCGAGCCTCCCAGGTTGATCTTCTTGCCGACCTTCAGGCCGACCGTGTGGATGGCCGGCGACTGGAACTGGCCCGTCCCGCGGTCGTTGTACACGTAGCGGTTCCGCGTGTTCAGCGGGTTGGTCGCCGTCGTGCCGTTCGGCAGCGTGAACCGCGCGGGGCCGAACACCGCGATCGACGGGTCGTTCGCGGCCAGCCGGTAGAGCGGCGAGCCGGACCACGGACCCGCCTGGATCGTGTAGGTGGCCGCGACGGTGATGTCCCACGGCGCCAGCCAGACGCCGGCGACGTTGCCGCGGTACTTCATCCACGTCGGCCCGTAGCTGAGCGCGTTGCCCGTGTCCGGCAGGCTGTTGCCGTCGTTGTCGCCGCGCGGCATGTACAGGTTCGCGTCGTTGGCGAACGCGTTCGGCTCGATGAACTTCGCCTTGTCGGTCGGGTTCCACGTGCCCGCCATGTGGTGCCACTGCCGGTTGAACCCGGCCATCAGCTGGAACCCGTGCGACATGTTCTTCGCGAACGTGATCTCGATCGCCTGGTACTCCAGCGTGCTCCACGTGTTGTTGGTCTGCTGGGTGACACTGCCCTGGTTCGGGTCCACCAGGCCGAAGCCGCCGAACGCCTGGTTCGGCCCGGACGGGTAGATCCCGTTGACGTCGATCGTCGCCCACATGTCGTGGTAGCTGCGCTTGATCCACGCCACGTCGAGCGAGCTCTGCCATGGGAACTGCCGCCGGAACCCGATGATGTACTCGTCCAGGTAAGGCTGATGGTTGTGCGCCGAGTCCATCCGGTAGGAGGCGAGGGACGCTGTGGAACCCGGGGTCACGATCGTCTCGCCGGGCTCGCCCCAGATTCCGTTCAGGTTGTTGTCGTAGATGTCGGTCTGCGTCGCCGTGCCGGCGCCGCCGAACGTCGTGATGGCGTCACGCCCCATCACCTGCTCGCCCACCCGCACGAAGCTCCCGCGCAGCAGGTTCTTGGCGTCGCTCGTCAGCATGTACGAGAAGCCCACGCGCGGCTGGATCGTCCACGCGTCCTCCCGCGTGATGTTGAAGAGCAGGTCCTTCCGCTTGACCCAGTCCGCCCGCAGGCCGACGTTGAACGTCAGCCGCTCGCTCGGCTTCCAGTTGTCCTGCCCGTAGAAGCCCCAGTCCTGGTCGCGCGCCTTCTGCGTCGGAAGGTCCGTCTGGTCGAAGTACCGCCGGTGGAACGGCACCGTGCCGAGCGACGGGTTGCTGTAGTCGATCGCCGCCCGGTCCTCGAGCACGAATCCGCCGTTCACGTAGTGCGAGATCACGTCGTAGACGTTCCGCGGCTCGATGAAGAACCCCGTCTGGAACTCGTGCGAGCCCCGCCAGCCTTCCTTGAAGTAGGTGGCGTCGCCGCGGATCATGATGAGCGACGCCAGCAACTCCGACTCGTCGTAGCGGTTGCCGCTCTGCACGATCAGGTTGTTGCCGCGGATGAGGCCGCCGCTGAGGGCCGCGCCCGAGTACAGGTCGATCTCGGGCCCCGTTCCCTGGAACCGCGACCACTTGTAGGTCGCCTTGCTGCTGCCGCCCTTGTCGTTGTAGCCGGCCATGAACGACGTCGTGAGGCGCTGGCCCCACACCGACGTGATCTTGCCCATGTACAGGTTCCCGCCGTTGCCGTAGACGTTGAGCGGGGCGGCGTAGTACTCCCAGCTGCTCTCCCCGTTGGTCCGGTCGCGCTGGAACACGCCCTCCAGCTCGTGCGCGCCCATCCGGCCGGTCACCTTCACGTAGGGCTGATAGCCCTCGATCAGGTTGTTGAAGAGCTTCGTATTCGGGTAGAAGCTCTGGATGTTCGAGACGTTGTTCGCCGTCCGCGCGATCGGCACCTCGACGTTCGAATAGCGCAGCGAGGAGAAGAACCAGACCTTGTCCTTCCGGACCGGCCCGCCGAACGAGCCGTCGAACTGCTTCACGGCGTTCTGCGCCGGCGTGCCGCCCGTCGACTCGAAGGTGTCCTGGACCGGGAGGCCCTGTGCGGCCAACGCATTCGTGATCTCCGTCGGCATGGCGAACGAGGTGACGGCGCTCGTGTTGTCGCTGTTCCATTTCAGCGGCTGATACGCGAACCCCGACGTGCCGTGGAAACTGTTGCCGCCGCTCTTGGTGATGACGTTGATGGCGAGCCCGGTGCCCATCGGCGTCGAGGCGTCCACCCCGCCCGTCTTCACCTGCGTGTCCTGGATCATGTCCGACCCCATCTGCACGTAGGTCAGCTGGAAGTCGTTGTAGTTGCCCGCCTGCATGCCCTCGAGCTCCACGACGTGCGCGAAGTGCTCCGTCGAGTGCCCGAAATACACCATCCGCCCGCTGCCGTCGTCGAACGGCCGCGAGTGCACGCCCGGCGTCATCTCCAGGAAGTCGCTCCAGTTCTTCCGCGCCGCAATCGGGATCTCTTTCTGGAAGTCGCCCTGGATGTTCAGCACGTTCGACGGCTTCGACACCTCGATCATCGGCGACTCGCCCGAGACCGTGATCGTCTCTTCGAGCGACCCGATCTTCATCTGGATGTCCACCTGGAAGTTCGCGCCGGCGCGCAGCAGAATGCCCTCCCGCTTGTGGGTCGCGAACCCGGCGAGCTCCGCCGTCACGACGTACGTGCCGGGCGAGAGGTTGACGAGGCGGTAGTAGCCTTCCGCGTCGGTGACGGCCGTCGCCGGCCTCAACGCCTCAGGGCTCACCGCCGTGACGGTCACGCCGGGCAGGACGCCGCCCTGCTCGTCCTTGATGTACCCCCGAATGCTGCCGTCGCCGGTCTGGGCCAGGGCCACGCCCGCACCGAGACCAAGCGCCAGCAAGACCGCGACACCCCTGCGTATCATGGCCCGCCTCCTTGGACGAATCCCGCCGCCGACTGTGTCGATGAACTGAACAGCTGAAACAGAAGAGGTACCAAACCCCGAGGAGAGTGAACGGGGTATACACCAAGTCCAGCTCGGCTGTAATTCAGGTACTGAGGATTAGCATGCCGCGAGCGTCCTGGAACCGTACCGGGGGGGCGGCAGGACGTGGTCTGGCGGCGGGCGGGGCCGGGGCACGCGGCGCGGGAGGACCGCCCGGGTTGGGCGGTCCTCCCACGAGGCCTCGACGGACGCTAGAACCGGAAGACGGTTGTGATCTGGAACGCGCGCGCCTGCTGGCGGTTGCGCATCAGCAGGAAGTCGGAGCTCCAGGTCTGATACGCGCTGTTGTAGCTGAACTGCGTGAAGTCACCGCCGTTCAGCAGGTTCAGGAAGTTGCCCGCCAGCTCGACCTGGCGCGAGCCTCCCAGATTGAACTTCTTGCCGACCTTCAGGCCGACCGTGTGGATGGCCGGCGACTGGAACTGTCCCGTCCCGCGGTCGTTGTACACGTAGCGGTTCCGCGTGGCCAGCGGGTTGGTCTGCGTCGTGCCGTTCGGCAGCGTGAACCTCGAGGGGCCGAACACCGCGATCGCCGGGTCGGTGGTGGCCAGCCGGTAGAGCGGCGAGCCGGACCACGGACCGGCCTGGATCGTGTAGGTGGCCGCCACGGTGATGTCCCACGGCGCCAGCCAGACGCCGGCGACGTTGCCACGGTACTTCATCCACGTCGGCCCGTAGCTGAGCGCGTTGCCCGTGTCCGGCAGGCTGTTGCCGTCGTTGTCGCCGCGCGGCATGTACAGGTTGTGGTCATTGGCGAACGCGTTCGGCTCGATGAACTTCGCCTTGTCGGTCGGGTTCCACGTGCCCGCCATGTGGTGCCACTGCCGGTTGAACCCGGCCATCAGCTGGAAGTTGTGCGACATGTTCTTGGCGAACGTGATCTCGATCGCCTGGTACTCCAGCGTGCTCCAGGTGTTGTTCGTCTGCTGGTTCACAATCCCGCGGTTCGGATCCACCAGGCCGAAGCCACCGAAGGGCTGGTTCGGCCCGGACGGGTAGATCCCGTTGACGTCGATCGTCGCCCACATGTCGTGGTAGCTGCGCTTGATCCACGCCACGTCGAGCGAGCTCTGCCACGGGAACTGCCGCCGGAACCCCAGGATGAACTCGTCCAGGTACGGCTGGTGGTTGTGCGCCGAGTCCATCTCGTAGCTCGCCAGCGAGGCCGTCGCCCCTGGCGAGACGACCACGGTCTCGAAGACCCCGTCCAGGTTGTTGTCGTACAGGTCGGTCTGCGTCGTCTTGGAGGCGCCGCCGAACGTCGTGATGGCGTCACGGCCCATCACCTGCTCGCCCACCCGTACGTAGCTCCCGCGCAGGAGGTTCTTCGAATCGGACGTCAGCATGTAGGAGAACCCGACGCGCGGCTGGATCGTCCACGCGTCCTCCCGCGTGATGTTGAAGAGCAGGTCCTTGCGCTTGACCCAGTCCGCCCGCAGGCCGACGTTGAACGTCAGCCGCTCGGTCGGCTTCCAGTTGTCCTGCCCGTAGAAGCCCCAGTCCTGGTCGCGCGCCTTCTGCGTCGGCAGGTCCGTCTGGTCGAAGTACCGCCGGTGGAAGGGCACCGTGCCGAGCGACGGGTTGTTGTAGTCGATCGCCGCCCGGTCCTCCAGCACGAATCCGCCGTTCACGTAGTGCGAGATCACGTCGTAGACGTTGCGCGGCTCGATGAAGAACCCGGACTGGAACTCGTGCGAGCCCTTCCACCCCTCGTGGAAGTACGTGACGTCGCCGCGGATCATGATGAGCGACGCCAGCAACTCCGACTCGTTGTAGCGGTTGCCCCCCTGCACGATCAGGTTGTTGCCGCGGATGAGGCCGCCGCTGAGGGCCGCGCCCGAATACAGGTCGACCTCGGGCCCCGACCCCTGGAACCGCGACCACTTGTAGGTCGCCTTGCTGCTGCCGCCCTTGTCGTTGTAGCCGGCCATGAACGACGTCGTGAGGCGCTGGCCCCACACCGACGTGATCTTGCCCATGTACAGGTTCCCGCCGTTGCCGTAGACGTTGAGCGGGGCGGCGTAGTACTCCCAGCTGCTCTCCCCGTTGGTCCGGTCGCGCTGGAACACGCCCTCCAGCTCGTGCGCGCCCATCCGGCCGGTCACCTTCACGTAGGGCTGATAGCCCTCGATCAGGTTGTTGAAGAGCTTCGTATTCGGGTAGAAGCTCTGGATGTTCGAGACGTTGTTCGCCGTCCGCGCGATCGGCACCTCGACGTTCGAATAGCGCAGCGAGGAGAAGAACCAGACCTTGTCCTTCCGGACCGGCCCGCCGAACGAGCCGTCGAACTGCTTCACGGCGTTCTGCGCCGGCGTGCCGCCCGTCGACTCGAAGGTGTCCTGGACCGGGAGGCCCTGTGCGGCCAACGCATTCGTGATCTCCGTCGGCATGGCGAACGAGGTGACGGCGCTCGTGTTGTCGCTGTTCCATTTCAGCGGCTGATACGCGAACCCCGACGTGCCGTGGAAACTGTTGCCGCCGCTCTTGGTGATGACGTTGATGGCGAGCCCGGTGCCCATCGGCGTCGAGGCGTCCACCCCGCCCGTCTTCACCTGCGTGTCCTGGATCATGTCCGACCCCATCTGCACGTAGGTCAGCTGGAAGTCGTTGTAGTTGCCCGCCTGCATGCCCTCGAGCTCCACGACGTGCGCGAAGTGCTCCGTCGAGTGCCCGAAATACACCATCCGCCCGCTGCCGTCGTCGAACGGCCGCGAGTGCACGCCCGGCGTCATCTCCAGGAAGTCGCTCCAGTTCTTCCGCGCCGCAATCGGCATCTCCTTCTGGAATTCGCCGTCGATGTTCAGCACGTTCGACGGCTTCGACACCTCGATCATCGGCGACTCGCCCGAGACCGTAATGGTCTCTTCGAGCGACCCGATCTTCATCTGGATGTCCACCTGGAAGTTCGCGCCGGCGCGCAGCAGAATGCCCTCCCGCTTGTAGGTCGCGAACCCGGCGAGCTCCGCCGTCACGACGTACGTGCCGGGCGAGAGGTTGACGAGGCGGTAGTAGCCTTCCGCGTCGGTGACGGCCGTCGCCGGCCTCAACGCGTCGGGACTCACCGCCGTGACGGTCACGCCGGGCAGGACGCCGCCCTGCTCGTCCTTGATGTACCCTCGAATGCTGCCGTCGCCGGTCTGGGCCAGGGCCACGCCCGCACCGAGACCAAGCGCCAGCAAGGCCGCGACACCCCTGCGTATCATTGGTCCGCCTCCTTGGAGGTCACGCCATCGACGAGGAACCGCTGTGAGAGAGGAAAAAGAACAGAACCCCTAGTAGGGTGTCTGTATATACACCAACTCGGCCGTAGTAACTATTCACATACTGTGTAGTGGTATGCGAGCGATGCAATGGCGGGCTGGCGGACCGGCGGGAACGAGCGCCCGGCGCGGGGCCGACGCCTCCCGGCGCCGGCCCCGTGCGCCACTCAGCGGGCTAGAAGCGCCCGATGAAGTTGAGCTGCAGCGCGCGCGCCGGCTGGCGGTTGCGCATCTGCAGGAAGTTCGAGCTCCAGGTCTGGTACGCGCTGTTGTAGCTGAACTGGTTGAACCCGCCCGCGTTCAGCACGTTGAAGATGTTCGCGTCCAGCTCGAACTCGCGGTCGCCGCCGAGCTTGAAGATCTTGCCGATCCTCAGGCCGAGCGTCTTGATGGCCGGCGCCTGGATCTGTCCGTCGCCGCGCGTCGGGTAGACGTATCGCGCCCGGGTCGCGAGCGGGTTCGACGCGGTGGATCCATTCGCCAGCGTGAACGACGACGGCCCGAACACGGCAATCTGGGGGTCGTTCGCCGCGAGCCGGTAGAGCGGCGAACCGGACCACGGGCCGGCCTGCACCGTCAGGCTGGCGGACAGCGTGAGGCCCAACGGCCCCAGGTAGGTGCCGCCGAACCGCATCGAGTACTTCCGCCACGTGGGCCCGTAGCTCAACGCGTTGCCCGACAGCGGCAGGCTGTTGCGGTCGTTGTTACCCCGCGGCTGATAGATCAGCTTGTTGTTCGGGAACGCGTCCGGCGCGATGTACCGCGCCGGGTCGCTCGGGTTGTAGTTCCCGCTGATGTGCTGCCACTGCCGGTTGATGCCCGCCATCAGCTGGAAGTTGTGCGACATGTTCTTCGCCGCCGTGATCTCGATCGCCTCGTAGTGCAGCTGGCTCCAGGTGTTGTTGGTCTGCCGCACCCACTCGCCCCGGTTCGGGTCGAGCACGCCGAAGCCGCCGAACGGCTGGTTGGGGCCGGACGGCCAGTAGCCGTTCATGTCCACCTGCCCCCACACGTCCTTGTAGGCGCGGTTGATGTAGGCGATGTCGACGCTCGTCTGCCACGGCAGCTGCGTCCGGTAGCCCAGGATGAACTCGTCCACGTAGGGCTGGTGGTTGTTCGGGTCGATCTCCTGCGCCGCAAGGCCGCCCTGCACGGCCGGCGTCAGCACCACCGTCTCGAAGGTGCCGTCCAAGTTGTTGTCGTACTCGTTCCGGAAGGACACCTTGCTGCCCGTGCCGAAGCTGGTGATGGCGTCACGCCCCATCTCCTGCTCGCCCACCTTGACCCAGCTCCCCCGCAGCACGTTGCGCGCGTCCTTGGTCAGCAGGTAGGAAAAGCCGAACCGCGGCTGCACCTCGGTGCTCTGCTCCCGCACCACGTTGAAGAGGGCATCCTTCCGCTTGACGAAGTCCACGCGCAGGCCGATGTTGGCGGTCAGCCGCGAGATCGGCTTCCAGCTGTCCTGCACGTAGACGCCCAGGTCGCGGTCGCGCGCCTTGCGCGTCTGCAGATTGATCGGGTCGGCGTAGGTCCGCTGGAAGGGGATCGTGCCGAGCGCCGGGTTGTTGGGGTCGATCGGCGTCCGGGCCTCGTAGTAGAAGCCGTTGTTGGCGTAGTGGGCGTAGATGTCGTACGTGTTCCGGGGCTCGAAGTAGAAGCCGGTCTGGAACTCGTGCGAGCCGCCCCAGCCGTCCTTGAAGTAGGTGATGTCGCCGCGGACCAGGATCTGCGACGCCGGCTGGGTGCTCAGGTTGTCCAGGTTGCCACCCTCGAGGATGACGTTATTTCCCCGAATCAGGCCGCCGCTGATGCTCGTGCCCTCGTAGATCACCGTATCCGGTCCCGAGCGCGTGAACCCGAACGGGTTCCACTTGTACGTGTTCGCGCCGGCTCCACCCTTGTCGTTGTACCCCGCCAGGAACGTGGTCGTGAGGTTCGTGCCCCACACCGAGGTGAGCTTGGCGCTGTACAGGTTGCCGCCGTTCCCGTAGACCCCGATCGGGTCGTAGGTGTACTCCCAGTTGTTCGTGCCATTGGTCCGGTCGCGCTGGTAGGCGAGCGTCAGCTCGTGCGCGCCGGTGAGCCGCGAGGTCACCTTGACGTAGGGTTGGTAGCCCTGGATCTTGTTGTTGAACGGCTTGCGGCCGAAGTAGGCCTGCATGTCCTGGACCTGCTTCGCGATCCGGCTGATCCCCACGTCGATGTTGGAGTAGCGGAACGAGCTGAAGAACCAGATCTTGTCCCGCTTGATGGGGCCGCCGAACGACGCGTCCACCTGCTTGACGCCGGTCTGCGTCGGCGTGCCGCCGGTCGACACGCACTCGTCTTGGTCGCAGGTGGAGAGCTCAGCCAGCTCTGGCGGCAGCGCGAACGTGGTTTTCGCCGACGTGTTGTCGCCGTTCCACTTCATCGGCTGAAAGGCGAAGGCGCCCGTGCCCTTGAACGTGTTGCCGCCGCTCTTGGTGATGACGTTGATCGCCAGGCCCGTGCCCATCGGCGTCGAGGCGTCCACCCCGCCTGTCTTCACCTGCGTGTCCTGGATCATGTCCGATCCCATCTGCACGTAGGTGAGCTGGGTGTCGTTGTAGTTCGAGGCCACCATGCCCCCGAGCTGCACCACGTGGGAGAAGTGCTCGGACGCGTGCCCGAAGTAGACCATGCGGCCGCTGCCGTCGTCGAACGGCCGCGAGTTGACGCCCGGCGTCAGCTCCAGGAAGTCGGTCCAGTTCTTGCGCGCTGCGATCGGCAGCTCTTTCTGGAACTCGCCCTGGATGTTCAGCACGTTCGAGGGCTTCGAGACCTCGATCATCGGCGACTCGCCCGAAACGGTGACCGTCTCCTGCAGCGTGCCGATCTTCATCGTGATGTTCACCTGGAACGTGGCGCCGGCGCGCAGGAGCAGGCCCTCGCGCTTGTAGACCGCGAAGCCCGACAGCTCCGCCGTGATGGTGTACGTGCCCGGAGGCAGATTGATCAGGCGGTAATTGCCCGCCCCGTCAGTGACCGCTTCGGCCGGCGCCAGCGCATCCGGGCTGGTGGCCGTCACGGTCACGCCCGGCAGGGCGCCACCCTGCTCATCCTTGATGGTTCCGCGGAAGCCGCCGGCTCCGGTTTGAGCGAAAGCGACCCCGCTTGCCGCGAGCGCCAGCGCGACCGTTAGCACTGCACTCTTCCGTATCATGATCATGGTCCCGCCTCCCTCTAGTGCTCCGAACAAAGCGTGGAAACCCGATGCAACCGTCGAGCGATAACTATAGCTGTGCTGGAGTATATGCATAACTAGTACTCTGCTCAAGTATTATGTGCGCCGCCGAGCCCGCAGGCGCCAGGGACTGCCGCCCGTGCCCGTACGCGCCAGGCTCCGCCGTACCGCCGCGCCTGTGCTACAACATCCCTCGGCCCGACACGAGAAGGAGGTCGCATGCCGCGCAGCCGCCTCGCCGCTCTCGCCCTCGTCGCGCTCGTCCTCGGCGCCTTTCCCAGCGCCGTTCTCGCCCAGCGGGCGATGACCGTCCTCGACCTGCTGAACCTGCCGACTGTCTCGGATCCACAGCTCTCCCCCGACGGCCGCCAGCTGCTCTACGCGCAGTCCGCCGCCGACTGGAAGGCCGACAAGCGCGTCACCCACGTCTGGCGGGTGGACCGCGACGGCCGTAACGCCGTGCAAATGACCAACGGCGAGCAGGGTGAATCGGGTGCCCGCTGGTCGCCCGACGGCGCCACGATCGCGCTCGTCGCCCGGCGCAACGGCGACGAGGCCGCCCAGGTCTACCTCCTCTCCAACCTGGGCGGTGAAGCCCGCCGGCTCACGAGCCATCCGACCTCGGTGCGCAGTCTCACCTGGTCGCCCGACGGCCGCGTCATCTACTTCCTCGCGCCCGACGAAAAGACCGACGAGCAGAAGGCCCGCGAGAAGGCAAAAGACGACGTGTACGCGTTCGACGAGAACTATCAGCAGCAGCACCTGTGGAAGGTGACCGTGGCGACCGGCGCCACCGAGCGCGTCACGAGCGGGGACTACTCGGTGCTCTTCTACGACCTCTCCCGCGACGGATCGCGGATCGCGTTCGAGCGCGCGCCGAACCCGCTCTACGGGTACTCCGACCGCGGCGAGGTGTGGGTCATGGAGGCGAGCGGCGCGAACGCCACCGAGCTCACGCGGAACACGGTGCCCGAGAGCGACGCGTCGCTCTCGCCCGACAACGCCCGGGTGCTGTTCCTCGCCGGTGCGAACGACGCGTTCGAGACCTACTACAACGACAACATCTTCGTCGTCCCGACCTCGGGCGGCGCCGCGCGCAACCTGACGATGAGCCTGCCCTATGAGGTCGAGTCGGCGGTGTGGTCGAAGGACGGGCGCTCGATCTACTTCGTCGCCAACATGGGCGTGCACTCCGAGCTCTTCGTGATGAGCGCCGACGGCGGCGCGCCCCGCCAGCTCACCGACGGACATCACGCCCTGTACGGCTGGTCGTACGTGGCCGATCAGGACCGCCACGTCTTCTCGATCGACGAGCCCGCCGACGCCGGCGACGTGTGGACCCTGGCCGCCGGCGGCGCGCCGGAGCAGGTCACCCACGTGTTCGACCATCTGGCGAAGGACTTCCGCCTACCGCGCCAGGAGAAGGTGACCTGGAAGGGCGCGGACGGCGTGACCGTGGAGGGCCTCGTGTTCTACCCGCTCGACTACCAGGCGGGCCAGCGCTACCCGCTGGTCGTGCAGACGCACGGGGGCCCGCAGGCGTCCGACAAGTTCGGCTTCAGCCGCTGGGCCAACTACGTCCAGGTGCTCACGGCCATGGGCTACGTCGTGCTCCAGCCGAACTACCGCGGCAGCACGGGCTACGGCGACGCCTTCCTGCGCGACATGGTCGGCCACTACTTCAAGAACGCGCACCTCGACGTCATGGCGGGCGTCGACCACCTCATCGCGCTCGGGATCGCCGACGGCGACCGGATGGCGAAGATGGGCTGGAGCGGCGGCGGACACATGACTAACAAGATCATCACGTTCACCACCCGCTTCAAGGCCGCCGCCTCGGGCGCCGGCGCCGCCAACTGGATCTCGATGTACGCGCAGAGCGACGTGCGGCTGTACCGCACGCCGTGGTTCGGCGGCACGCCGTGGGAGAAGAACGCGCCGATCGACGCCTACTGGAACAACTCGCCGCTCAAGGACGTCGCCAACGTCATGACGCCCACGATCTTCCTGGTCGGCCACGAGGACGTGCGCGTCCCGATGCCGCAGTCGGTCGAGATGTACCGGGCGCTCCTCAGCAACGGCGTCCCGACGCACCTCTACGTGGCCCCGCGCGAGCCGCATGGCTGGCAGGAGCTGCGCCACGAGCTGTTCAAGGTGAACGTCGAGCTCGACTGGTTCGAGCGGTGGGTCACCAAGCGGCCGTACACGTGGGTGAAGGCGCCGGACGCCGACGTCAAGCCCGCCAAGTAGGGCCGGCCGGCGCTACCGCCGCCCCGGCGGCAGCGCCTTCAGGAGCGCGGCCGCGCGCGGCTCGGTCGGATCGAGCCGCGTGGCGGTCGTCGCCTGCTCGCGCGCCTCGGCGAAGCGGCCGAGCTGCGCGTACACAACCGCCAGGTTGAGGTGCGCCGAGGCGCTGGACGGCTCGAGGCGGCACGCGGTCGCGATCGGCCCCAGCGCGTCGGCCGGCCGCCCCAGCATCACGAGCGCCACGGCCAGCTGTTCGTGTACGTCCGCACGGTCCGGCGCATGCGCGACGGCCGCCCTCGACCAGCGTTCGGCCTGCCCGGGCGCGTCGAGCCGAAGGGCCAGCGTACCGAGCTCGAACAGCGTGTCCACCTGGACCGCGCCCACGACCTCGTCCGGCAGGGCGGCCAGCGCGCGCACGGCGTCCGCCTTCCGGCCGGCCGCCGCCAGCGCCCGCACGAGCCAGGGACCGGAAACCTCCGGCCGGAAGCCGCCGTCGAGCGCCGCCGCGAGGTGGGCAATCGCCTCCTGGCTCCGGCCGTCCATCAGCAGCGCCTGCCCGAGCGTGAGATCGATCGCCGGCCGCGCTCCGTCGATCCGGCGCGCGTCGGTCAGCTGCGCGATCGCGGCGTCGTAGCGGCCGGCGGCCGTGAGCGCCTCGCCGACCCGGAAATGCACGACGCCGGGATGCGAATCGTGCGGTGCGATCTCCCCGACATACCGGAGCGCGTCGTCGTACTGGCCCTGCTCGACCAGCCAGACCGCCTTTCTGGTGCGCTCGCCGCCCAGACCGTTGTCGAGGCCGGAAGGCCAGCCCGCGACGACCGCCACCAGCGCGACCCCGGCGGCCGGCACGACGAGCGCAGCGACCCGGCGCCCGCGCAGCCGGTCGAACGCCCACACGAGCAGCACGCCGGAGGACACGCACAGCGGCACGAGCAGCGGCATCCGGTAGCGGTCCGAGACGAAGAACGCCGCCACCGAGAGCCCATAGACGGGCACGAAGGACGCCCAGACCCAGTACTGCCGGTGGGACTGGGGATTGGGGGCTGAGGACCGGGGACTGGGGACTGGGGACTGGGGACTCGTCGCCAGACGAACGCCGAGGATCAGGCCCACCAGGCCGAGCGGCACGAGCAGCCAGGAACCGACGACGAGCACGCGGAGCAGCGATGCCTCATCGAGGCGGTAGAACGCGTAGCTGTAGTTCAACGGCACGTCGGTCCGATTGAGAACGAGCGCGATCTTCCGTACGAACAGCCGCGCCGCGCCGCCCGGGTGCGCGGCCATCCACGCCCACGCCCGCCCGTAGAAGTACGCCGACACTTGGCTCGCCGACAGACGCCGGCCCTCGGCCGCCTCGGCCACGCGCGTCGCGTCGCGCACCTGGCCGGTGACCGACAAGGTGACGCCCTCGACACGGTCATAGACGCCGTCGGCCTTCTCGTTGTTGCCGATGTAGAAGTTCAGGCCCCCATGCGAGGAGATGAGGATCGCCTCGCCGGACACCGCGTAGTTGCGCGCGGCGTTGGCGCCGAGCACCACCACGAGCGGCAGCAGCACGAGCGCGCCGCGTCCCAGCGCCGCCCGCCCGCCGCGCGGCCACGACGCGAAGGCAATCAGGGCCGGAACGGCGGCGCCGTAGACGAACGCGTTCGGCCGGTTGAGCGCGAACAGGCCCAGCACCACGCCCGCCGCCACGAGCGGCCAGCGCGCATCGTCGGCCTGGGTCCGCGACACCAGATAGAGGGCGCACGCCGCCAGGAACGGATCGAGCGCGGACTGCAGGACGAGGATCTCGTTGAACGCGAAGAGCCCGGTGAGGAGCGCGAGCACGGCGGCCACCCGCGCCGTGCGCCCGTCGAACCAGAGACGGGCCGTCAGGTAGACGAAGCCGACCGCCGCCGTTCCCAGCAGGACCTGAACGGCACGGGCCGCGACGAGCGACTCGTGGACGGCGAAGACGGCGGCGAGAAAATAGACGTAGAGCGGCGAGACGAAGAAGGCTTCGCGCACGGCCAGCGGTCCGCCCGCGGCGATCCGCCGCGCCAGCTCCACGTAGTAGGTCGTGTCCAGCTCGCCGTGCGGCTGGAGCAGCGGGTGGCCACCGAGCTGGACGAGCACCGTCGCCTTGACGGCCAGCGCCGCCGCGAGCACCCAGACGAGGTCGCGGGGAATCCCGCCCCGCCCGGTCACGGGTGCCGCCCGGGCCGCGCGGCGATCATCTGGATCTCCACCCGCGCGCCGAGATTCAGGCCGGCGACCTGGACCGTCGCGCGCGCCGGTGGATTGACGGCGAACACCTCCCGGTACACGGCGTTGAACGCCGGGAAGTCCTTGAAGTCCGCGATGAACGCCGTCACCGACACGACGTCCCGATAATCCATGCCCGCCGCGCGCAGCACTTCGCGGAGGTTCTTCAGCGCCTGGCGCGTCTCCGCCTCGATGCCGCCGGGCACGAGTGCGGCGGTTGCCGGATCGCGGCCAAGCTGCCCGGAGAGATAGAGCGTGTCGCCGACCAGGATGCCCGGACTGTACGGCAGCCCGGTCTCCGGGAACTGCGCCGGCCGGATCACTTGTCGCGCCGCCGGTGCGGGGACGCCGGCCGGCGTCGCTTCGCCGGGCACGCCGGGCGAGATCACCCGGGTGACCGTGAGCGCCAGCGCGACGACCGCGACGAGCGCGACGCCGACGAGCGCGCGCGGACCGAGATCGAGATGCATGCCATCCTCCCTCGACAGCGCTCACGCGCCGATGACGTCACCGAAATAACGCGCCCAGTTGGCGCCGAGGATCTTCTCGATCTCGCTCGCGCGGTAACCCCGCCTCACCAGGCCCCGCGCGACGTTGCGATACCGCTCCGGCGGGTCCAGCGCCTCGACCCACGGGGGCCACCGCACCCGGTACGACGGCTTGAAGGTGCTCAGGCGTGGCACGTACCACGTCTCGCGCGTGGCGGTCGCCTCGATGCCCCGGATCGAGAAGTCCGTGGCGAGGCCGACGTGATCGACGCCCGCCACCTTCACGGCGTGATCGATGTGGTTCAGGTAGTCGTCGAGGCTCGTCTCCGCCGTGGGGCCGACGAAGTAGCCGAGCATCACGATCCCCACGACGCCGCCCTTGTCGGCGAGCCCCCGAAGCAACTCGTCCGACTTGGCGCGCACGTGGTCGTAGACCGCCTTGCACATCGTGTGCGTGAACGCCGGCGGGCGGGCGCTCAGCTCGATCGCGTCCCGCGTCGTCTGCTCGCCGCAGTGCGACAGGTCGACGACCATGCCGAGCTCGTTCATCCGGCGCACGACGGCCACGCCGAAGTCCGACAGCCCGGCGTTGGTCCGCTCGGTGCAGCCGTCGCCCAGCAGGTTGCGCGCGTTGTAGGTCAGCTGGATGCACCGCGCGCCGAGCGCCTGGAGCTCGTTCAGGTTGCCGAGGTCGGTCCCGATCATCGTGGCGTTCTGGAAGCCCAGCACCACCGCCAGGCGGCCCTGCCGCCGGGCGCCGGCGATGTCCCCGCCGCGGACCACCTTCACCAGCCGGTCCGGGTAACGGTCGAACCGCGCCTGCCATCGCGCGAGATCCGCGAGCGCCGCCGCCAGGGTGCGGTTGTCGAGGCTCGTCTGGATGGCGCTCACGCCCGACCGGCGGAACGCGGCAAACACCTCGTCGGTCCACTCCTCGTCGCTCGACAGGGCGTCGAACACGAGGCTGCGATCGAAGACCGCGTCGGCGTCGTCCTGCGGCGAGGCCCAGCCGAGGCGGGCGCCGGCCAGTGCGCCCGCCGCCAGCGCGGCCGAGGCCAGGAAGTCGCGGCGGCCGAACCGGTGGATGCCCATGTGCCTCTCCTTCCAGGTCCCGGCCCGCGGCCGGAGGATGGCGTGGTCGCGTACGCTAGTGGCGCGCGCCGACGGGTGTCAAGCGGGAGCGGCCGCCGCGGTCAGGCGCGGGGGTGCGCCTTCCGGTAGGACTCGAGGAGCTGCGCCACGTTGACGTGCGTGTAGCGCTGGGTCGTGCTCAGCCGCGCGTGGCCGAGCAGCTCCTGGATGGCGCGCAGGTCCGCGCCGCGCTCGAGGAGGTGGGTCGCGAAGGAGTGGCGCAGCGCGTGCGGGCTGATGCCGAAGCGCGTGCTGCACGCTGCCACGTAGCGCCGCACGAGCCGGTCCACGCTCCGCGTGGACAGCCGCCCGCCCCGGTAGTTCAGGAACAGCGGATGACGCGTCCGCCGCGCGCGCGCCGGCGGCGCCTGGACCGCGAGCAGGTCCCGGTCCCGCAGGCACGCCCGCAACGCCGCCGCTGCCGTCCGGTTGAAGGGCACGATCCGCTCCTTGCCCCCCTTGCCCAGCACCCGCACGACCCGCCCGCCCAGGTTGATGTCGTCGAGGTCCAGCCCCACGAGCTCGCTCAACCGCAGCCCCGAGGCGTAGAAGAGCTCCAGGATCGCGCGATCGCGCCGGCCGAGCGGCGTGGTCACATCGGGCATCTCGAGCAGCGTCACCATCTCGTCCACCTCGAGATGGGCCGGGATCTTCTGCTCGCGCCTGGGCGTGCCGACGAGCGCGCCCGGGTCCTGATCGATGATCGCCTCGCGCCGCAGGTAGCGCACGAACGTCCGGACGGCCGCCAGCTTGCGCCCGGCCGAGGCCTTGGAGTTGCCCCGGTCGTAGAGGTCGCCGAGAAAGCCGCGAATGCCCGCCGTGTCGAGGTCGCCGGTCCGAAGCGCCGAGACCGTCCGTCCCCGGCCGGCCGCCAGGTAGGCGAGCAGCTGCGTGAGATCGCTCTCGTACGCGCGCACGGTGTGCGGCGACGCGTTGCGGTTGAGGCGCAGATGGTCCAGGAAGGCCTTCAGGTGGTCCTTGAGCGAGTCCCGTGACACCATGCGCCCCTCATCGACCCGCGGCCGGCCGCGGCAGGGCTACGGGCGATTCCGCCCCGCGCGCCCACGCCGCGAGATCGGCCAGCGCGCGGTCGGCCATCGCCAGCTTGCGCGCGGCCTTCCGGCGCGGCGCCTCCGGCAGCGGCGCCATGATGCCGAACGTCACGTTGGTCGGCTGGTACTCGCCCGGCGCCGCATGCGAGACATAGTACGCCAGCGCGCCGATGGCCGTCGTGCGCGGCGGCACCGTCGGCGCCGCGCCGCAGGCGAGCGCGGCGGCGTTCAGCCCGGCCAGCAGCCCCGACGCCGCGGACTCGACGTAGCCCTCGACGCCCGACACCTGGCCGGCGAAGAACAGATCGTCGCGCCGCCGGGTCTGCCACGTCGAACGGAGCACCGCCGGCCCGTTGATGTACGTGTTGCGGTGGATCATGCCGAAGCGCACGAACTCGGCGCGGGCCAGGCCGGGGACGAGCCGCAGCACTCTGGCCTGCTCGCCCCACTTGAGCTGCGTCTGGAAGCCCACCAGGCTGTAGTGGTCGCCCGCGAGGGTGTCCTGGCGCAGCTGCACGACGGCGTACGGCCGCCGGCCCGTGCGCGGATCCACGAGCCCCACCGGCTTCATCGGCCCGAAGCGCAGCGTGTCGGACCCCCGGTGCGCCATGACCTCGACCGGCAGGCAGCCCTCGAAGAACCTCTCCCGGTCGAAGTCGTGCACCGCGGCCACCTCGGCCGAGACGAGCGCCTCGTAGAACCGCGCGTACTCCTCGGCCGTCAGCGGACAGTTCAGGTAGTCCCCCTCGCCGTCGTCCACCCCGCAGGCGGGGCCGCCCGGCTCGACCGGCGCGCGCGGTCCGAGGCTGCGGCCCCAGCGCGACTGGCGGAACACGGCGTCGCGGTCGATGGTCTCGGCGAGGACGATGGGGCTGATGGCGTCGTAGAAGGCGAGGTGGGCACGCCCCACGAAGGCCGCGATGTCGGCCGAGAGCGCGTCCGAGGTGAGCGGGCCCGTGGCGATGATGCACGCGGCGACCCCGGCCGACGAGGGCGGAATCGCGGCGACCTCGTCGCGGACGACCGTGATGAGGGGCTCGGCGGCGATCGCGTCGGTGACCGCCTGCGCGAACCGCTCGCGATCCACGGCCAGGGCCGCGCCGGCCGGGACGCGCGTCGCGTTGGCCGCCCGCATGACGAGCGAGCCGAGCCGCCGCATCTCTTCCTTGAGAAGGCCGACGGCGTTGTCGAGCTTGTCCCCACGGAACGAGTTGCTGCAGACCAGCTCGGCCAGCCGGTCGCTCGTGTGCACCGCGGTCGGCCGGACCGGACGCATCTCGTGCAGCACGACGGGCACGCCGCGCGACGCCGCCTGCCAGGCCGCTTCGCAGCCGGCGAGTCCGCCGCCCACGATCTGAATCATCTTGAATGTCGAACGGTCGTTCCGAATGCGGAATGTCGAATGCGGAATGTCGAATGTGAATGTCGAATGCCGAATGAGAGCGGCCGGTTCGTCCCGGTGTTCCGCGTTTCTCAATTCACCATTCGTCATTCGACATTCGACATTCGACATTCGACATTCGGAACGATCACACTGCCGTGAGCTCTTCGCTCCGGACGTAGCTGCACGCCTCGTTCTGGCAGAGCAGCTGGCGGCCGTGGCGCTTGGTGGTCTTCTCCACGAGGAACGGGGCGCCGCAGTCGGGACACTTCTCGTCGACTGGGCGGTTCCACAGGGTGAAGTCGCAGTCGGGGTAGTTGCTGCAGCCGAAGAACACCTTGCCCCTTCGCGACTTGCGCTCGACGATGTCGCCGCCGTCCTTGGGGCACTTCACGCCGGTCGCCTTCAGCTTGACGTACTTGCACGTGGGGTAGTTGCTGCACGCGGTGAACTCGCCGAAGCGCCCGTGCTTGACGACCAGGTTGGCGCCGCAGCGCGGGCACTTCTCGTCGAGCACCTGGTCGGGCCTGGCCGCGGTGACCCCCTGCTTGGTCGAGATCAGCTTGCGGGTCGTCTTGCACTCGGGGTAGCCGGTACAGGCGAGGAACGGGCCGAACCGCCCGCGTTTGACGACCATCGGGCGGCCGCAGTTCTCGCAGGTCTCCTCGATGTCCTCGGTGCCGGGCTCGGGCTTCTCGAGCTCGCGCGTGTTCTCGCAGTCGGGGTAGGCGCTGCAGGCGAGGAACAGCCCGAAGCGGCCCGCCTTGGTGACCATCGGCGACCCGCACTTCTCGCACGTCTCATCGGTGGGTTCGCCCTCCTTGAGGTTCGGCATCACGCCCTTGGCCTTGGCCAGGTCCTTCTCGAACTTCTCGTAGAAGCTCTCGAGCGTCGACCGGTAGTCGGCGCGGCCGTTCTCGATCTCGTCGAGCTGCTCCTCCATCTTCGCCGTGTACTCGAGGTCGAGGATGTCGTCGAAGCTCGGGCTCAGCAGGCGCGTCACGAGGATGCGGCCGAGCATGGTCGGCTTGAAGCGCCCTTCGGTCTTGTTCACGTACTCGCGCGCCTGCAGCACGCCGATGATCGACGCGTAGGTGCTCGGCCGGCCGATGCCGTTCTCCTCGAGCGCCTTCACGAGCGTGGCCTCGCTGTAGCGGGGCGGCGGCTGCGTGAACTTCTGCTCGGGCCGGAGATCGCGCAGGTCGAGCCGCTGGCCCTCCTCGAGCGGCGGCAGGACGCTCGCGCCGTTCTCCTCGTCGGGCTCGCCGCCCGACGGGTCGGGCGCGGGCGCGGCGGCCGTGTCGGCCGCGTCGGCCCCGTAGACCGCGAGCCAGCCGGGAAACTTGGGCACCGAGCCCTTCGCGCGGAACGTGTAGTCGCCGGCGCCGATCTCCACGGTCGTCTCGTCGAAGGTGGCCGGCGTCATCTGCGACGCCACGAAGCGGTTCCAGATCAGCCGGTAGAGATAGTACTGGTCCGCCGTGAGGTGCCGCCGCACCCGGTCGGGCTCGTAGGCCGTCGACGTCGGACGGATGGCCTCGTGCGCGTCCTGGGCGTCCTTCTTGGCGCGGTAGTAGATCGGCTTGGCCGGCAGGGAGTCCTGGCCGTAGCGCTGGCCGATGAAGCCCCGCACCTCGGCCAGCGCCTCGTCCGACACGCGCGTCGAATCGGTGCGCATGTAGGTGATGAGGCCGACCGCCCCTTCGCCGGGCAGCTCCACGCCCTCGTAGAGCTGCTGGGCGATCATCATGGTCTTCTTCACCGGGAAGCGCGACGCCTGCTGCAGCTTGCTCGTGATGTACGGCGGAACCGGGCTCTTCTTCCGCTCCTTGGTCGTGACCGCGGTCACCGTGTAGGTGGCGCGCGAGAGGTCCGCCAGCGCCGCCTTCGCCTCGGCCTCGGTCCCGATCTTGAGGGTGCTCCCGCCCTTCTTGACGAGCCGCGCCTGGAACTCGGGCGGCAGCGCGCCGGCCAGGCGGGCGAAGACGTACCAGTACTCTTCGGCCTTGAACGCCTGGATCTCGGCTTCGCGGTCGCAGACCAGCTTGAGCGCCACCGACTGCACGCGCCCCGCGCTCAGCCCGCGGCGCACCTTGTCCCAGAGCAACGGGCTGATCTTGTAGCCCACCAGCCGGTCGAGCACGCGCCGCGCCTGCTGCGCGTCGACCATCCGCCGGTCGATGTGGCCCGGGTGCTTCAGCGCTTCGTTCACCGCCTTCTTCGTGATCTCGTTGAACATCAGGCGGTGGATGGCCCGCGTCTTCGCGCCCTTGAGCGCCGACAGCTCCTGGGCCACGTGCCAGCCGATGGCCTCGCCTTCACGGTCGGGGTCGGTCGCGACGAAGATCTCCTTCACCTTCTGCGCGGCGTCCTTCAGCTCCCGGAGCACCTTCTTCCGGCTCGCGATGACCTCGTAGGCCGGCGCGAACCCGTCGTCCACGTCGACGCCCAGCTTGCTCTTGGGCAGATCCCGGACGTGCCCCATCGAGGCGACGACCTTGAAGTCCCGCCCCAGGTACTTGTTGATGGTCTTCGCCTTCGCAGGCGACTCCACGATTACCAGCGCCTTTGCCATAATGCCTGTGCTGTCTACGTTACCATCCTTCGGGCGACCCGCACGAATCGCCCGCCCTCCGCTCGTGCCACCCACCCGTCGAGCTCGAGCTCGAGGAGACGGCCGAGCAGCACGCCTGCGCCGAGGCCCGTCCGCTCCGCCAGCTCGTCCAGCGTGCACGGTTCTCCGACCGGCATCGTCTGAGACAAGTCGTTTTCGAACAGGCATTTACCTGAATCGTCCTCCGCCGCCGGCACCTGGCCGAGTCCCGGCAGCTCCTCCAAGATATCGTCCACAGTCTCGACGAGCTTTGCGCCGTCCTTGATGAGGGCATGTGCCCCATGGTTCCGCCCGCTCAGAACGAGGCCGGGCACCGCCATGACGTCCCGCCCCTGCTCCAGGGCACAGCGGGCCGTGATGAGCGATCCGCTGCGCTCGGCCGCCTGCACGATCACCACGGCGCGGGACAGGCCGCTGATGATGCGGTTCCGCGCCGGAAAGTGCTCGGGCCGCGGCGGCGCGCCCGGCGGGAGCTCGCTGACGATGGCCCCCCGGCGCGCCTCGATGGCCCTGGCGAGCGCCTCGTGCTCGGGCGGATACATCCTGTCGGCGCCCGACCCGAGCACCGCCACCGTGACCCCGCCGCCGTGCAGGGCGCCCTCGTGGGCCGCCGAGTCCACGCCCCGGGCGAGCCCGCTGACGACCGCCACGCCCCGCCGCGCCAGGTCGGCGGCCAGCGTCCGGGCGGTCTCGATGGCGGCGGCCGAGGCCGCCCTGGCCCCGACGAGGGCGACGGCCGGCACCGCCAGAGCGGCCGGGTCGCCTCGCATCCACAGAACCGGCGGAGGATCGTGGATTTCGGCCAGGAGTCGCGGGTAGCGCACGTCCCGCCATCCGATGGCCTCGAGACCGGCCCGCCGGGCCGCGTCCAGCGCTTCTGCCGCCTGCCGATCGGCGGCAGCCAGGCAATCGCCCGGCAGGGCGAGCCTGGCGAGCGTCTCGGCCACCAGCGCGGCAGAGGCGAGGCCCGGGCGGTCGCTGGTCGCCTCACGCAGGCAGGCGGCGACCCTGGACCGGTGTACGCCCTCGAGGAGCGACAACGCGACGGCAGCCCGGAGATCCATGCGGCCTCCTCCGGGTCGCTCGCGGGCGCCGGCAGGGGCCCAAAAAAACAGGGCCGAGCCTGCCGGCTGCACGGGAGCAACCGGCGTGCCCGACCCCTGCTCGTTACATTATACGCAAGGGCGGCCCGGCGAGCGACGTCTGACTGCGGCAGCGCGTGGCGGCGGCCCCGGGCTGTGTCACGACGGGCCGCCACGACCCCACAATGGGACACTGCGTCCTGTCCCACGACACCAGCCTCGCCACCGCGCTGACGGATTTCGGCCGGCTTTCGACAAGAACACCGGCCTATTCCCTCGCCGCCGCCTGATATGGCGATTGCTCGCTGGTAATTGCGACCCGTGCTGAATCCGCTTGCGCGCACTTCGAGGCGCTCGGTATAGTGGAGATGAGATCCTCCATGAATGTCCGGACCTTCGTGCTGGCGGCGGTCTTTGTCGGCCTCCTGAGCCCCGCCGCGTACGCGGATCGCCGTTCAGAGGCCAAGTCCCAGGTCGAGTTCGGCATCAAGGTGGCGCAGAGCGGCCTCTGGCAGGAGGCGCTGTATCGGTGGGAGCGCGCCGTCGAGATCGACCCGACCTACGCCGCGGCCTGGAACAACCTGGCCGTCGCCTACGAGCAGCAGGGCCGGTTCGACGACGCCCGCAAGGCGTACGACAAGGCGCTCGAGCTCGATCCGGGGAATCTGCAGATTCGTCAGAACTACGATCTGTTCAAGGAAATCAATGACCGCACGAAGAGCCGGGATAGTAGTCGCTAGCCTCGGGCTGGCGCTCGGCCTGGGCGCCTGCACCAGCTTCTACGAGATCCCCATCGAGACGCCGATCCAGCCGAAGCTCGACGTCTCGGCGTTTCGTCGCGTGCTCGTCATCGGCTTCATCGCCGGGGGCACCGAGGACGTCGACGCCAACCTGGAAACGGTGCGGCTCTTGCGGAGCCAGCTGCGCGCCAAGTCGAGCCTGGCGGTCATCGAGACCGATCCGTTGCCGCTCGAGAAGATCGCGGCGGAGAACGCGGGGCCCGCGGCGCAGCCGGCCGCCGACGCGGGGAGCAACGCCGACGCCGCGGCGGACAAGCCGATCCGCACACCGAAGGACCTGGAGCGGTACGAGCACATCTTCGCGGACGCGGCGTACTGGAAGAAGCTCGGCGAGGAATACCAGGAGCCCCTCATCGTGACCGGCACCGTGCTCTTCACGCCCCAGCAGCGATCCGGCATGGTGGAGCGGACGCAGCAGGTCCAGGACGCGTACGGCCGCAGCCACGTGATTCCGGTCCGGACCTACATGGAGCGCAAGGGGTTCGTGCTGAGCCCGAAGTTCATCTTCATCGACGGCCGCACGGGCACCACGCTCTACTCGGAGACATTCCGCGAGGAAATCCTGTACAACGCGCAGCAGAACACGCCTGCGCTCTCTTCGTACTTCGAGCTCATGGATCGGCTGGTGCCGAGCTTCCTGAGCACCTTGAGCACGCAGAAGATCCGGGGGACGCGCGTCCTGCTCAAGTGACGGGGTTTGGGCCCGGGTTGGGGCCGTCCCTTCATAAGCCTTTACGAAATAACGGCTTCCGTGATAGTCTAGAGTGTTCTCGTGGTGCGGGCCGGCCCGATTTGTGGGTGCGGGCCGCCGGGACGGAGCCCCGAGGAGGGTTGACGTGTACGCGATCATTCAGAGCGGCGGACGGCAGGTCCGGGTGGACCCGGGCGCCGTCGTCACGCTCGACAAGCTGACCGCCGAGCCGGGCGAGGAAGTGACGTTCGACCAGGTCCTCTTCGTCGAGAAGGACGGCGGCCAGATGGTGGCCGGCGCCCCGTTCGTCGCCGACGCGCGGGTCGTGGGCGTCGTGGCCGGCGAGGCGCGCGGTCCGAAGATCCGGGTCTTCAAGAAGAAGCGCCGCAAGGGCATGCGCCGGACCAAGGGGCACCGCAGCGTGCTGACCCGCGTGACGATCAAGGAGATCGTCGCCTGACGGCCCGTCGGGCGACACGCGCAACCTGCTAAACGATCATGGCACACAAAAAAGGTCAGGGCAGTTCACGCAACGGCCGCGACAGCCAGTCGCAACGGCTCGGCGTCAAGCGGTTCGACGGCAACGTCGTGACCGGCGGCTCGATCCTCGTCCGCCAGCGCGGGCGCAAGTTCCGGCCCGGGGTGAACGTTGGCCTGGGCAAGGACGACACGCTGTTTGCGAAGATCGCCGGCAAGGTGCGCTTCGAGGACCATGGATCGCGCGGCCGCGTCATCAGCGTGCTGCCGGTCGAGTAGACGTGGGGCTCCGCCCCGCACCCCGGCTCGGTCGCTTGCGGGGGCCCCAACGCCCCGCGCCGCTCCCTCGCGGGCCGCGCTGTGCGCGGCCTGGCCGTGGGTGCGAGGACCGCAACTGTTTCGTGCACGCCAGACACGCCCTTGTTCGTCGACGAAGTCGACATCCAGGTTTCGGCCGGTGACGGCGGCCGCGGTTGCCTGAGCTTCCGCCGCGAGAAGTTCGTTCCGCGCGGCGGGCCCGACGGCGGCGACGGCGGTCACGGCGGCTCGGTCTATCTCGTCGCCAGCCCCCACGTCAACACGCTCGTCAACTACCGCTTCCATCCCGAGTTCCGCGCCCGGCGCGGCAGCCACGGCGAAGGCGCGAACCGCACCGGCCGGAACGGCCCCGACCTCGAGCTCGAGGTGCCGGTCGGCACGGTCGTCCTGGAGCACGCCGACGCCGGCCTCGTCCAGGTCGCCGACCTCTGCGAGGAGGGCCAGCGTGTGCTCATCGCCAGGGGCGGGCTGGGCGGGCGCGGCAACGCCTCGTTCGTCTCCTCGACCAACCGCGCGCCGCGCAAGACGCAGCCCGGCCTGCCGGGCGAAGACAAGCGCCTGCGGCTCCAGCTGAAGCTGCTGGCCGACGTCGGCCTCGTCGGGTACCCGAACGCCGGCAAGTCCACGCTCATCGCCAGGGTGTCATCCGCGCGGCCGAAGATTGCCGACTACCCCTTCACCACGCTCACGCCCAACCTGGGCGTGGTCCGGCTCGACGACGAGCGGAGCTTCGTCGTCGCCGACGTGCCGGGCCTGATCGAGGGCGCGCACGCGGGGCACGGCCTCGGTGACCGGTTCCTGCGGCACCTCGAGCGCACGAAGGTGCTCGTGCACGTGATCGACGTGTCGTCGGCGTCGGCCCGCGAGCCGGCCGACGACTTCGACGTGATCGAGCGCGAGCTCGAGCTCTTCGCCGGCAGCGCGCCGGACCAGACGGACGGCCGCCCGTTCGCCGGCCGACCGCGCCTCGCGGCCGCCAACAAGATGGACGCGCTCGACGAGCCGGGCCGGCTCGATCGGCTGCGCGCGCGCCTCGCCGGCGCGGGTGTCGCGCTCTACCCCATCTCCGCGGTCACCGGCGAGGGCGTCCCCGCCCTGCTGGACGCGCTCTGGCGCGTCATCGCGCGCGGCGCGCCCGCCGACGGTGCGGACGCGTGGGAGGACGAAGCATGACGCCCGGGCGCGCGCGCCGCGCGGGCCTGCTCGGCGGTACGTTCGACCCGATTCACTTCGGGCATCTGGACGTCGCGGAGGCGGCGCGCCTGGCGCTCGGGCTCGACGAGGTCCGGCTGATCTCGGCGCGCGTGCCGCCCCACCGGACGACGGGCGCGCAGGCGTCGGCCGATCAGCGGCTGGCCATGGTGCGGCTGGCCGTCGAGGGCCACGCAGGCCTGGTCGCGTCGGACCTGGAGCTGCGCACGCCGGGGCCCTCGTACACCGCGACCACGCTGCGGGCGCTCGGCCGGCAGGGCTGGCGCCCGGCGGAGCTTTTTTTCATTGCGGGCGCCGACGCGTTTGCGGAAATTGCCACCTGGCGGGACTACCCGGCGCTGCTGGACCTCGCGCACTTCGCGGTCATCTCGCGCCCCGGCGTACCGGTTGCGTCGCTCCCCGCCCTCCTGCCGGCGCTCGCGGCGCGGATGGTCGAGGCCGGCGCCGCCGCCGGCGCGCGGACGGCGGCGGCCGGCCCGACCGCGATTTTCTTGATCCACGCGGCGACGCGCGACGTATCCTCGACCGAGATTCGCGACCGCGTCGAGGCGGGAGCGTCGCTCGCGGACCTGGTGCCGCCCGGCGTCGCCGACTACATCCGCCGGCACGGTCTGTACTCGTCCACACCCGCGGCAGACGACTTGCATGGCTAAGAGCGAACGCGCGCGCAAGCGCGCCACGTCCCGCCCGCTGCTTCCGGCGCTGCTGCGCGCGGTCGAGGCGGCGCACGACAAGAAGGCCTCCGGTGTCGTCGCGCTCGATCTGCGCAAGGCGTCGGCGTTCACCGACTACTTCCTGGTCTGTTCCGGGCGGAACGTGCGCCAGGTGAAGGCCATCGCCGATGCCATCGAGGAGTCGCTGCGCGCCGTGGGCCAGCGGCCGTCGCTCGTCGAGGGTTACGCGCGCGCCGAGTGGGTCCTCATGGACTTCTTCGACTTCGTGGTGCACGTCTTCACGCCCGACACGCGGCGCTTCTACGCGCTCGAGCGGCTCTGGGGCAACGCCGAGCGCATCGAGTTCCCCGGGCCGGGCGAAGAGCCCCCGTCCCCCGAGTAGCCGTCCGCCGCGCGCCCCGGCGCCGCCGGCCGGGGTCCGGCTGCGGTGAGGCCGGTGTGGTCGCGCGCCGCGGCCGAGGCGGTCCTCTCGGTG
>JAHECP010000042.1 GCA_024641665.1 Acidobacteriota bacterium
AGGTGGTCGAGGCGCTGGCGGGAGTCCGGCTCCACAAGCAGAACTTCCGCCGGCTGGTGGAGAAGGGGGGCCTGGTCGAGGGCACGGGCGTCCTCGAGCGCGGCCCAGTCGCGCGTCGGCCGTCCGTCGGCCGTCCGCTCGGCCGCGCTCACGACGAGCGGCCGCGCCGGCGCGCCGCCGAGGCGGCGCGCGAGCACGCGCTCGGTGAACGCGCGCGCCTCGGCGAGATCGGTGTCGCTCGCGCGGTCGGCCTTCGCGAGCAGGAAGACGAGCGCCTCGGTCTCGCGCGCGATGTCGGAGACCAGCGCCAGCTCGTCGCCCGAGATCGGCGGGTCGGCGCCGAGCACCACGAGCGCCGCGTCGACGTGCGGCACGAAGCGGCGCGTGGCGGCGGTGTTGCCCGAGAAGACCGAGCCGATGCCAGGCGTGTCCACCAGGCAGAGGCCGTGGCGGAGGATCGGCGCGGGCACGAACACCTCGGCGGCCGCGACCTTCCGGGTGTTGCCGGGGTTCTCGGCCTCGCTCACGTAGCGCCCGAGCGCGCCGGCGGGAATGTCCTGCGTGCGGCCGTCGAGAAAGGCGATGGTGGCGCGCCGCGCGGCGCCGTAGCGCACGGTCGTGACGACCGAGGTGACCGGCTGCACGCCGACCGGGAGCAGGGGTTCGCCGACGAGCGCGTTCACGAGCGTGGACTTGCCGCGCTTGAACTGCCCGACGCACGCGAGGAACAGCCGGCCGGCGGCGAGGCGGTCGGCGAGCGACGCGGCCTCGGCGGCGAGCGCGGCGGCGCCCAGGCGCGAGGCCAGCTCGGCGATCGACCGCAGCGGGTCGTCGGACGCGAGCGGGCCGGGGATCTGCACGTGCATACCTTCGCGCCGCCCGCGCCTCGCGCAGGCCGCGTCTCCGGGCTGAGCTGAGGGAAGGGGAGAAAGGCGCCCCTACGGAGCCAGCCCCGCAGGAGTCATTGGCCGCGCCAGGGGGCGCGGCGGTTGAGGCGGACTCCACCGCCGATTCAGACCGAACCTCTTTGATTGTACGCCAGATCGGAACGGGGCCACCAGTGGGCTAGACCTTCGCCGCCCTTACGGCCACAAAGGCGGCCTGGCCGGAGCCCGGCCTCGGACATTCCACCTCGACCGTCTGCGCGAGGACCTTGTCAAGGGTCTGCACCCACTCGCTGGCGACGAAACCCGTCTCGGCCAGGAGCCCGGCGATCTCGGCCACCGAGTAGAACTCGGCGTCACGATAGAAGGGGCTCTCGTCGCGGTGCGCCACGTAGTGCCGGCCCAGCCGGCTCTCGCGGTCGATGAAGCCAATGATCAGCATGCCGTCCGGCTTCATGACGCGCCCGGCCTCCCGCAGCATCGCGCGGGCATCGTCGACGAAGCAGATCGTCGTGACAATCAAGACGAGATCGAACACGCCGCCGAGAAAGGGAAGCGCCTCGGCCGTGCCGCGGGCGGCCTTGACGCCCCGCGCCCGGGCGCGCTTCAGCATCCGCGCAGACGGGTCGATGCCCACCGACACGTGCAGCGGTCCGGCGAACCGGCCCGTTCCGACGCCAATCTCCAGGCCGAGCCCCGGGCGTAACGCGAGCCGCCGCACGGCGAGCAGCTCCGAGCGATATGCCGCGTCGTGGCGCTCGAACCAGCGGTCGTAGCGTTCGGCGTGGGTGTCGAAGGAGTCGGTGCGTGCCACGGCCCCCATCCTAGACCGAGTGGCAGAGCTGGAGCGAGTCTGCCGGCTGATACCGGCCGCGCCAGAACGGCCGGGACGGGCTCTGCCCTGGAGCGACGCCTCTGGCAATCGTGGCGAATCGCCACGGCCAGGTCTGGCACATCGCCATGTTTGCGGGCGCGGCGGCACCCGCCACGACGTATACTGGCACCATGGCTGCGGGTGAGGACTGCGACGCCCGGGAGACCATCCTCAACTCCGTCACCGACGGCGTGTTCACCGTCGATCCCGACTGGCGTGTCACGTTCTTCAACCGGGCGGCCGAGCGCATTACGGGCGTGCCGCGCACCCGGGCGCTCGGGCGCCAGTGCGCCGAGGTCTTCCGCACGAGCATCTGCGAGTCGGCCTGCGCCCTGCGCGAGACGCTCGCCACCGGGCGGCCGGTCGTCAACAAGGTCGTCTACATCGTCACGGCCGCCGGCGCCCGGATTCCCATCAGCGTGTCCACGGCCGTGCTGCGGGACGCGGACGGCCGGATGGTGGGCGGCGTCGAGACCTTCCGCGACCTGACCCAGGTCGAGGAGCTGCGCAAGGCGCTTCACGCGCGGTACACGGTCGGGGACATCGTGGGCCGGAGCGCCCCGATGCGCGCGGTCGTCGAGCTGCTGCCCGTCGTGGCGGCCCACGACACGACGGTGCTCATCGAGGGCGCGAGCGGCACGGGCAAGGAGCTCGTGGCGCGCGCCATCCACGACCTGTCCCCCAGACGGCGCAAGCGGTTCGTCGCGGTCAACTGCGGCGCGCTGCCCGAGACGCTGCTCGAGTCGGAGCTGTTCGGGTACCGGGCCGGCGCGTTCACCGACGCGCGGCGCGACAAGCCGGGACGCTTCGCGCTCGCGCAGGGCGGGACGCTCTTCCTCGACGAGATCGGCGACATCCCCCTCGCGATGCAGGCGAAGCTGTTGCGCGTGCTCCAGGAGCGGGAGTACGAGCCGCTCGGCGGCGTCGAGCCCGTCAAGGCCAACGCGCGGATCGTCGCCGCCACCAACCGGGACCTCTCCGCGCTCGTGGCCGAGGGCCGGTTCCGCCAGGACCTGCTCTATCGGATCGCCGTGTTCCGCATTCCGCTGCCCTCGCTTCGCGAGCGGCGCGAGGACATCCCGGTCCTCGTCGAGCATCTCGTGGCGAAAATCTCGCGCCTGCGGGACAAGGAGCTGGACGGCGTCTCCGACGAGGTCCTGCGGATCCTGCTGGCGCACGACTACCCGGGCAACGTGCGCGAGCTGGAGAACATCATCGAGCACGCCGCGGTCCTCTGCCGGGGGGCGATCATCGAGACGCGGGACCTGCCCGCGCACGTGCAGCCAGGCGGTTGGAACGCCGTGCGGGGCGGACGCCGGCTGCCCGGCGGACCCGGGGCGGATTCCGGCCGGCTCAGGGATCTGGAGACGGCCCTGATCGAAGACGCGCTCAGACGGCACGACGGCAATCGGGCGGCCGCGGCCCGCGCGCTGGGGATCGACGCGAGCACCGTCTTCCGGCGGATCAAGGCCGCCGGCCTCGACGTGCCACCGCGACGCCGCTCGAGGTCCTGATCGTCGCGCGCGAACGTCGCGGCGCCGGCCCCTGCGTCCGTGGTCTGACATGTGCGAAGAAGCCCGACGCGCGCGCGCGCGATACCTCGAGCGAATGGCGATCTACCGGGCCCGCGGTCACGATCGTCTGGCCGCCGCGCGGTTCGTCGTCGATCAGGCCGGGCCCGTCAGCGGGTGCGTGCTCGACGTGGGCACCGGGAAAGGGCTGCTGGTGATGGCGTTCGCGCGGCGCGGACTCGACGTGGTGAGCGTGGACGTGAGTCCCGACCAGCAGCGGATGGCCGCGCTCAACGTCGAGCACGAGCAGGTGGCGTCGCGTGTCCGGTTCGTGCGGGCGGATGCCGGTCGCCTGGGGTTTCGGGACGCCACGTTCGGCGGCGTGGCGATGATGGACATCCTGCACCACCTCGAGGACGCCGCACCGATCCTGGCGGAGGCCATCCGGGTCCTCCGCCCCGGTGGGACGCTGCTCGTCGCCGAGTTCACGCGAGAGGGGTTCGAGCTCGTCGATCGCGTGCACCGCGAGGAAGGACGGGTTCACCCGGTCGGCCCTGTCACCCTTTCGTGGGCGGATGCGTTCCTGTGTTCCCGCGGCCTGACTCGTCGTGCGTCCGCGCAGGCGCACGAGCACGCGGTCGTCGTCTTCGAGCGCCCGCGCGGCAGCTGATCGCGCGGGCCCTGGGACGCCGGGGGAACGGCCGGTCAATCGCGGTTCGTACCCGCGCCAGGACCGCGGCCGGGTTCGTGTCGGCGGCCGTGCTCGTCGCCGTGCCGGCCGGCGCACGCCGCGTCCAGCGGAACCGGCCGAAGGGCGCCCGCCTTGAAGGCGGCGAGGGTTTCGCCGACCGTCGCGTGCTCGGCCTGGAACACCTGAATCGCCGATGCCCGCAGCCGATCCAGCGCGCGGCGTCCCACACCGCCGACCACGAAACCGTCGATCGCCTCCCCGCCGAGCGCCGACAGGGGCTCGCACATGCCGTGGCCATGACGGGAATTGCGGTTCGCGATCGGGCGGCAGGCCCCGGTCTCGGTGTCCACGATCATGAAGACGGGCGCCGATCCGAAGTGCTCGCATACGCGGCTCTCGAGTCCTTCGTCCCTGACGACGGGAATGCAGATCTGCACGTCTGGTACTCCTGATTGAGTGATTCCGGATTGAGTGATTCCGGTCCGCTCCAGGGCTGCCCCTTCCTTCGCACTCAGCCCTTCAACCCTCACGCCATCGGGCCGATCCCGCAGAACTGCGGCCCGGCCTCATGCCGGCCATCTGGAACCGCCGCACATTGCCAGCCCACGGTCGGCACGGCCGTCGCAATTCGCAAGGGAGTGGCCGGTCGTTCGGTCCACCGCGGTGCCGACGATCCGCGGGATCCCGCGTCGTTTCCTGGACGCCGCACCCCGCCCCGTGCCGGCCGCCGCGTTGCATCACGTGCGCCCGAGTGGGCCGCCGTCCGTCCGCGCCCGTTCGGCCATGACTGCAAGCGCACCTCCACTCGTGTTCGGGCCCGTGCCGTCGCGGCGTCTCGGCCGGAGCCTGGGTGTCAACAACATCCCGCCCAAGACCTGCAGCTACGCGTGCGCCTACTGCCAGGCGGGCCGCACGACGCGCCTCGTGACCGAGCGCCGGACCTTCCACCACCCGGCGGCGATCGCAGAGGCGGTGCGCGTGCGCCTCGACCTGGCGGCCGCCCGCCACGAGCGGATCGACTACGTCACGTTCGTGCCCGACGGCGAGCCCACGCTCGACCTTGGACTCGGTCGTGCGATCGACTTCATTCGGCAGCTCGGCGTCCGCGTGGCGGTCGTCACGAACGCCTCGCTGCTCTGGCAGCCCGAGGTCAGGGACGCGCTGGCGCGGGCAGACTGGGTGTCCCTCAAGATCGACGCGGTACAGGAGGTTCCCTGGCGCCGCCTCAACCGGCCGTCCCGGCACCTGAGCCTCGATCGGGTGCTGGAGGGGCACCGCGAGTTCGCGGCCTCCTACGAGGGCACGCTGGCCACCGAAACCATGCTCGTCGACGGCGTCAACGACGGATGGCGCACGCTCGACGCGGTGGCCGACCACGTCGTCGCCTTGCAGCCCGCCGTCGCGTGGGTGGCCGTGCCCGTGCGGCCGCCGGCCCAGACGTGGGTGCGCGCGCCGAAAACGGCCGTTGTCGAGCGCGCGTGCGAGATCCTCGCGCGGCGCGTTGACCGCGTCGGGTGCCTTACGACCCGCGAGCCGGACGAGTTCTCCGGCACGGGCGACGTCGAGCGCGATCTGCTGGCCATTGCCGCCGTCCACCCGCTACGCGAGGCAGCCGTCAAGGATCTGCTTCGACGGGCGCACGCCGACTGGACGGCGGTCGAGAGGCTCGTCGGGGACGGTCGCCTGGACGTCATCGACTACGACGGCGAGCGGTTTTACCGCGCGGGGCGGGCACAGGCGATGGAGACGCGATGACCCCCGCACACTTCCCGACCACGACAGTCGACGACGAAGCCCGGAAGGAGCTCGACGAGGCGCAGCTTCGTGAGCGCATGGGCGCGGTCCGGCGGAGGCTGCTGATCCTGTCCGGAAAGGGCGGGGTGGGCAAGAGCACCGTGCCGACGTGCGGCGGTGCGTCACGTTCTGCCATTCCTTGTCGGTTCCGGTGCTGGGCATCGTGGAGAACATGAACGGTCTCGTGTGCCCCGGCTGCGGCGCCGAGATCGACCTGTTCAAGAAGGGAGGCGGTGAAGCCCTGGCGCGCGAAACCGGCGTGCCCTTCCTGGGTCGCGTCCCGATCGACCCCGCGGTGGTGGTCTCCGGAGATGACGGGACGCCGTTCGTCAGAAGCCGTGTCCACACGCCAGCCGTCTCCGCCTTCCTCGAGATTGCGGCCCGGATCCAACAGCCGGCGGCCGCGCCTCCCGGAGGGGGGCCAAACGACCCGCGCGGCCGCGAGCCCCCCTGGCCGGCCAGTGAAGGCAATCGATGAGTCCGGTGCGTGTCGGCAGCCGTTCGTCGGTTGGTGTGGATGCGTGGTACGAGCGGCTCAATCGCCTGGCAGGCGACCTGTACCCGGATCGGTACACCCGAGCCCGCGTCAGAGACCTCGTCGCCATGGCGTCGGAGGTGCGCAGGCTGGCGAGGGCGAAGCGGTCGCTGATCGTCGCGCACAACTATGTCTCTCCGGAGTTGCAGGAGGTCGCAGACGCGGTCGGAGACTCTCTGGGACTCAGCCTGTCAGTGGCGCGACGAATGCCTCGCCGGGTGGACTTCTGCGGCGTGTGGTTCATGGGAGAAACCGCCAAGATCATCGTGGGGACGCGCAGCAGGGTTTACATGCCCGCTGTTCCCGGATGTTCGCTGGTGGACACCATCGATCCCGCCCGGATCTCCAGGTGGATGGCCGCCCATCCGACCGGCATGGCGATTGCCTACGTGAACAGCGACGCGGTGACCAAGGCGATGAGCGACTACGTGTGTACGTCGGCAAACGCGGCGAAGGTGCTGCTCCACGCCGCTCGTGCTAGGCGGGGCCGACCGATTCTGTTTCTGCCGGACAAGTACCTCGGCCGCGTGGCGGTGGCGAAGGCTCACGTGCTTCCCGGCCTCGTGGACCTGTACGACGGATCGTGCCACGTTCACGCCGCGATCAGCGCGGAGGTCCTCCAGGCCGCGGTGGACCGCCACCCGGACGCGGAGTGCCTGGTTCATCCCGAATGCGCCTGCGCGCCGTCGTGCCTCTCAGGCACGGTCGGCCGGGCTCGCTCGTCCGCGGCTGTCCACCTCCTCTCCAGTGAGCAGATGCTCCATCGTGCCCGCCGCTCGCGCGCCAGGGAATTCATCGTCGCCACCGAGAAGGGCATGGTCTACCGGCTGCGCAGGGAGGTGCCTCACAAGAGGTTTCATCCGGTGTCAGAACACGCCGTGTGCGGGTACATGAAGGTGAATACGCTCGAGAAGCTGCTCTCCTCGCTGCAGCACGACAGCTTCGAGGTCACGATCGATCCTGGCGTGCTCGAGCGGGCCAAGACGCCGATCCGGCGCATGCTGGCGATTCACTGAGAACCACCCGGGCCGCGAGGGCACGAGGACAGGCGCCACCGAATGTCGAGCTTCACGGAGACGATCATCTCCAGGGCCATCCTGGACAGCTACCATCAGAAGCTCTCACGCCAGATCACCAGCGATGTGGTGGTCGTGGGCGGGGGACCATCCGGGCTCACCGCGGCCCTGTATCTGGCGTCCGCCGGCAGGAGCGTGACGGTCCTCGAGAAGCGCCTCGCTCCCGGAGGCGGCATCTGGGGAGGGGCCATGGGCATGAACGACGTGGTCGTTCAGCAGGAGGCGATCCCGGTCCTCGACGCCGCCCTGGTCCGCCACGGCCGCGGGCAGGAGGGACTGTATCTGGTTGACGCCGCGGAGCTCGCCTGAGGCCTCTGCCTCGAGGCGATCCGACGCGGGGCCACGCTGTTCAACCTGGTGACCCTCGAGGACGTCTGTCTTCACGAGGGAAGGGTGACGGGCGTAGTCATCAACCGGACGGGGATCGCGGGCGTGTTGCCGGTTGACCCGCTCGTCCTCGCGGCCAGGGCCGTGATCGACGCGACGGGCCATGAAGCCGTGGTGGTCCACCGCTTGCGCAGCCAGGGCCTGCTGCAGCCGGGCGTGAAGGAGAGTGCCGCGGGCGAAGGACCGATGGACGCGGCGGCGGGCGAGGCCTTCGTTGTCGATCGGGTGGCGGAAGTCTATCCAGGGGTATGGGTGACCGGCATGTCCGTGTCGGCGACGTTTGGAGGTCCGAGGATGGGGCCGATCTTCGGAGGCATGCTCCTGTCGGGAAAGAAGGTGGCGGAGCTGATCCTGGAGGCCTGGCCGTGATCCCACCCCCAGGAGTGACCGCATTGCGAGCATGAGCTGCCGCTCGCGAGACAGCGGTGGAAACGGCCCTGCGCCGCTCAGAACTCCACGCGCACGCTCAGCAGGACCGCCCGCGGGAACCGAGGACCGTAGACGTAGCCGGCGTCCCGATCCGGCCCCCGGTCGAGATCATCCTGGTACGCGTTGGTGAGGTTCTTGGCTCCCAGAGTCGCGACGAGCCGCTGCCCCGAGGAAACCGTGAACGTGCGAGCGATGCTGGCGTCCAGGGTGAGGAACGAATCCGTCACCTCGAGCCGCTTCTCGAGGATAAAGCCCGCATAGTGAGGCGCTCTCATGGACCCCGTGTACCGCAAGCCCACGAAGACGTCCGCGACGTTCGGGTTACGATAGGTAATCGTGACCGTGCCGTAGCGGTCGGGCGTACGGAAGAAGTCACGAGCGCCGAAATCCGGTTCGCGCCCGGCGAAACGCGCGCGCTCAGCGACGAATCCGCCCTGAAGCACCAGGGTGTCACCCATGCCCCAGCCCGCGTTCAGTTCGATGCCATACACCTTTGCCGCCCCGAAGTTCATCCTCAGGAACTCGAACGCGCCGGTGGCCGGATCATCGGCCTCCACGTTGTGGAAGAGATCCGACAAGCCTGTGTAGAAGACGTTAGCCTCGACCCGCCCTTGTCCGACACCCATCTCGCGGGTCCACTCCACACCGAGCGTGTAATTCGCGGCCTTTTCCTCCCGAAGATTCGGATCCAGCACAATGACCTGACCTCCGCCGCCGACCTGCGTGATGTGGAGGTCTTCATCGAACACCTGCGGCGCCCGAAACCCGCGCGCCACCGAGCCGCGGATGTTCAGGCCGGGCCGGGGTGAGTACTTCACCACGCCGCGCGGCGAGAGCACCGCCTTCCTGAGCACCGAGTGCTTGTCAATCCGGAATCCGTACACCAGTTCCCACTTCGAATTGAAGGACCAGTCGTCCTGTAGGTAGGTCCCGCCACTGCGATAGGTGGCCTCCACCAACCGCCCGTACGCCGGTTGACAATCCATCAGGTTCTCTGACGTGAACTGCCCACCCCACGAAAGCACGTGGCGGCCGACGTGATGGTTGAACTGGCTGTCGACCACGTACAGCCGGTTGTCGGCGACACCGTAGGCGTTCGGATCTCGGCCCGACCCATAGTAGCTGTCCCGAGCCGTGTCGGCGAACGAGACCGTGAGGCGATAGTCGAACCGCGGGCTGACGCCGTGGAACCACGTCACGGTTCCTGCGTGGCGTGTCATGTCGGTCCACTCGGCGATGTCCGCCTCGTGCGGGGGCAGGCGCAGCAGGTTGCCGCCGCGACGGTCTTCGGCGAGCCGGCTGGCGTCGGCTGACAGCTTGGCCCGGCCGTCCAGCAGAAACCGGCTGAGCCGGCCGCCGAGCGCCTGGAACCGGCGGCTGCTGACCTCGGTGAAGCCATCCCCGTCGACGTCGATCGGTTTGACCCAATCGAGCTGGCCGAAGACGGTCGCCAGCGTCTGACGGTCAGCGCCCACCCAGTGTGCGGCGCCGCTGAGGGAGTATTGGGGGAGGCCGCCCATCAGCTCCGCGCGAGTCTCGACGACTCCTCCGGTCGCCGTCGGCTCGCGAGGAATGATGTTCACTACTCCACCCACAGATCCGGAGCCGTACAGAGCAGATCCGCCGCCTTTAACAACTTCGACGCGCTCGATCATGCGCGCCGGGATCTGCTCAATGCCGTATACCTGGGCCAGCGAGGACACCGAAGGCTGTCCTTCGACGAGGATCTGGGTGTAGGGCCCGGGCAGGCCAAGTAGTCGAATCTGCGAGAAGTTGCAGTTCTGGCAGTTGTTTTCCACGCGCAGGCCGGGAGTGAATTCCACCACGTCAGCGACGGTGCGCGCCGAGGTGATTTCGATGAAGGGCTTCGCGATCAGCTCGGTTCGGATCGGAACCTCGGCAAGTGGCTTTTCGGTTCGGGTGCCGGTCACCACGATCTCTTCGTAAATCTCGGGAGCGAGAACGAAGTCCATCGGTATCCTCGCCGTCTGGCCAAGTGTCACCGGCTCGGACACCAGCCGGCCGAAGCCCGGCAGCTCGGCGATGAGCTCATACGCGCGCGCCTCCGTTATCTCGGTGATGCAGTACTCGCCATTCAGGTCGGTGAACACGGTGACGCCGAGAGGCTCGACGGTGATCGACACACCCGGAACCGGCAGGCCGGAGGTATCCCGGATCACCCCGGACACGTAGGGCTCACCACTGGCGCGGGGGCACGGCTTCCCAACATGAACTCCACCCAGGCGGCGCCCGGCGCGAGCCTCCGGCCGTGCCTGGCCTGGCCCTTGACCGATCCCCTTGCCCGACCACAACGGGGTGCCGTCGCGGTGCCGCAGCTTGAGAATCTGCTCCTCTTTCTTCACCTCCACCGCGACGAGGGACGCAGAGCCTTCCCTCATAATCCGGGATCCCACAATCTCCACCACATCACCGGCCTCGACGCGCACGGGTTGCTCGTCGACATACCACTCGGGTCCGAGATCGACCGTGAGCTGTTCGGAAGTGGTCTCGACCAGCAGATGCACACCGCGATAGGCAGCCCCGCTCCTGGACAGGCTTCGCTGGACCTCCAGCACCGTGCCGCGGACCGTTTCCAGGGTTGCCGGATCGAGATGCTGCCCGGAGCCCCAGCCGGGTCCCATGGGCGGCGTCTGCGCCACGGCCCGCGGTGTACCGACGACGCCGAGCAGGATGGTGACGACGGCAAAGAGGACGCCGGTCTTCCACTTCGTGCCCATGCGGATCCTCCTGAGCCTCACGTCGTTCGCTCTGGCGAGAGAAACCTACATCTGACTCATCTTGTCTCCAGGCGGATGAGATGCCGAGGCATTCTCAACGAACTGCCGGCAAAGGGGTGTCAGCGGTCCAATTGCGTCCGCGAGCGGTATCGCTCGCCGCCGCGCGCGTGGAGGCGGAGGGGTCACGGCCGTCTCGCGGTTCGGCCGGCTGCCGGGGCGGTCAACCGTTTGCGCCATGCCGTTCTGTCGTCGGCCGTGCTTCCCGGCATGAGAAACCGCACGGATTCCAGGTCGCCCCGGCGGTACCCCTCGAGGACCTCGTGTACGGATCCACCGACGAATGGCATGACGTCGATGCCGACCCTTGCCAGATGTGCCGCCAGCGGGCGTGAAATCGCTCCACAGATCAGGAGGCGGACGCCCAGAGCCCCGAGACGGTGCGCCCGGCTGAGCGGCAGATCCTCCGCCAGGGGAACTTCGATCCGGGCCACCTCCCGACCTTCCTCGTACTCGACGACCAGCAGCCGCCGTGCAAAGTCGAAGGCGTTCGACACCCGGCCGGACGAAACCGGTATGGCGAGCTTCATGAAGTCACCCCCGTCGATCGAACTGCCCGCTTCTCGCGGCTCAGCCTGACACCTCGATCTTGACGGTTCGAACGCCTTCCACACCGGCCAGGACTGACCGTATCGTGTCATCGAGCGACGCGTGCTCTCTGAGCGTCATGTCCTTGATCACCGTCACCGCGCCGGCGGACGCGTCCGCCTTGACGCCCAGGCGGAGGCCGTAGGTCTCGGGAGTATGAAGCAGGTACGTTTCCGCAACGGTGGCCAGGCGCAGGTCGACGAGCTTCGTGACGGACTCCTCGGTGCGCTGGAAGGGGACCTTCTTGACTTCCGCTGCAAGCAGCTCGACGGCGTCCTCGATCGTCATCCTGTGCAGGTTGAGCACCACGTCGAAGAAGACGGGATCGGCCGAGTCGCTCTCGTAGAGGAAGTGGATCCAGCGTCGCCGCCTCGTGTCCATCTCCTTGACCTCGGCGGCCGCACGCTCCTGCGTGTAGCCCCTCTCCTGCATCAGCATGGCGACGCGGTTCTCCGTGGGCGCGATCACCCGGACCCGCAGTACGCAGGGGACTTCGTTGAGCAGGACGTGCGCCAGGTTGCCGTGGTAGATGAGCCGACCCTGGACGGCGAAGTCGAGAAGCGCCGCCTTGAAGCACGTCAGGTAGTGGTGTCTGGCGTCGGCGTAATCTTCCCAGAAGCCCGGCGCGCTTTCGCCCGCGATGTTCTCCTTGCTGATGCCGGTCTTGTCGATGCCGTACCGTTCCGCCGCAGCGATCACACCCTCCCGGTCGATGACCCGGCTCCCAAGCCTCTTTCCGAGGCTCTCGGCCAACCTGTCCGCCAAGGTGAGCGACCCCCTGGAAATCGCGATGACCGACATGTCGAACCTCCCTTGGAACGGCGCCGATCGAAAAACGGACCGTCGCGCCATCCGTCCTCTGGCCCTTCGAAACCGGCCTGAACTTAGTAGCTCAGGACGCTCTTGGCCTCCAGCATCTCCATCACAACCCTGGCAGCCTTCACGGGGACAGCCCCCTCGATGAGCATCGTCTTGGCGATCTTCCGCTCGTCGATGCAGGGCGTGCAGATCAGGAGCGTGCCACCCTGCTGAAGGAAGGCATCCACGAGGTCCTTCAACGGGGGAAGCCCCGCGGCGAACACGTGCTCGTAGCATCCAATCTTGGCGAGCAGGACCCCCGAGCCTTGCAGCATCACGGCGACCTCGACCTCCATCACCAGCGCAGCGTTGCCGAGGACGAAAGGCAGCGACGCCCTCTCGGGATCTTCAGGGCCGTGGGTTCCAAAGATGACGATCTTCTCCTTGCTCTCCTCCGCCATGATCTACTCCTCTGTTTGCGCGTCGGGTGCGACTCCGGGCCACGGTCGCTATGATCGTGATCTTTCTACGGGTTTCGTTTCACCGGCGGGCATCGCGCGCGTCCTTTATGTGAGGGCGTAGCCCGGTTGTGGCAACACGATCGCGTCTTGTCTTCATCCAACCTGCAGCAAGCTCATGCTGCAGCGGCGGCGGGCTGCCTTGCCGCCAACGCTGCGGCCTCCCTCACCGACGTCAGGTAGAGGGCGAGCGGCCTATAGAAGAGGTGTGCCCATTTTCCGAAAGGCACTTCGACCACCAGCATCGGCACGGCGATCGCCAGATGAATCACGTACGAAACGTAGGTGGCCATGGGAAGGTCCGCGATGCGCAGGGCGTGCATGATGATACCGGTGAGGGCCGTGAGGAAGAGCATGACCAGGAAGATCCAGTCGCTCGCCTCACTGAACCGGTGCATGGGGTCCGCCTCGCGCCATCTGGAGATCATGAAGGTCACGGTCCCGTACAGTAGTGCCGCCGTCGCGTAGTACCCCCACAGCCGCTGCGGATGGTAGAAGGAATGTACTTCGTCGGTCTGGAACCACCGCAGGAGAACGAGCACGAGCGTGAGCATGCTGAGATAGCCGCTGACGAGGATCACGTGCGTCAGCCAGTGGGTCGTGCTGCGTTCTGAACCGCAGCGGCGCCAGCGTCGCTGGGTGAAGAAGTGGACCAGAAAGACGGGAATCTGTTTGAGGTACACGAATGGAGAGATTCGGAGCATCTCGGCTCCGCCCATGAATCCCCACGCCATGCGTGCAGCGTTGGTCAGGAGGAAGAAGGTGAGAAGGGCCGCCATCACCAGATCCCCGAGCTCGACCCAGTGAACGGGCGCGAAGGTGTTGAGCTCCACGTGGTCCGTCACCACGGGTGCATGAAAGAAGACGAAAAGAGCCGCGACAAGGAGCCCCACGAACGCGAGCCCGGTGATCTCCGCCGCCGCGGACTTATAAAAGAGCCCGGCGAGACCGGTCCAATCGTAGCGCGCTGTCAGGTAACGACGGGCGGCCATCATCGTTTCACCGGGGTTCGCGTCGCGAGGACAACTCTCGGAACACTCCCCGCAGTAGTAGCAGAGCCATGGATCGACCGTCTGGGCGAGCTTGTCCGCACCACCCACCTGCAAGAGATGGATGACCCTCCTGGGAAACGAACTGCCGGATTCTTCAGAGAGGGGGCAGATGGCGGTGCAGAGCCCGCAGTTCATGCAGAGGCTCACATCGTGCCCGCCGAAACGTGCAATCTCCCGCTGCAGGTCGGGATCCACGTTCACAGCCACGGCTTCACCTCCTTGAGGGCATACCTGAAGTAGCCCTCCCCATCTGCCTTTCCTCTGGCCTCCACCACGCCGTAGCGGAGCATCGCCATGAGCCAAAGCATGACGTCGCGGGTGGGCGCCTGAAGCGCCGCCGCGAGACTGGGGATGGTCCGTGGCTCTTCTCGAAGGAGCGCAGCGATGCGTTCCTGCATCAGGAACGCATCCCTGAACACTTCCCTCGGGTTGCGGACGGTCTCAGGCATGGACCGCCTCCTTCGCGAGGGCGTCGATCATTCCCTTGATCTCGCGGTCGCTGTAGCCGAGGAGATCGATCGCTTCTTCGGGACAAACGGGGACGCAGGCGCCGCCGCCCTTGCAGAGGGACGGGATGACCCTGGCGACCTCCCGTCCGTCCGCAGCCACCTTCTCGATGGCGCCGTAGGGACAGGCCTCGGTGCACTTCTCGCACCACGTGCACCGCAGCGGGTCCACCTCGGCCACGAAGGGCTCCAGATCGACGTAGCCCTTCAAGAGCAGGGCCGCGCTCTTCGACACGGCGGCCAGCGACGACGCCACGCTCTCGGCGAGGGTCTTGGGCCCCTGCGCCGCACCCGCAATGAACACGCCGTCCACGACCGTCTCCACGGGCCGCAGCTTGGGGTGGATCTCGTTGAAGAAGCCGTCGCCGCCCACGGGGAGCTTGAGAGCATTCACGAGCGAGGCGTTTTCCCGGGGCACCATGCCCGTGACGAGCACGACGAGATCGCTGGGAATCTCCAGCGCCTCGCCGCCGAGCAGGCGGTCCTTGACCCGCACGACCAGGTGTCCGTCCACGCGCGAGACGGCCGGCGGGTCGGCCGGATCCCAACGGACGAAGACTGAGCCCTTGCGCGCGGCCGCTTCGTAGACCAACTCGTACTTGCCGTAGGTGCGCATGTCGCGGAACAGGTGGTACTGCCGCACGTTCTTGTCCCGGCGCGAGGCCACGAGCGCCGCGTGGCAGGTCGCGGTGCAGCAGTAGCGCGAGCAGAAGCGGTTGGGGCTCTCCGCCTCCTCATTCTGGCGGCTGCCCACGCAGTAGATGTAGGTGGCGGTGCGCACCGGCTTCCCGTTCCTCGCCAGCGGTCCCTCGCCCTCGTCGAGCATGCGCTTGAACTCGGGAAGCGTCACGACGCCGTCCTGGCCGAAACCGAACTCGCCGTCGCTTGGAGCGTAGGCGTCGAAGCCCGTGGTGACCACGATGGCGCCCACGTTCAGCGCGATCGACTCCGTCTCCCGGACGCGCAGCCTGACCGAGAAGTCGCCGACGCTGCCGCTCTTCTCGACGACCTCGGCGCGGGTGAAGAGCGTCACGTTCTCCCGCTCCAGAATCCGGCGCTCGAGCTCCTGCACCATCTCCGTTCCACGGCGCTCGGCGGGAAACATCGCGCCCAGGCGCGCCGTCCACCCTCCGATGCGCTCCTCGCGTTCCGCGACATAGACCGTGAGCCCCAGGTCCGACAGGGCCAGGGCGGCCCGAAGACCGGCCACGCCGGCCCCCACCACCAGCACCTGCGGCTTCGTTTCCACTCGCATGGGCCTGAGCGGTTCGCTCAAGCCGGCCTTGGCGATGGCGGCACGGACGATGTCAGCGGCTTTCTCGGTGGCCTTGTCCACTTCCCCCCGGTGGGCCCAGGAACACTGCTCCCGGATGTTGGCCTGAACGTACTGGTAGGGATTCATCCCGGCGCGTTCCGCCATGGCCCTGAAGGTGAAGAGGTGGAGCTTGGGCGAGCAGGAGGCGACCGCGATCCCGTCGAGACGTTCTTTCTGGATGGCGTCGATCATCTCTTGCTGGGCCGCGTCCGAGCAGGCGAACATCGTGGTCCTGGCCTCCACCACGCCCAGCTCTTCCTTCACGGCCTCACGGAGCTTCTCCATGTCCACGTAATCGGAGATGTTCCCGCCGCAGTGGCAGAGGAACACGCCGATGCGCCGGTCTTTCGCCGGCCCTCCCGTCATCGGACTCTCCTCGATCTCGCCAGGTAGCCCGCCGTTTGCGCCGCGGCGGCCCCCGCGTGGAGCACGGTGTCTGGAATGTCCCGCGCCGCCGAAGCGCAACCGGCCACGAAGACGCCGTCGATGCTGGTCCGGCCCGGTTCCGTGTCCTCGTCCATCTCACGGACGTAGGCGTGATCGTCCGCCTGAAGCTGGCCGCCGGGAAAGAGGCTCAACGCCTCACGATTCGGCAGGAGCCCGACCGAGAGCACCACGAGGTCGTGTTCCATCCGCTTCCTGCCCCCGCCTCCTTCGATGTCCTCGTAGGTGACGATCAGGCCGCCGTCGGCTTTCTCCTCGACGGTGGCCACCTTGCCCTTGACGAACGAGATACCCATGCCCTTGGCCTGCTCGAAGAACTCCTCGTACCCCTTTCCGAAGGCGCGGATGTCGATGTGGTAGATGGTCACGTCGGCCAGCGGAAGGGCCCCCAGGATGAGCTGCGCCTGCTTGAGGGAGTACATGCAGCAGACCCTGGAGCACAGGCGGTGGTCCACGGTGCAGTCGCGGGAGCCCGTGCAGAGCACGTAGGCAATGTTGTCCGGCGTCTTGCCGTCCGAGGGGCGCAGCACGGCGTTGTAGGGGCGTGTGGGCGCCAGCAGCCGGTCCATTTTCATGGCACTGATCACGTTGGGGAACCGGCCGTAGCCCAAGGTGGGCTTGCGTCTCGCATCGAACAGCTCGAACCCGGTGGCAACGATGACCGACGCGACCGTCTCGTCGATCCGCTCTTCGCGCATGTCGAAGCGGAACGCATGGGCGGGACAGGCGTGGACACATTCGTGACACTCGCTGCAGCCGCCGCAGTCCAGACAGCGCGTGGCCCCGCCTCGCGCCTCCTCCTCGGTGACCGGCAGCTCGACCTCGACCATCGAGCGGAGACGTTCCTCGATCGACCGTTCACGCCTGGTCATCGCCGGACGGGGCGCAGCGCCAGGGGTGCGTGCAAGGGCGTCGGCTTTGTCCACCACTGGCAACGGTTCGTCGAAGCGCAGGCCGTCCAGCCTCTCACCCCTAAGGAACCGATCCATGTAGAACGCGGCGCGTCGCGCTTGGCCGATGGCCTGCGCGATCATCGACGGGCCGGTGACCGCGTCCCCGCCTGCGAAGACGTGGGGAAGAGACGTCTGGAGCGTTTCGGCGTCCACCTTCACCGTGCCGTTCTTGTTGAGGGCGACCTCGTCGCCAAAGGGTGAGGTGCTGGGCTTGAGGCCGATGGTCAGAATCACGAGATCCACCGGGGTCTCTCTCTCGGAACCGGGCACCGGCACGGGCCTTCGCCGGCCGCTCGCGTCCGGATCGCCCAGGCGCATTCCGAGGCTCTCCACGGTCGTCAGGCGTCCCCCGGTCCCCAGGAACCGCGTCGGTGTCTCGAGCAGCCGGAGCTCCACCCCCTCCGCCAGCGCGGCGTCCACCTCCCAGTCGTGCGCGGGCATCTCCTTGCGACTCCGCCGGTATTGAATGACGACCTTCCGCGCGCCGAGGCGCAGGGCCACCCGTGCCGGGTCGATGGCCGAGTTGCCTCCGCCCACGACCATCACCGTCTTGCCCGACAGATCCGCGAGGCGTCCGGTGTTGGCTTGCACGAGGAAGTCCATGGCATCCATGACCCCGTCCAGCTCTTCGCCGTCCACGCCAAGGGCAAACCCGTCGTACGTGCCGACGCCGAGGAAGACGGCGTCGAAGCCGTTCGTCGTCAGCTCGGAGAGCGAGCCGGCGCGGGTGTTGGTCTTGATCTCCACGCCCAGCGCCTCGATGTTGAGGATGTCGCGGTCCACGACATCCTTGGGCAGGCGGTAGGCCGGGATGCCGTACCGCAGCATGCCGCCGGCCTGGGGCGCGGCCTCGAAGACGGTCACGGGGTAACCTCGTCGGGCCAGGTGGTACGCGACGGACAGGCCGGCGGGCCCGGAACCAACGACGGCCACTCGTTCCCGCCGCAGCGTGTCGGGCGGGCCGTATTCGGGCACGGGATGGCTCGCGTAGTAGCGATCCGCCATGAACCGCTTGATGGCGCGAATGGGCACCGTGCCCTCCAGACCTTCCCGCGTGCAGGATCCTTCGCAGGGCGCGTAACAGGCGCGGCTGAGACTCCCGGGCAGCGGCGCGTCCTCCATGTGCAGGCGGAAGGCCTCTTCGTATCTGCCCGCGCGCACGAGCGAGACGTACCCATGGGCCTTGACCCCCGCGGGGCACGCGAACGTGCAAGGAGAGGTGCCGTAGCGGTCCACGAGCGCCTTCTTCGGCACCGCCTGCGGAAAGGCGATGTGGGCCGCCCGGCGGGCCACCAGGTTCTCGTTGAATTCGTCCGGGATGGCGACGGTGCAGACCGCTTCGCACTCCGCGCAGCCGGTGCAGGCGGACCAGTCCACGAAGGTGGGCTTCTTGCGGAGCCTGACGCGGAAGAGGCCGTGTTCGTCCTTCCGGATGGTCTCGATCTCGCTGTAGAGGAGGGTGGTGATGTTGGGATGGTGCGCGGTGGAGGCCATCTTGGGGGTGGAGATGCAGCTCGCGCAGTCCAGCGTCGGGAAGACCTTGCTCAAGAGCACCATCTTGCCGCCGATGCTGGGCGCCTTCTCGACGAGCAGGACCCTGTAGCCCATGTCGCCCAGACTGAGCGCCGACTCCATTCCGGCGATGCCGCCCCCGACGATCAGGACGTCGTGTGTGACCGTCTCCCCCGAGCGCGACGGGGGAGACGGCGGCGTGTCGGTGACGGCGACCAGCCCGTGGTCATCAGCCATCGCGCATACCCTCCGGCGCGGAGGTCAGTGCGGCCAGCGCCGTGTGGAACTTCTCCATGTGGGACGCGAAGGACTCGGCGCACACCGAGCAGACCGCGGCCATCTTGAGCCGCCGCGGGTCGTGACCGTGGCCTCGAAGGAGCTGCTGGGCCGCCTCGACGACCCGCCCGGTCCGCGCGGTGCAGTCCTGGACGTACGCGCAATCGGTGCCGTCGGCGGCGACGAACACGCCGTCGAAGCCCGCTTCGACGGCGTGCAGGATCCAGGACGGCTTGATGCCGCTCGAGCAGGGCACCGAGATGACCACCGTTGAGACCGGATAGTGCATGTGCGCGCTCCCCGCCAGATCGATCCCCGGGTCGGAAATCGTGTTGGTGGAGAAGACCAGGATCCTCGGATCCGCCGCCCGGCCGGTTGGAGGGGGGGACACTACTTCAGTCTCCTCACGAAGATCCTCCAGAACCCCGCGTCCGCGATGCTGCCCAGGTAGTCGTGGCCCACCTTCCTGGCCCAGAGGGGAATGTCTTCGTTGGTGCCCTCATCCGAGGAGAGGACCTCGAGAACGCCTCTGAGGGCCACGGAGGCCATGGCCCGCTTCGCCTCCAGCAGGGGGCCAGGACAGGCTGTCCCGCGGGCGTCCACACTCCTGGTCACCGTGAGCTGCTTCAGTTCATCCGGGGTCATCCCAACCTCCTTCAGGTCGGCTCACTCGTTTCGGGCCGGCGAGCGTGACAACGGCCGATGTCGTTCCTCAGTCGTTGCGCGTGAACGCATGTTCACCGCACCGCCAGCAACCCTGTCGCGCGAGGTCGCGACGTCGGTCCACCCCCTTGTCGCAGAGCCACCACTCGTCGCGCTCGTCCTTCACCACTTCCATGGGGCGGGCGCTCGGGTGGATGATGCCGCTGCCCAGCTGAACGACGTGCTCGTTTGCGGGGTTCATCTGGCACCTCCTTCTTCCGATTCATGCCGACGCCTGGATTCGGAGGGGCAAGCGCCGTGCCAGTGGTGGCACCGCCCGCGGTCCTCTGCGGTTCGTGACGTCAGCAATCCGTCACCCCTGAGAGCCGGCCCAAACAGGCGCGCGTCGGCGTGTCATTCGCGTTGGGACGGCTGGCGAAGACGATCCGCACGAGGGTTCCCGGAAGCACGAGTGGCGTCTCTGCAACGCCGCGCGGGAAGGAAGGTAGCGGTCTTGCACCCCGTTTGGCCGGCCCGCCGTCGGACCGCCTGAGGCGCAGGGCCCTGTCGCACACCCTGGGAGGCCCCACGCAGACGGGGCCGGCAGGCAATTCGGGTTCTCGTTGGGGAAGGGAGAGGCGGCCGACCGCGGATTGGGCGCGATCAGCCGGCGCTCGTACCCCGGCGGCGGGGGATCGTGAGGCCGAGCGCTCGTATCTTGCGGAACAAGGTGGTCTTGTGCATGCCGAGCTGGCGGGCCGTTTCCAAACGGTTCCAGTTGTTGCGCCGGAGCGCATTCATCAGGAAGGCGGCCTCCAGTTGCTGGAGTCTGCCGGCCGCGGGAATGCCGGTCAGGCTGGTGCAGGGCGGGAAGTCCGCGAGGTGACGGGGCTCGATCTGGCCGCTCCGGCACAGCACGAACGCGCGCTCGATGATGTTCTCGAGCTCACGCACGTTGCCCGGGTAGTGATGGGACATCAGGCACGAGAGCACGTCGTCCGAGACGCCGGTGACTTCCTTGTTCTGGAGCGCGTTGAACCGGGCGATGAAGTGGTCGATGAGCAGGGGCAGGTCTTCCATGCGCTCCCGGAGCGGCGGGATCTCCAGCCTCACGACGTTGATCCGGTAGTAGAGGTCGTCGCGAAACTGGCGCGATTCGACGAGCGCCGTCAGGTTCTTGTTCGTGGCGGCGATCATCCGCACGTCCGCCCCCACGGGCTGCGTCGAGCCGAGAGGCTCGTAGACCCGTTCCTGGAGAAACCGCAAGAGGCGAACCTGCAGCGCCGCCGACACGTCGCCGACCTCGTCGAGGAACAGCGTGCCCCCTTCCGCGGCCGCGACGCGTCCGGGCTTGTCTTTTCGGGCGTCGGTGAACGCGCCGGCCCTGTAACCGAACAGTTCCGACTCCAGGAGCGAGTCGGGAAGCGCCCCGCAGTTGACGGCGACGAACGGCTTCTTCTTGCGCGGGCTCACGTTGTGAATCGCCCGGGCGAACAGTTCCTTGCCGGTGCCGGTTTCACCTTCGATGAGGACCGTGCTCGAGGTTTCGGCGATCGCCGGGAGAATATCGAACAGTTGCCGCATCCGATGGCTGCAGCTCAGGATATCTTCGCAGCAGTAGTCCCGCTCGATCTGCCTGCGCAGGTGCTCGATCATCGTGAGGTCGCGGAAGGTTTCCACGCCACCGACAATGTCACCCCGACGGTCTCTCAGAATGGCGGTCGAGATGCTGATCGGCTTGCGGTTGCCGGCCGCGTCCAGGATCTTCACCGCTCTGCCGATGATCGGCGAACCCGTGGCGATGGTCTGCTGCAGCGTGCACTCCCGCTCGCAGATGTCGGCGCGGAAGATGTCCCGGCACGGCTGCCCGATGGCGCGCTCCCGCGGAATACCCGTGATCTCTTCCGCAGCCCGGTTGAACGACGTGATCCTCCAGTTCACATCCACCGTGAACACGCCCTCGGTGATCGAGTCCAGGATCGTGTCGTGCATGTCGGAACGCGTGCCCGAGGACATTGGCTACCCGCTTTCGCTGGGACAGGCCCGGCCAGCCCGTTGGGCGTCGAACGCCACGGGTACATACTATCCCCCCCTTCCCCTCGCGTTCTGCGGTGGATGCCCGTTGTCGCGCCAGCGACGCCGGCGCCGTGTGGAACGAGACCGGTTGGCTCCCGCATCGGCCGACCGCGGCAATCCGCGCACGGCTGTGTCGGGAACGGGTGGGATCGGCGGCACGCCCGTCACGCGTTGAGTCCGAAGGTGCTCGACCTCGGTCAGGTCGCGGAAGAACTCCACGCCGCCCATCACCTGTCCGTCCTCGTCGGGGAGAATGGTGGTGCTGACGCTGATCGGCACCGCGCAGCCTTCCTGCGTGATCATGGTGACCCGGGCGTTCTCGACGGGGCCGTGGCTCGCGAGACTGTCCCGGAGTGCGCAGCGCTTGTGACAGACCTCGGTGCGGAAGATCTCGAAGCCGCACCGGCCCACGGCCTCGCGGGCGGTGAAGCCGGTGGTTGCCTCACCCGCCCGGTTGAACGAGGTGATGATGCGGGCTCTGTCGACGGTGAAGACACCGTCGCAGTTGCCGTCGACGATGACGCTGGCGAACTTCGTGTCCGCACTGACCGTGCCGGCCGTTACATCGTCAGCGACGTGGCCGCTCGGCTCAGCCGGACCCAGGTGCACGGTTCCAGGCCCAGCGCGTCCGTGAGGAGCGCGGCGGGGTCGTTGAGGTGGATTGTCTCGGGCCGGTTCGGCCCCACGAGCACGACCGGACAGACGAAGCCGCGAGCGAAGTCCGCGATCGGCTGGCCACCGAACACCGCGTCGTACCCGGGAACGCCGAGGACCAACACCTGGAACTCCCGCGTGCACAGGCAGCGGTGCAGCTCGGTCCATTCTTCGTCCTCGCAGACCCGGAACCCGGCGTCCAGGTAGTCGCCCAGCCGCACGTCGTAGTAGAAGCGTAGCGTGCGCGTACCACCTCGATCACCCGGCACCCGCGAGCAGCGCGAGAACGCGACGCACGACGATCGATGACTGTACGACTACCGGATGGACGTGGCGGGGGCTGACGGCCGAGCAGATCCGCGCCACCAGTCGGGAGTGTCCGCGACCCTGCGGGCGCGGGCCGTTGATGCGGCAAGGCAGGGCGTGCCGCTCCTGCGGGCCGTCACGCTCGACCGGTCCGGCAGTCGAACCCGCCTGGACCGCCGCATGCTGCAGGGTTCCACGCCGGCCGCACCGTGGCAATCTGCCGCGCCGGAGCCTCGCCTTGCCGCGGTCCGCCTTCGACAACCCGCTGAATCCGGCGACCTTACCCTGTGCGCGCTTCGTCGAAGTCGGGCGGCGGGCGCGTTGCAGCGGCCCTGGTTCGGAGTTGTTCATGACGCGCGTGGCCATTCCCGACTGGCACGGTCAGGTGTCGCCGGTGTTCGACGTCGCGGCGCGCGTGCTCGTGGCCGATCTCGAGGGTGGGCGTGAAATCCGCCGGAAGGTCGAGCCGCTCACCGGGTTGACGCCGGCCGGTCGCGTGCTCCGGCTCGCAGCGCTGGAGGTCGACACGCTCGTCTGCGGGGTCATCTCACGTCCGCTCGAGGAGTTGGCCGGCGCGCGCGGCATCCAGGTGATCGCGCTCGTCAGCGGCCCAGTGGACACCGTTGCGCGGATCGTGGAGCAGGGCCAGCCAATCCCCGAGACGTACCTGCTGCCCGGCTGCCGAGAGCCGCGCATCCAACCCGCCGCACGAGATCGATGAGCGCTGCGCGTCGAAGGCCGTGTGATCCTGACTGTTGGAGTGTCGCCATGGAAGTCGATCCCGCGTTGGTGGACGACGCCCTGCTCGTGCGGATGCGCGGCGAGTTTCACGAGATGCCGGGGCTCAAGCTCACGGCGCACCAGGCGCGCCGCCTCTGGGGGCTCGACGCCCCAATCTGCGACGCGCTCCTGGCGGAGCTGGTCGAGACCGGCTTCCTGCGGCGCGCCAGGGACGGCAGCTTCGCCAGGGCCGACGCGCGCCCATGACGGACACTCCGGCCCCGGTCGTCTTCGGCCCCGTGCCGTCGCGGCGCTCGGGCCGGGTCGGCGCGCTCCCGCGATGCTGCCGCGCCGGGCGACGGCCCGCGCGCGGCCGTTGGTCCGAAGGGAGAGGAGATGACGCTGAACAGACCGCTGTCGGGGCTCCGCGTCGGCGTGTTCGGCAAGGGTGGCGCCGGCAAGAGCACCGTGACCGTCGTGCTGGCCGAGACCCTGCACAGCCGAGGCTACCCGGTGCTCGTGATCGACGCCGACTCGACCAACGTCGGCCTCGCCAACGCGCTGGGCGTGGCGCACGACCCGAAGCCGCTCCTTGAGTACTTCGGCGGCGCCGTGTTCGCGGGCGGCCCGGTCACGTGTCCGGTGGACGATCCCGAGCCGCTCGCCGGTGCGTCCCTCGCGCTCGCCGATCTCCCGTCGGACTACGTGGCGATGAACTCGAGCGGCGTCTGGATGCTCGCCGCGGGCAAGCTGGGCACGCTCGGCCCAGGAGCGGGTTGCGACGGTCCGATGACCAAGATCGTGCGCGACCTGCGCGTCGTCGATCTCGGGGCCGACGCCGTCGTGCTGGTGGACCACAAGGCCGGCATGGAGGATTCCGCACGCGGCGTCCTGACGTCGCTCGATTGGGCGCTGGTCGTCGTCGATCCGACAACGGCGGCGCTGCAGATGGCGATTCACCTCGCGCGGATGACCGGGGAGATGAAACGGGGCGTGGCGCCGGCCACCAGGCACCTGGCGTCGCCCCGCCTCGTCGAGCTGGCCGGCCGCCTGTTTCGCGAGACGCACATGCGGGACATCGTGGCGGTGCTCAACCGCGTCCCGGATGCCGAGACGGAAGCCTGCCTGCGGGACCGGCTCGCCGGCGGCGGCGTCGACGTCCTCGGCGTCCTGCACGAGTCGCTGGTCGTCCCGCAGCAATGGCTTCGGGGCGACCGTCTCCAGTCGAGCCTCCTCTCGGCGGACGCGGACACGGTCGCACGGAACCTCGAACACCGGTGCAAGACCGCGGTTCCGATCCGCAGCGCCCCGTAGCGCGCCGGAGGCCGCCCCGCCAGGCTTGCGGCAGGATCCGCGCAGGGGCAGGCGCTGCGTCCTGCGTCGCCTGCGCAGGACGCGCGGGACAATGAGGCAGACCAGCCCTGACAAGAGGAGTCATCGATGACTGCGCGGCACGTGGTCGTGATTGGCGCGGGCGCGGGCGGTCTCGCCGCCGCACGCGCGGCGGCGGGCGCGGGCGCCGGTGTCACCATCGTCGGCAACGAGCCGCCGGGCGGCCGCGGCACCTGGCACAGCCTGCTGCCCAGCAAGGTGCTGCTGACGGTCGCCGACGGCCTCGGGCAGTCGGCGCGCTTTTCCGACCTCGGGCTGCGGGACGTGGCCGGCGCGCCGGATCCGGCCGCGACCATGCGGCGCATCGCCGAGCTCAGTCGGAGCTGGAGCCGTGTCCAGTCCGCCGAGCTCGACCGGCTCGGCGTGCGGTTCGTCGACGGCCGGGCGGCGTTCGCCAACCCGCACCGCCTGGTTGTCGACACCGGCGGCGGTGCGTCGGCGTCGCTGGATGCCGACGCCTTCGTCGTCGCCACCGGGTCGGTTCCCGTGTTTCCGCCGCATCTCAAGCCGGACGGCCGGCGCGTGATCGCGCCGCGGTTTGCCTCGAAGCTCGAGCGGCTGCCCGCGAGCGTCGTGGTCGTTGGGGCCGGCGCAACCGGATCCGAGTTCGTCTACTGCTTCAATCGCCTCGGCGCGGCGGTGACCTGGGTGGTGGACGAGTACGGCGTGCTGCCGGCCTTCGACCGCGAGGCGGCCGCCGTGCTGGTCGAGGTTCTCGAGCGGCGGGGCGTCGTCCGGCACGAAGGCATGGCCGCGAGGTCGGCTGCCGGCCACGGCGACGGCGTGACGGTGACGCTCGACGACGGGCGCGAGCTGTCGGCCGACCTGGCGTTCATCGCGCTGGGCCGGCGGCCCGACGTTGCCGATCTGCACGTCGAACGCGCCGGTCTGTCGATCGAGGCCGCGCGTGGCCTCGAGGTCGACGAGTTCTGCCGCAGCGCCGTGCCGCACGTCTACGGTGCGGGCGACGCGACGGGGACGCCCCTCATCGCCAACAAGGCCATGGCCCAGGGCTGGACTGCCGGGCTGCACGCCGCCGGTGCGCCCGCACCGGCGTATGATTCCCATGCGCTGATCGAGGCGGTCTACACCGATCCGGAAGTCGCGCAGATCGGGTTGAGAGAGGGCGGCGCCGCGAACCCGGGCCAGGGCGTCCGGGTGTTGACGCTGCCGAACCAGATGAACCTGAAGGCGGCGCTCACAGGCGAGACCGGCGGGTTCGTGAAGCTCGTCATCGAGACGGACAGCGGCGTCGTGCTGGGAGCGAGCGCCGTCGGCGCCCATGCCGCGGACCTGCTCGCGCCCCTCGCGCTCGGCATCCGCTTGAAGGCGGAGTTGCGCGATCTGGCGGCGTCGTTTGCCGCTCACCCCGGCCTGGCGGAGAGCGCCTACGCGGCGGCGCGCGAGGCGTGACCCTTCCCGTACAGCCAGCACCTGTCAGAAACTGTCCCCTATGAGCCCGACGCGGTGTGTCCGTCTCGATGAGCTGGCCCAGGGGTCACGCGGGATCGTGCAGCGGCTCGTCGGCGGTGGCGCTTTTACGAGCCGCCTGGCAGCGCTGGGCGTGACGAAGGGGGTGCGGATCGAGGTGCTGCAGAACCGTCGTCACGGGCCCCTCCTGGTGCTGGCGCGTGAGACGCGCCTGGCGCTCGGTCGAGGTGAGGCGCAGAAGATCCTGGTCGAGGCGCTTCCCGATGAACGACCCGACTCCCGCTAGATCGCCGGCGGACCGGCGCCCGAACGCGACCCTGCTCGTGGCGCTCGCCGGACAGCCCAACGTCGGAAAGTCGACGGTGTTCAACCTGCTCACGGGCCTGAGCCAGCACGTCGGCAACTGGCCCGGCAAGACCGTCGAGCGGAAGGAAGGCGTGTTCGTCCGGGACGGCGAGCGCGTGCGGATCGTGGACCTGCCCGGTGCCTACGGCCTCACGGCGCGATCGGTCGAGGAGCGGGTGGCGCGCGACTTCGTCATCCACGAGCGGCCGGACGTGGTGATCGTCGTCGCCGATGCCTCGGTCCTCGAGCGCAATCTCTATCTGGTGGCCGAACTGCTCGCGCTCGGCGTACCCCTGGTGCTGGGCCTCAACATGATGGACGTCGCCGAGGCCCAGGGCATCCAGGTGGAGCCGCAGGTGCTTCAGGCGGCGCTCGGCCTGCCGGTGGTGCCGCTCGTGGCCACGCGGAATCTCGGCGTCGCCGAGCTCGTGGAGGCGGCCGTGCGGCTCGCGAGCGACTCCTCGAGCCATCGCCCGTCGCGGCCCGACATGACCGGTCCACACCGGGAGGTGCTGGCCCGGCTGCGCGCGCTCCTCGGCGAACGGATCCCCGAGCCCTACGACCCGGCCTGGGTGGCGCTCAAGCTCCTCGAAGGCGATGTCGAGGTGACCGGACGCGCGCGGGCCTGGGCCGGCGATGAGATCTGGCGCGAGGTGGACGCCCTGCTCGAGGCGCATGAGGATGCGATCGTCGACATCACGTCGGGCCGCTATGACTGGATTGCGCGGATGGTGCGTGCGGCCGTGCGGCACCCGCGCCTGCGCCAGGTCAATCTCACCGATCGATTCGACCGCGTGGCGGTTCACCCGCTCTGGGGCGTGTTCGTGCTCCTCGGCGCCTTCGGGCTGGTGTTCTGGGTGACCTTCGTGGTGGCCGCCCCGGTCCAGAGCTGGCTGGACGTGCGCGTGGTCGGGAGGCTTCAGGGTGGCCTCGCGCGCGCGCTCACCGGCTCGCCGGCCTGGCTCGGCGGGCTCGCGGTGGACGGCGTCCTGGGCGGCGTGGGGATCGTCCTCACGTTCCTGCCCGTGCTGGTCGTGTTCTTCGGCGCGCTCGGGCTCCTCGAGGACACGGGGTACCTGACGCGGGCGGCGTACGTGACCGATCGCTTCATGCACGTCCTGGGGCTCCACGGCAAGAGCTGTCTGGCGCTCTGCCTCGGGTTCGGCTGCAACGTCCCGGCCGTCATGGGTGCACGCATGATCGAGGCCCGCGCCGGACGCCTCCTGACGATTCTCCTGGCGCCGTTCGTGCCGTGCAGCGCGCGGCTGATGGTGCTCGCCTTTCTCGCGCCCGTGTTCTTCGGCCGCGGCGCTCTGCTGGTTTCGTGGAGCCTGGTGGCGCTCAATCTCCTGGTGCTCGCGCTGGTCGGAGTGGCGGCGAGCCGCACGCTCTTCCGCGGCCGCCACATGGCCTTCATCATGGAGCTGCCGCTCTACCACCTGCCGAACGCGCGGACCATCCTGGCGTTCATCTGGGGGCACGTGCTCGAGTTCCTGCGCAACGCCGCCAGCATCATCCTGATCGTCTCGGTGGTGGTGTGGGCCGCCGCGAGCTTTCCGGGGCCCGGGATCGAGACGAGCTACCTCGCGCGGTTCGGCCGGTCGCTCGCCCCAGTTGGCGCGTTGATGGGCTTCGACTGGCGCCTGATCGTGGCGCTCGCGTCGAGCTTCGTCGCAAAGGAGAACGCCATTGCGACGCTGGCCATCCTGTACGGCGGCGGTGCGCCGGGCGCCGACCTGGCGCAGACGCTGGCCGCCCACGTCGCACCTGCCTCCGGCCTCGCCTTCCTGACGGTCACGATGCTGTTCGTTCCCTGCGTCGCGACGGTGGCGGCCATGCGGCAGGAGACGCGGAGCTGGCGGTGGCCGCTCGTCAGCGTCCTGCTGCACCTGTTGGTCGCCCTGACGGCCGGGTCGCTCGTCTACCAGACGGCACGATGGCTCGAGTTCGGGCGCTGACGCGCCCAGAACCTGCCGGGCGCTCGTGCGCCGAGGCCATCGGCAGCAAGGGAGCATGTGATGACCAAGAAGCAGACTCAGCGTCTCGGACCGGGAGGCTTTTGCGTCTGCGTGAAGTGCGAGCATCGGGTGCCGCATGAGCGCGGCACGCCGTGCTTGCAGATGCGGTGCCCCGCGTGCGGCGGCCGGATGGTCCGGGAGGGCTCGGCCCATGACGAGGCGCGCAAGCGGCGCAGGGCGATGACGGCGAAGGCGTGACGCGTCCGGTTCCGCCCCGGTTCCCGGGAGAGCTGACGTCCGGCCTCCGATCGTGCTATATTTCGTAAAGTAACGAAATGACGCAACGACCGGGGGGGTCCATGGCGTCGCCGCTCAACGTCCTCTTCCTCTGCACGGGCAACTCGGCCCGCTCGATCCTCGCCGAGGCGACGTTGAACAACCTCGCCATCGGCCGGGGACGGTTTCGAGCCTACAGCGCGGGCAGCCACCCGACCGGCCGCGCCAACCCCTTCGTCCTCGAGCTGCTCGCGCAACAGCACATCCGCACCGATGGCTTGCGGAGCAAGAGCTGGGACGAATTCGCTGCGCCCGGCGCGCCCGAGATGCACTTCGTGTTCACCGTCTGCGACCGCGCGGCGGCCGGGACGTGCCCGTTCTGGCCGGGCCAGCCGATGACCGCCCACTGGGGCGTTCCCGACCCGGCCACCGTCGCCGGCTCGGACGAGGACAAGCGCAAGGCCTTTCGAGAGGCCTTTCTGATCCTGCGGCGCCGCATCGAGCTGTTCGCCAGCCTGCCGTTCGACAAGCTCAGCCGGCTCGCGCTCGAGACGCGGCTCCGGCAAATCGGCCGCGAACAGGCGCCCGCCGAACCGAAGGCGCGAGGATGACCATGATCGTGAAGAATCCGCCGCTCGATCGCGTTGCCAGCCCTCACACGGCCCGTGCGCCCGCGGCGGCGCTCGAGCCGCCGCTCGATCGCGCCGTCCAGGCCGCCAAGGCCGTCGCGCACCCGGCGCGGCTGCGCCTGCTCGCCATGCTGCGCGACGGCCCCCTCTGCGTCTGCCAGATGACCGCCGTCCTGAAGCTCGCGACCTCCACGGTCTCGGGCCACCTGCTCGAGCTCAAGCGCGGCGGCCTGGTCGCCGAGGAGAAGCGCGGCAAGTGGGTCGAGTACCGCCTGCGCGCCGGCGGGCCGTTCGCCCGGCTGCTGGACGAGGCGCTGGCGCTCGTGGCGGACGACCCGGTCGCAGCCGCCGACCGCGACGCGGTGCGCGGCGTCACGGCCGTGCCGGTCGAGGTCTTCTGCCGCACCGGTCTCGCCACCCGCGGCCGCCGCGCAGCCTCCGCACGGGGCAAGAACAGGAGGCCGAGGCAGTGACCCGGTCCAAGCGCCTCAACGTCTTCGAGCGCTACCTCACGCTGTGGGTCGGCCTGGCGATGATCGTCGGCGTGGCCGCCGGACGGCTGCTGCCGGGCCTCACCGACACGCTCCGCCGGCTCGAGTTCGGCGCCGGCAGCCAGATCAACGTCCCGATCGCGGTGCTCATCTGGCTGATGATCTACCCGATGATGCTCAAGATCGACTTCTCGAGCATCCTGAAGGTCCGGGAGCGCCCGCGCGGCCTCGTCATCACGCTCGTCGTCAACTGGCTCGTCAAGCCGTTCTCGATGGCGCTGTTCGGCTGGCTGTTCTTCCGGCACCTCTTCCTGCCGCTCATCGGGCCCGAGCTGGCCGACCAGTACACGGCGGGCGTGATTATCCTGGCCGCGGCGCCGTGCACGGCGATGGTGTTCGTGTGGTCGTACCTCTCCGACGGCGACCCCGCCTACACGCTGGTGCAGGTGTCGGTGAACGACCTCATCATGCTGGTGGCCTTCGCGCCCATCGTCACGCTGCTCGTGACTGGGGCGTCGAACCTCACGGTGCCGTTCGCGGTGCTGCTGTACGCGGTGGTGATCTTCGTCGTGATCCCGCTCGCGCTGGGGTCCGCGAGCCGCGCGTGGCTGATTCGGCGGCGCGGCCTGGTGTGGTTCGAGACGCGGTTCCTCGCGGCGTTCCACCCGATCACGGTGCTCGCGCTCCTCGCCACGCTGGTGCTGATCTTCGCGTTCCAGGCCGACAACATCACGACGCGGGCGTTCCACGTCGTCCTGATCGCGATCCCGATCCTGATTCAGGTGTACTTCAACTCGTCGCTCGCCTATGGCCTGATGCGGCTCTTCCGCGTCGAGTACGCCGTGGCGGCGCCCGGCGCCCTCATCGGGGCGTCGAACTTCTTCGAGCTGGCGGTGGCCACCGCGATCGCGCTCTACGGACCCGGGTCGGGCGCGGCGCTCGCCACCGTCGTGGGCGTGCTGGTCGAGGTGCCCGTCATGCTGTCGGTGTGCCACGTCTGCGTGGCCACGCGGCACTGGTTCGACGAGGAAGCCGGGCGCACGAAGACGACGGCGCTTGTCGTCGACGATGAATGCTGAATGTCGAATGACGAATGTCGAATGGAGGACCTTGCGTCACACCGCCAGCGTGATCTGTTGCTCTAATTCGACATTCGACATTCGACATTCGACACTCGCATGGCCGTCATGGACTGGAAATCGCTCTGGAAGTGGCCGGCCGCCCTCCTCCTCTGGGTGGCCGTCTACGCGTACCTCGGGCCCTTCGCCGGCTGGCTCACCTACGGCGCGCTCGCGATGCGCCGCGGGTCCCGGCTGGCCTCGGCCGTCGAGTTCTTCGCCTTCGAGACGCCGAAGGTGCTGCTGCTGCTCCTCCTCGTCGTCTTTGGCGTCGGCATCGTCCGGTCCTTCTTCACGCCCGAGCGCACGCGCCGCATCCTCGCGGGCAGGCGCGAGTCGGCGGGGAACGTGCTCGCGGCGCTCCTCGGCACGGTGACGCCGTTCTGCTCGTGCTCGGCCGTGCCGCTCTTCATCGGCTTCGTCACGGCCGGCGTGCCGCTGGGCGTGACCTTCTCGTTCCTCGTGTCGGCGCCCATGGTGAACGAGGTGGCGGTGGTCCTGCTCCTCGGCCTGTTCGGCTGGAAGGTGGCGGCCATCTACACGGGCACCGGCGTCGCGATTGCCGTGGCGTCGGGTTGGACGATCGGTCGTCTGCGGCTCGAGGGCCACGTGGAGGACTGGGTGTTCCGCACGCACGCGGCCGATGCGGAGCTCCCCGACGAGCGGCTCGCCTGGCCGGACCGCGTGGCGGCCGGCCGGCAGGCGGTGCGGGACATCGTCGGCAAGGTGTGGCCGTACGTCGTGGCGGGGATCGCCGTCGGCGCCGCGATCCACGGCTACGTGCCCGAGAACTTCATGGCGTCGCTCATGGGCAAGAGCGCGTGGTGGAGCGTGCCCGCCGCGGTCGCCCTGGGGATCCCGATGTACTCGAACGCGGCCGGGATCATCCCCATCGTCCAGGCGCTGCTCGACAAGGGCGCGGCGCTCGGCACGGTGCTCGCGTTCATGATGGCGGTGATCGGGCTCTCGCTGCCCGAGACCGTCATCCTGCGCAAGGTGCTCAAGCCGACGCTCATCGCGGCGTTCATCGGCGTCGTCGGCACGGGCATCCTGGCCGTCGGCTACCTGTTCAACGTGCTGTTTTGATTGCGGGAGCAACCCTCATCATGAAGAAGCTGCAGATTCTCGGCACCGGCTGCGCGAAATGCGAGATGCTGGCGAAGCACACGGAAGAGGCTGCGCAGGCGCTCGGCCTCGCCTACGAGTTGACGAAGGTGACCGACATCGCCCAGATCACGTCGTTCGGCGTGATCTCGACCCCGGCGCTCGTGGTGGACGGCAAGGTGAAGGTGACGGGGAAGGTGATCTCGGCTGAGGCGATCAAGACACTGTTGAGCGAATGCTGAATGTCGAATGCTGAATGTCGAATGAAAAGCTCGTGTCACGCTGCCACCGCGTGATCCGAAGCTCCAATTCGACATTCGACATTCCGCATTCGACATTCGACATTCGTCCTACTCCGTCCTCAACGCCCTCGTCGGCTCCACCCTCATCGCGCGGCGGGCGGGAATGTAGGTGGCCAGCATGGCGGCGGCGACGAGCACGACGACGGCGGCCGAGTACACGACCGGGTCGAACGGCTTCGAGTCGTAGACCATGCCCGAGACGGCCATGCCGAGGGCGGCCGCAAGACCCAGCCCGACGACGACGCCCGTGCCGGTGAGCGCGAGGCCGTCGCGCAGCACGAGCCAGAGCACGTCGCTGGGCGCGGCGCCGAGCGCCATGCGGATGCCGATCTCGCGCGTCCGCAGCGACACGACGTAGGCCTTCACGCCGTAGATCCCCACCACGGCCAGGAAGAGCGCCAGCAGACCGAAGGTGGCGAAGAACTTCGCGCCCGTCCGGGCCACCCACAGGAACAGGTTCGTCTCGCGGTAGTTCTCGAGCGACTTGATCGACAGCACCGGCACGCGCGGGTCCACCCTGCGGATCGTCTCGCGCACGGCCGCGATCGCGGCGGCCTCGGCCGCCTGTCCGCCGCCCGCCAGCTTCACGTGCAGGTTCATCCACGAGTGGTAGTTCTGGCCGAACGGCGTGTAGACGTGCGCCACCGGCGCCCGGTCGAACAGGTCGTGACGCAGGCCCGGCACGACGCCCACGATCTGGTACGGCAGCCCCTTGGGCGTCTGGTCGTCCTTCACGAACACGATCGGCTGGCCAATCGGGTCCTCGTTCGGGAACAGGCGCTTGGCGAGCGGCTCGTCGACGAGCGCCACGCGGGCGCCGTCGGGCGACTGCTCCTCGGCCGCCGTGAAGCCGCGCCCGCGGATCACGCTCAGGCCGAGGGAGGCGAAGTAGTCGGCCGAGACGACGTTCGAGATGGCGGAGGCGCGGCCCTCGTCGCCCTTCGTGCCCGGGCGTCGCACGGTCCCGCCCTCGGTCACCTCGCCGTAGGGGATGAGCGACGCGACGCTCGCCGCGCGTACGCCGGGCAGCGCGCGCACGCGCTCGAGGATCTCGCGGTAGATCTCACGGCCGCGCGCCTCCGGATACCCCGCGAGGCCCGGGTCCACGCTCGCGACGATCCCGTCGCGGAACGGGAAGCCCGGGTCGGCGCTCGCCGCGCCAATCGCGCTCTTCACGAACAGGCCGCCGGCGGTCAGCAGGCCGAGCGAGAGCGCCATCTGCGTGACGACCAGCGCGTGGCGCAGCGTGAACCACCGGCGGCGCCCCTCGGCGTGGTCGCCGGTCTGTTCCTTCAGCTCGGGCACGACGTCGGTGCGCGCCAGCCGCAGCGCGGGCCACAGACCGAAGACGATCGTGCTGAGCGCCGCGAAGCCGAGCGTCGCGACGACGACCCGCGCGTCGGGCCGCGGCTCGAAGTCAATCGTGACCGGCATCGCCACCATGAACGACGACACGAGCACGCGGATGGCCCAGTAGGCGGCGACGAGGCCCGCCACGCTCCCGGCGAGCGACAGCAAGGAGCCCTCGACGAGCAGCTGCCGCACGATGCGCCCACGGCCGGCGCCGAGCGCCAGGCGGATGCCCATCTCCTTGCGCCGTGCGCTCGCCCGGGCGAGCAGCATGTTGGCCAGGTTGAGGCAGGCGATGAGCAGCACGACGGCCGCCATGGCCTGCAGCAGGAAGAACGCCGCGGCGACCTCGCCATCGTCGCCCGGGCTCGTGCTGATGCCCATGCGCCGCAGCCCGTGGGTGACGAGCGTCTGGTCCTTGTTCGCAGCGGGGTACGCCTGCTCGAGCCGGCGCGCGAGCGCGTCGAGCTCGGGCGCGGCGGCCTCCTGGGTGACGCCCGGCCGCAGCCGGCCGATCAGCACGAGCGCCTGGTTCTGGCGGTCATCCAGCTTCGTGTGCGCCGTGTCGTCCTGGAACAGATCGTTGACGACGAGCTCGTAGGCGCCGAGCGGGACGTAGACCTCTGGCGCCAGCATCGGGTTGGCGCCGGTGAACCCGCGGGACGTGACGCCGACGATCTGGAAGTCGCGCCCGTTCATCCTGACCGTGCGGCCCAGGATGTCCGGCTGGCCTCCGTGCTTCTGCCAGTACGGGTAGCTGACGATCGCCACCCGCGCCTGGCCGCCCGGGCGCTCCTCTTCGGGCGTGAACGTGCGACCGAGGGCGAGGTGCGCGGCCAGCGTCTCGAAGTAGTTCGACGAGACGATGAAGACGAACGAGCGGCGGGTGGTGTCGCCCTCGGTGATGCCGGCGAGCGCGATGCCCTCGGCCAGGACGTTCGAGAAGGTGTCGGCGCCCTCGCGGATGTCCACGTAGTTGGGGTACGAGAAGCCCCGGTAGTTGTCGGGGCGCACGCGGTCCTTGCTGTAGATGCCCACCAGCTCGCCCGGCGCCCGCTCGGCGGGGAGGGGGCGGAGCAGCAGCTCGTTGACCAGCGTGAACACGGCGCTGTTGGCGCCAATCCCGAGCGCCAGCACGACGACGGCGATGGCCGTGAAGCCGGGCCGGCTCACCATGACGCGCAGGCTGTAGCGAAGATCCTGGAGGAGCGTGGACATCGACAGACTCCTGACCGGAGGAGAGAAGACTACTGAGACAGGACGCACAGGGTGGACGTAAGGTTCCGCTTTGGTACGGGTTCGGGGGTTCTCGGGTTCTCCGGGTACGTGTTCCGCGCGCGGCGACTTCCGTGGGCATGCCGTGGGCATGCCGTGGTGTCGCGCGGCGGGACGTCCGATCACAGTCTTCGTGGGCCAGATGGCCGCCGGAAGTCCGGCAATCGATTCGCGGCTGACTGAGATCGCACGCAACTGCACGGTTTTGTCACCGGGTGGGCAGCCCGGGCCGCGCGAGGCGCGAGGGCACGCTGATTGCTAAACTTGGCGGGCCCGGCCCGGGCCGCGGGTGTTCGCACAGTCGAAGGAGCGAGTGTGGAGGCGCTGCTGGTCGTCCTGTTCGTCTTCGCCGTCGCGATCCTGCTGCCGGTGCTGTCGCTCGTGTCCTCGCTCCGCTCGCGGTGGCGCATCTCGAAGCTGGAGACTCGCGCGACGGCGCAGCAGGGCGAGATCGAGCGGCTGCAGCGCGGGGTGGCGGCGCTGACGCGCGCGGCGCGTGAGGCCGGCCGCGCCGGCGCGGCGCCTCCGCCCCC